>JAIEQK010000075.1 GCA_019747795.1 Gammaproteobacteria bacterium | reverse complement strand
GGAATGACGGGTTGGGTTGGTCGATGGGCGCCTGACGGTCTTCGTGGTCACTCACTACAACGTCACCCCCGCGAAAGAGGGGATCCATCGGCGGTTGGCAAAGCCCATGGATTCCTGCTTGCGCAGGAATGACGATGACAGGCTGGATGAGCCGCAGGGCATTCCAATCCCGTCACCCTCGCGAAAGCGAGGGTCCACCGGCGCTCGGCGAAGCCCACGGACGCAGGTTCTCGCGGAGATGACGCCGGCGATCATCGCGCGAATGTGGCCACTGCCGTCGCCTCGAAGAGGGATGCCCCACCGCGCTCGCCCCGTTACACTACGCGCCCGGCGCGTGACCTCGATCAAGCGCGCTGACCGAATCACCTGATTTTCTTGGCGCGGGCCCGCGCGGCCGTCGTGCGATGGGGAGCAAGTCTTGAGCATTGGAGTCGTGCCGGCAGCAGGTCGGCGTGTGGGCGTTGTCCTGGCCGGAGTCACGCTGCTGACGAGCGGCGCCGCGCAGGCGCTGGAAGAACTCACCGTGTCGGCGACGCGCGTCGAGCGCAACCTGCTGAGCCTGCCGGTCTCGGTGTCGACGGTGGAGGCCGACGACATCCAGCGGCGCGCGATGCTCGGTCTCGACGAATCGCTGCTGCGCGTACCCGGCATGTTCTTTCAAGGGCGCTACAACTCGTCGCAGGATCTGCGCATCTCGATTCGCGGCTTCGGCGCGCGCGCCAACTTCGGCATTCGCGGCATCAAGGTCTACGTCGACGGGCTGCCCTCGACGGTCGCCGACGGCCAGACCTCGCTGGACGACCTCGATCTCTCCAACATCGCGCGCATCGAAGTGCTGCGCGGCCCGGCGGCGGCGCTGTACGGCGCCTCGGCCGGCGGCGTGATCAACATCCAGACCCAGTCCGGCCCGGACGTGCCCTTCGTCGAGGCGGGCACGATCTTCGGCCAGTACGGGCTCGATCGTTACCTCGTGAAGGGCGGCGGCCGGGTCGGCGCGTTCAACTACTACCTGAACGGCAACTACCTCGACTACGACGGCTACCGCGACAACGCCAAGACGCGGCAGGGCATCGTCAACGGCAAGTTCGGCTACACCTTCGCCGATGGCTCCCAGGGCCAGCTGATCCTGCGCGGCGCCAACGCGCCGACTGCACAGGACCCCGGCGGCCTGGCGGCGGCCGACGTGCGCGACCTCGGCCGGCGCGCTTCGCGCCAGCGGAACATCGACTTCCATGCCGGCGAGGACGTGCAGGAGCAGAAGGTCGGCCTGAGCTGGCGCAAGACCATGGGCGTGCACAGCCTGGAATTCCGCAACTACTACAACTGGCGCGACTTCGACGGCTTCCTGCCGGCCGACGTCGGCGGCGCGGTGACCTTCCGTCGCTTCTTCTATGGCGGCGGCGGGCAGTACAGCAATTCCACCGCGCTGTTCGGCCACGCCAACCGCGTGACGATTGGCTTCGAAGCCGACACCATGACCGACGATCGCAAGCGCTACACCAACCTGGGTGGCGTACGCGGCGCGCTCGGCTTCGACCAGGACGAGAACGCGGACACCGTCGGTGTCTACCTGCAGGAGGAGTTCAACGTCACCGAGAAGCTCGCCGTGCAGGCGGGCCTGCGCTACGACCACATCCGCTTCTCGGTCGACGATCGCTTCCTCGGCAACGGCAACCAGTCCTCCTCGCTCGGTTTCGACGAGGTGAACCCGATGCTGGGCGCGTCCTACAGCTTCACGCCCGCGGTCAACTTCTACGTCAACTACGCCACCGCCTTCGAGACACCGACCTTCACCGAGTTCGCTCGCCAGGCGGATCTGCAGACCGGCGGCTTCGCCAACGTCGCACCGCAGCGCACGCGCGGCTACGAGCTCGGCTTCAAGGGCCTGGTGATGAACCGCTTCACCTACCAGCTGGCGTTCTTCGACATGGACATCGAGGACGAGGTGACGACGGTCGAGAACAAGAACGGGCGGGCGTTCTTCAACAACGCCGACACCGAGAGGCGCGGGCTGGAAGCGAGCATCACGGCCGATCTCTACGCCGGGCTGCGTTTCACCGGCGCCTACACCTTCTCGGACTTCAGCTTCGATCGCTTCGCCAAGTTCCCGAACATCGAGGGCAACACGCTGCCCGGCCTGCCGTCGCAGAACTTCTACATGGAGCTCGCCTACCAGCACGACGCGGGCTGGTTCGCCAAGTTCGACCTGAACCACGTCAGCAGTCTCTATGCCGACAACGCGAACAGCGTGAAGGTGCCGGACTACAACGTGGCGAATCTCGTCATCGGCCGCGACGTGCGGGTCGGCACGACGATGGTCACGCCGAGCTTCGGCGTGAACAACCTGTTCGACGCCGACTACAACCAGAACATCCGCATCCAGGAAGCGAACCAGCGCTACTTCGAGCCGGCACCGGATCTGAACGTGTTCGGCGCGGTGCGCATCCGCCACGATTTCGGGGGATAAGCGCGCTGGTCGTTCGATATAGGCCCTGTAGGGCGGGTTTCAACCCGCCATGCACAGCCTTTCGTCCTGGGTCCGAGTTGGCCGATTGAAATCGGCCCTACAGCGCGAGCCTCAGCTCGCCGCGCGCAGCGGCGGCGCCTCGGCGGCGACTTCAACGCGGTTCCGCCCGCCTTCCTTCGCGCGGTAGAGCGCCTCGTCGGCACGGGCGATGGCGTCATCGACGTTCTCGCCGTGCTTGAGCTGCGTGACACCGATGGAGATGGTCACACGGGCCACTTCTTCCCCGGTCTTGGGATTGAACACGCGGCCCTTCTCGATGCTCTTGCGAATATTCTCCGCGAGCGCCACGGCGCCGTTCAGCGGCGTTTCCGGCAGCAGGATGATGAACTCCTCGCCACCGAAGCGGGCGGCGAGGTCCTTGCCCTTGGTGAGGTTGGAGAAGGCCTTGGCGACGATCTTGAGGATCTTGTCGCCGAACAGGTGGCCGTAGGTGTCGTTGATCGATTTGAACTTGTCGATGTCGCCGATCAAGACGCAGTGCGGGTTGTCGCGGAAGTCCTCGCTGGCCTCGAGCGCGCGCCAGCGCTCCTCGAAACCCTTGCGGTTGGCGAGCCCGGTGAGCGCGTCGGAGTGCGCCTCGATGCGTACCTTGGCGAGCTCCTCGCGCAGCGCGTCGGCCTCTTTCTTGCTCTCTTCGAGATGTCGCTGCAGCGCGCTGTGGCCGGCGTTCACCTGCTGGGTGCTGGCGATGAGGTTGCTGACCAGCCCGCGCAGTTCGTCGGCCTCGATGTCGGTGGAGAGCTGCGCCGCGCATTCCTGCAGGCTCTGCTCGTAGCGGCTGACCTCGCTGCCGGCCGCGTCCAGCGAGTGCGAGACCGCCTCCAGCAATCGGCGCACGGTGCGCTGCGCCGCCTCCACCCGGGTCTGGTCGGAGGGATCGACATAGCGCTGGTAGAGATCGCGCGTGGTCTTCTCATCAATTGCCTGCTCGGTAGCGACGAGCCGGTCGATAGCGTCCTTGAGTACCGGGCTGGTGCCGGCGACGTACTCGTACCAGACCGCGTAGTTCAGCGGCGCGACGGGGATCTGGTACTTGGACATGAGGGGCAGGGCGAGCCGCAGCCGCTCGGAGGCGGTCTGGAAGCTGACGTTCGTTGTCATGGTTGGTCCCTGTTTTCGTGAATTTCGCACATTCAGTATCGACGTGGCGCCGAGGGACTTTAGTAAGAATCTCTCGCATTTGAGGCGCCTTCCCGGCGCGTTGCGCCTGTCGCCGGTTTCCGCCTAACCTCCTCGGCATTGTCCAACTCGCCCACCCTCCATCCCGAGGGTGGGCGTAGTGCCGAGGTCCCATGTCATGCAGCTCATCGACGCCATCACCGCGCGCCGCGCGGAACACGCCGCCTGGCGGCGCGAGATCCACGCCCACCCGGAACTCGCCTACAACGAGCACCGCACCGCCGACTTCGTCGCGGCCAAGCTCGAGTCCTTCGGCATTCCCATCGTGCGCGGACTCGGCAAGACCGGCGTGGTCGGCACCATCAAGGCCGGCAGCAGCGATCGCTCCATCGGGCTCAGGGCCGACATGGACGCGCTGCCGCTGCAGGAGATGAACGCCTTCGACCACCGCTCGCGGCATGCCGGCGTGATGCACGCCTGCGGGCACGACGGCCACACCGCCATGCTGCTCGCCGCTGCCGAGCATCTCGCCCGGACCAAGGCCTTCGACGGCATCGTGCACTTCATCTTCCAGCCGGCCGAGGAAGGCGAGGCCGGCGCCAAGGCGATGATGGACGACGGGCTCTTCACCGACTTCCCGATGGAGGCGGTGTACGGCCTGCACAACTGGCCGGGCATGCCGATCGGGCAGATCGGCATGCGGGTCGGCGCGCAGATGGCGGCGATGGACGTGTTCGAGGTGAAGATCTTCGGCCAGGGCGGCCATGCGGCCCTACCCCACCTCGCCATCGACCCCATCGTGGTCGGCGCCGAGCTGGTGGGCGCCTGGCAGACCCTGGTGTCGCGCACGGTGAAGCCCACCGAGCCGGCGGTGGTCACCGTCACCCAGTTCCATGGCGGCGACGCCTACAACGTGATCCCGGAATCCGTGGTGCTGCGCGGCACGGTGCGCTGCTTCAGCCAGGGCGTGCGCGCCACGCTCGAAGCCCGCATGAAACAGCTGGCCGAGGGCCTGTGCGCCGCCCACGGCTGCCGCCTGGAGTGGTGGTACGCGCAGCGCTTCCCGCCCACGGTGAATTCCGCGCAGGAGACCGCCATCGCCGCGCGCGCCGCCGCCGCGGTGGTCGGCGAGGCGCGGGTCGATACCGCCGTCGAACCGGTGACGGGCTCCGAGGACTTCGGCTACATGCTGGAAGCGAAGCCCGGCTGCTATGCCTTCATCGGCAACGGTCCGGGCGCCGGCGGCTGCCTGCTGCACAGCCCGACCTACGACTTCAATGACGACGTCATCCCCATCGGCGCGAGCTACTGGGTGACGCTGGTCGAGCAGGTGCTGGCACGCTGAAGCCGCGCGCCTGACCCAGGTCAGGTCGAGCGCGAGACGCGGGCCTAGGCTTCAGCCGATGAGCATCCGCCCTCCCGCATGAACGCGCCCGCGGCGCGTCCCACCGCCGGCGACGCCTGGGGCGCGCTCGCCGCCACTGCCATCCTGCTGCCGCAGGCCATGGCCTTCGGCGTCACGCTGTTCGCTGCCGCCGGCGCCGACGCGGCGAGCGGCGCCTACGCCGGTCTCGTCACCACCGCCGCGCTGTGCCTGCTGTCAGGCCTGGTGGGCGGCGCGCCCGGCGTGATCAGCGCCCCCACCGGCCCGGCGCTGGTGCTGCTCGGCAGCGCCACGGCCACGCTGTCCGCCACCGGGCTGCACGGCAGCGATCTCCTGCTCGGCATCGCGGCGGTGGTGCTGGCCGCGGGCGCCCTGCAGTTCGCCATCGGCCTCGCCGGCGGCGGCAAGCTCGTCAAGTACATCCCGTCCTCGGTCATCAGCGGCTTCATGACCGGCTCGGCCATCCTCATGATCAAGTCGCAGGTGAAGGCCCTCGGCGCCCACGGCCTGGACGCCGACTGGAGCGACTGGCGCTGGCTGCCCGCGGCGGTCGCGCTGATCACCATCGCCGGCGTGAAGCTCGCGCCACGGCTGCTGCCGCGCCTGCCCGGCCCCATCGCCGGGCTCGTGCTCGGCACGCTGGCCTTTCACGCGCTGGTGGCGCTGCACGGGGGCACGCCGCCCGCCGCGTGGCTCATCGGCCGCCTTGCAGGCTTTCAGGCCGACAGTTTCGGCCTGTCGCTGACGGGTCTCGCCCACCTGCCCTGGACGCTGATCCTGCCCTCGGCCGCGGCGCTCGCCGTGCTCGCGGCGCTGAACACCCTGCTGGCCGCGGTGATCGCGGACGCCAGCACCGGGCTCCGCCACGATGCGCGGCGCGCGCTCATGGGCGGCGGTCTCGGGCTCGTGGCGAGCGCGCTCGCCGGCGGCATC
>JAIEQK010000109.1 GCA_019747795.1 Gammaproteobacteria bacterium | reverse complement strand
CCGCGGAAGCGCGACAGGAAGGGCCCGCTGCTGCGGTTGCGGATGGCGCGGGTCCAGGGTGGCAGCGCGCCGGCCTGCGCAGCCAGCGCGAGCAGTTCGCGGAGCTGGGGTTCGACGCGCTCGCGGCCGGTGGCGGCGGGCGCGAGTGAGGCAGCGTGGGCGGCGCGCATGCGACGCGGTGACCGGCCCCACTCAGGGTACCGGGATGCGCTCCAGCAGTTGGCCGATGAATCGATCCGGGGTGACGCCGTCGGCGGCCGCTTCGTAGTTCAGGATCACGCGGTGGCGCAGCGCGTCGCGCGCCACGTCCTGCACGTCGGTCGGGCCGACGAAGTCCTGGCCGCGCAGCCAGGCGTGGGCGCGCGCCGCGCGATCGATGGCGATGGTGGCGCGCGGGCTGCCGCCATAGGCGAGCCAGCCGGCGAGATCGCTGCCGTAGGCGGCCGGCGCGCGGGTCGCGAAGACGATCTCCATCAGGTAGTTCTCGACGTCCTCGCTCATGTAGACCTCGAGCACCTCGCGACGCGCCGCGAAGATCTGCGCCTGGTCCACCACCGGCGAGGCCGACAGCGCGTGGGGCGCGCTGCTCGCGGCTTCCTGGCGGGCGAGATGCAGGATGCGCTTCTCGTCCTCGTGGCGTGGATAGTCGATGAGGATGTGCAGGAGGAAGCGATCGAGCTGCGCCTCGGGCAGCGGATAGGTGCCCTCGTGCTCCAGCGGATTCTGGGTCGCCATCACCATGAACAGTTCCGGCAGCGGATAGGACACGCGGCCGATGGTGATCTGGCGCTCGGCCATCGCTTCGAGCAACGCCGACTGCACCTTGGCCGGCGCGCGGTTCACTTCGTCGGCCAGTACCAGGTTGTGGAACAGCGGGCCCTGCTGGAAGGTGAAGCTGCCGTCCTGCGGACGGTAGATCTCGGTGCCGGTCAGGTCGGCCGGCAGCAGGTCGGGGGTGAACTGGATGCGATGGAACTCGCCTTCGATGCCTTCCGACAGCACCTTGATGGCGCGCGTCTTGGCCAGGCCCGGCGCGCCCTCCACCAGCAGGTGGCCGTCGGCGAGCAGCGCCACCAGCATGCGTTCCACCAGGTGGTCCTGGCCGAGGATGCGGCGTGTCACGTAGTCACGCAGCTGCACGATGGCCGCGCGGGTCTCGGTTCTGATGTCCACCTTGCCTACTTTCGCATCCGGCGGCGAGGGCCGGCCACGGCTCGATTCTACTGGTTGGGACGACCGGACCGAAAGCATGAAGTTCCGGCACGCCGCCCTCGCACGGCGGAGTGACTTGTGGCACAGCGCGCGGTCATGACGCCTCCAAGTGGCACGGTTACACTAGCCCGCCATCGTAGAGCGTCAGAGGAAGAGTCCGTGGGCCGTACCCCTTGCATGCCACCGCACCGTCGCGTCTCCTCGGGCTTCACGCTCATCGAAGTGATGGTCGTGGTGGTGATCCTCGGCATCCTCGCCGCGATCGTCGTGCCGCGCGTGATGAGCCGTCCGGACGAGGCGCGCGTGGTGCGCGCCCAGCAGGACCTGCGCGCCATCGGCGCGGCGCTCGATCTGTTCAAGCTCGACAATCTCACCTATCCCACCACCGAGCAGGGCCTCGACGCGCTGGTGCGCAAGCCCGCCGGCCTGCCGCCGGGCGCGCGCTACAAGGAGGACGGCTACATCGAGGCGGTGCCCAAGGATCCCTGGGGCGGCGACTACCAGTACCTCTATCCGGGCCAGCACAACAATTTCGATCTGTATTCCCATGGTGCCGACGGCATACCCGGCGGCGAGGGGTTCAATGCCGACATCGGCAACTGGACCACGCAATAGCGCGGACCGCCGCGCGCCGCGCGGCTTCACCCTGCTCGAGGTGATGGTGGTGGTCGCCATCATCGGCGTGCTGCTGGTGGTGGTGCGCCTGGCGCTTCCCGATCGTCGCGGCGAGGCGCTCGCGGCGGAAGCGCGCGAGTTCGTCCTGGCGCTCGAGGAATGCCGCGACAGCGCGGTGCTGTCAGGCGCACCGGTCGGCATTCGCCTGCGCGGCGAGGCCTATGGCTTCGAACACTACCGTGGCCGCTGGCAGCCGCGTCTCACGCCGCGCGGCGAACTGGATCTGCATCGCCTGCCCACGGGACTCGAGATCGCGCTCGCGCGTGCCGGTGGCACGCGACCGGCGGTGGTGTGCCTGCCGGACGGCGAGACGCGCATCGGCGCGGTCGTGCTCGGCGCGCGCGGCGCGCGTGAGCATTACCGCTTTCGCGACGACCAGGACGGCGTGTTCGTCGCGGACTGGGTCGGGCCGCCGTCCTGATGCGCCGCGCCGCGGGCTTCACCCTGCTGGAAGTGCTGGTGGCGCTCGCGCTGGTCGCGACCGTGCTGGGCGGCGTGCTCGGCCTGGTGCGCGAGGCGATCGCGAGCCAGGCCCATCTCGAACGCCGCCAGGTGGCCGAGTGGGCGGCGAGCAACGTCCTCGCCCAGTACCTGCTCGAGCATCGGGGGCTGGTCGCGGACAAGCGCCAGGGCGTGGAGGAGATCCTCGGCCGGCGCCTGCAGGTGCAACTCGTGGTGCGCGAATTGCCACAGCCGCCGCGCGAGTCGCTGCGCGAGGATCCCGATGCGCCCGAAGTCACGCCGCCGCAGCGCTTCGGGATCACGGTCGACGTGCGGGACGGCGGACGCCGTGCGGCGCCGCTCGCGCGGCTGTACGTCGAACGCGAGACGCGGAGCACCGAATGACGCGCCCGACGCGCGGCTTCACGCTGCTCGAACTGCTGGTCGCGGTGGCGATCTTCGCGGTGCTCTCGACCATGGCCTACGGTGGCCTGCGCCAGGTGATGTCACTCGATGCCGGCCTGGCCGCGAGCAGCGCGCGGCAGGCGGCGCTGCGTCACGCCGTGAGCGTGATGGAGCAGGACCTCGGCGCGCTGGCGCCGCGCGGCGTGCGCGACGCGCTCGGCGAGTCCGAGCCGGCCCTGCGCGCCGGCCTGCGCGGCGATCTGCTGACCTTCACGCGCCGCGTCGGCGACCTGGTGGACGACGGCCAGCCGGCGCTGCGCCGGGTGCGCTACCGCCTGCAGGACGGCGCGCTCTACCGCGACGTGTGGGACGTGCTTGATCGCACCCCCGACACCGGCTTTCGCAGCCAGCGCCTGCTGAAGGAGGTCGGCGCGCTGGAACTGCGCTTCTTCGACGGGGAGACCTGGACGCCGTTCTGGCCGCGGGACGAGAACCAGGTGGCGGCCGACGGCCTGCCGCGCGGCCTCGAGTTCCGCCTGCGCTTCGCCGATGCACGCACGCTGCGGCGCGTGCTCGAGGGACCGGGCTGATGCGCGCGCGGCAAAGCGGCATGGCGCTGCTCGGCGCGCTGGTGATCGTGGTGCTGGTGGTGGCGCTCGCGGCCAGCATCGGGCTGCGCAGCGCGCACGGCATCGCTGCCACCGCGCGTGGCTTCGAGGCGCGCGCGGCGACGCCGCTGTTCGAGGCGCTGGAGGACGAGGCGCGCCGCGCGCTGACCCGCGACGCGCGCGGCGAGGCCTTCGACGCCGAGGACGACCTGTGGGCGCAGGTGCCCCTGCTGGTGGAACGTGCGGAAGGCCGTGGCAACGCGACGCTGCGCGATGCGCAGGCGCTGTTCAACCTACGCGACATCGCGTTCACGCCGGACGTGATCGCCGCGGGCGGTGACGCGCCCCCGCAGGCCGATGACACGCCCCCGCCGCCCGCGCGCGACGCCTCGGCAGGGGAGGACGCCGCGCTGGGGGGTGGGGCGGGCGGCGGCCTCGAGTCGCGCAAACGTCGCATCGCCCCGGGCGGCGCCGACGACGCCGCCGCGCCGGGCGGCGACAGCCTCGCCATGATGGCGCTCGCGAGCTTGCCGGGCGTGGTGGGGCCCGGCATGCCGACCGGCGCTGGCGCGGAGGGCCAGGGCCTCACCTTGAGCGAGCAGCAGGTCGCGGTGGCGCGCCTCGCGCTCCTGCTGCGCACGCTGGAGATTGACGACGCGGTGCTGCCGGCGATCCTCGACTGGCTGGACGCGGACAGCGAGACGCGCTTTCCGAACGGCGCCGAGGACGACTACTACATGCGCCAGTCGCCGCCCTATCGCGCGGCCAACCGCGCCTTCGCCGACGTGAGCGAATTGCGCCTGGTGCGCGGCATCGATGCCAAGACCTATGAGAAGCTGCGAAAATTCGTCACCGTGCTGCCCATGACCACACCCATCAACCTGAACACCGCGCCCATCGAAGTGCTGATGAGCCTGAGTCCGGCTTTCGATCGTTCGACCGCGGAGATGATCGAGCAGACGCGACGCGTGCGCCCGCTGCGCAGC
This sequence comes from Gammaproteobacteria bacterium, assembly GCA_019747795.1. Lineage (GTDB taxonomy): Bacteria > Pseudomonadota > Gammaproteobacteria > JADJYF01. Next base: position 1,589 of record JAIEQK010000109.1, on the reverse strand, counting down.
GTCGCCGAGCTCATGGCCCTGCCGATGGTCGCCGGCCGGCCGGTGGTGAGCGAGGGACTCGCGGTCAATTCCCAGTACTTCAACCTGCGCATGCAGGTGCGGAGCGGCGATTCGCTGTTCACCGCCCGCGCGCTGCTCGCGCGGCCCGGCGGCGATGCCGTCACCGTGCTGTCCCGCGACAAGGGCTGGTTCGATGAATGACACGCTGATCGCACGGATCGATCCGCAGGACTGCACGCGCCTGCACTGGCGAGACGACGACGGCCGCGCGCGCAGCGACAGCCTCGCCGCCTTCGCCGCCGCGCTCGCGGGACGCGAGTGCGTGCTGCTGGTGGATGCCGCGCGGGTCACGCTGCTGACGCTGGAACTGCCGGTCGCCGACCTGCGCACCGCGCGCCAGGCCGCGCCCTTCGCGGCCGAGGAGCGCCTGGCCCAGCCGCTGGACGAACTGCATTTCGCGCTGGCCGCGCGGGGCGAGGGTCGCTACGCGCTGGCGGCGCTCGAACGCGCCTGGCGCGAGGCGCTCGGCGAGGCCCTGCGCGACGCGGGCCTGGAACCGCGCCTGGTGCTGCCCGAGGCCTGCGGCCTGCCGCGCACGCAGGACGGCTGGACCATCGCGCTGGAAGGCGACACGGCTTTGCTCAGGACCGCCGCGGGCGAAGCGTTCAAGACCGATTTGGCGGGCCTCGCCGGCCTGCTGCCCCTGCTGCGCCAGCAGCTGCCGGACACCACGCGTGTGGTGGTGCTGGCGAACGGTGAACCGGAGGCCTGGCCGCGTGCCGCCCTGCAGGGGCTGGAGGTGGTGTGGCGCGCGCCGCTCAGTCCCGCCGAGCAGCTCGCGACGCTCGCTGACGAAGCGGATCTGCGCCTGTTCGAGACCGCCAGCATGAGCGCGCAGCGCGCGCGGGCGGCACGGCTGTGGCGCGCGGCGGCGGCGGTCGCCGCGTTGACGGTGCTGGCCTGGCCGGCCCTGCTGGCCTGGCAGCACAGCGCGCTCGAACGCGAAGAACGCGCGCAGAGCGCGGCGAACGAAGCGCTGTTCCGCGCGACCTTTCCCGACGTCACGCGCCTTGTCAACCCGCGCGTGCAGGCCGACCAGGCGCTCGCCGCGCTGCGCGGCGGCAGCACCGCCACGCCGCGTCTGCTCGATCTGCTCGCACGCATCGAGGCGGTGCGCCAGAACGAATTTCCCGAGGACACCCGTGTGACGCTGGCAAGCTTCGCTGGCGGGCTCCTCGAACTCGGCGTGGAAGTGGCCGGCATGGACGCGGTCGAAGCCCTGCGCGGTGCGCTGGTCGCCGCCGGTCTCGGCGCGGAGACGGTCAGCGCGGAAGCCGCGGACGGCAAGGTCGTGGCGCGACTGCGCGTGCAGGTGGGTTCCTGATGAACGCCTGGTTCGCCGCGCGCAGTGATTCGGAGAAGGTGCTGCTCACGGTCGGCGCGCTGATCGTCGCCGCCGCGCTGTACTTCCTGCTGGTGCTGGATCCGATGAGCCAGGCCAATGCGCGCCTGGCGACGCGCCTGGCCGCGGCGCGGGATCTGGGCGCCCATCTCACCGAGGTCGCCGCCGAAGCGGGGACGCTGGGCGG
>JAIEQK010000250.1 GCA_019747795.1 Gammaproteobacteria bacterium | reverse complement strand
AGCAACGCTGCGTCGACGTGATGCGGCTGTTCCTTGTGACAGTCGAGGCAGGCGCCGTTTCGCGCCGGCACGAAGGGAATGGTGTGGCAGGCGTTGCAGTTCACGCCGAAGTGCGCGTGGGCATCGCTCACCCGCCCGCTCTGCCAGGCGTGGTCGGAGGGCAGGAGCGGCAGGAAGCGCAGCCACTTGCCGGCCGCCGGCACGGTCGCCGAGATCACCGGGATCAAGAGGAAGCAGAACAGGATGAAGCCGGCCAGGCCCAGCGCCCAGGGACGCTTGCGCAGGCCCGCGGACCACAGGTCCATGCGCGCGCGCTTCAGGAGTGCGGCTTCCATCTCGCGGCCGCGGCTCGAGTCGTCCTCGGCAATCTCGAGCACGAGGTTCACGCCCGCGCCCTCGCCGACCCGGATCTGATGGCCACCGAGATCGATGCGATCGCCCGGCGTCAGTACCGCCGACTGCACGATGTCGCCGTTGTAGTGAAAACCGGCGGCGAGATGGCTCTGCAGGCGGATCTTGCCGTCCTGGCCTTCGATGAGTTCGGCGTGGGCCAGCGCCACGCGCAGATTGGAGAGATGGATGTCCTGGTCGGTGCCGCGGCCGATCTTGAGGCGCGGCCCGGACAGCGGCACGTCGTGCAGCGTGTCGTTCAGCTTGGAGCGGTGATGAATGAATCGGACCAGGATGCGCATCGCCGCCTACCAGTAGAAGAACACCGCGATCACGTGGCAGGCCAGCGCCGCCAGCAGCCCCACGGACAGCGGCACGTGCAGGTGGAGCCAGAAGGCGAGCCGTGATTGCAGCTGGATGTCGCGCTGGATGCGCTCCACCAGTGCCCGCTTGCGCGTGATGAGTTCGAACAGCCGGGTGATCTTCTCCAGCCGCTCCGGGCCGCCGCCATCGGCGATCATGTGTTCGGCGAGGAAAGAGATGGCAGTCGCCTCCTGGTCTTCCAACTGCTGGAGCTGCGGCACGCCGCGCGCGACCCGCGTCTCGATCTTCTTCTTCACCGCGTCGAGGCTGGTGTTCAGGGCCGCGCTCGCCGAGCGCCGCGTCGGATCGCCGAACAGCTGCTCCAGCCACGAACCGCCGAGCACCGTCTCCTCGATGGACTGCAGCACCACGCGGTGCGCCTCCTTGTCCACCTCGTCGGCCAGCACCAGCGACTCGCGATCGAGTTCCGCGACCTCGGCGATCATCGCCTCGCGGGTCATGCCGGCGCGGTTGGCGGCCAACATGCGCGGATAGGCCACGTAGGTGTAGAGCCCGTAGAAACCGCTGCCGATCACCAGCATCAGCAGCACGTAGGCGAGCGAGTGCACGTTCCAGCCGAGTTGGAAGCCGCTGTGCAGGGTCGCGATGACGACCAGCGCACCACCCAGGTAGATGTGCGCCGAGAGCCAGGCGACGAGGCGGTCCTGAGTTCCGGAGTAGCGCCGCTTGCGCACGCCGAACCAGGCGAGCCACAGGATGATGCCGAGACCGAGCGCGCCGAGCGTGTAGCCGAGCCAGGTGCCGCCGTTCGGCGGTTCGGTCGGGGTGTGCAGGCCGTAGACCAGGATGGCGAGCGCACACAGCCCGGCCGCGACCTTGAGGAAGAAGAAATTCCGATAGCTGACGTAGGACTCGTGCATGGCGCTCAGGCTCGCGGCGCGCTCAACGCGCGATGGCCATGAACTCGGCCGGGCTCACGCGTATCGCCGCGCCCGTCGGGCAGGCGCGCACGCAGGCCGGGCCGCCGGACTGGTCCTTGCACATGTCGCACTTGACCGCCTTCTTCGCCTGCGACTTGTCCTCGCTGTGCAACCGGCTGCCGGGCGCGGGGCCCTGGCCGAACAGCAGCCACTTCCACAGGCTCGGCTTCTCGGGCTCGCCCTTGACCGCCATCTGGATCACACCGTAGGGGCAGTTCTGCTCGCAGTTGCCGCAGCCGATGCAGTTGTCGGCGATGTAGACCTCGCCCTCGGCGGTGCGATGAATGGCGTCCGGCGGACACTCCTTCATGCAGTGCGGATGCTCACAGTGTCGGCACGAGGTCGGCACGTGCACGCTCGCGTAGCTCGGACCCGCGCGCCGATCGAGCAGCGAGGTGCCCTTGTGGGTGTCGGCGCAGGCCTTCTCGCAGTTGTCGCAGCCGACGCACAGCGACTCGTCGATGAGCAGTACGTCGGTCGCCTCGCCGATGCCCTGCGCGACCAGGAATTCGATCATGTTGCCGGCGCTCTTGCGCACGCCGCGCTGGCGCGCGCTGGCGGAGAGTCGCTCCTGCGCCTTGGCCTTCAGATCGGTCTCGAGATGCGGAAAGCAGGCCAGCAGTTCGCGGAACACCACGCCCGGCAGCTCGATGGTCTCGGTCGCGACCGCGGCGCGCACGGTCGCGGTGCGCGTCGATTCGGTCAGCAGTGCCAGTTCGCCGACGTAGTTGCCGGACGGCAGGTAGGCGATGACGATGTCGCGCCCGCCTATCTCGTGCGACACGGTCACCGAGCCGGAACGAATGAGGTGCAGCGAGTGCGCCGGATCGCCCTCCTCGAACAGCGCCTCGCCGGGCGCGAACTGGCGGATGCGCGCGGTGTGCGCCACTTCGACCAGGTCGTCGTCCGGCACGTCGGGCGCGATGTGCATGCGGATCGCGCGCAGCAGGAAGGTCTCGTCGACCGTGCGGCGCACCGACTCCACCGACTGGATGAGCTTGTTCATCGAGCGCCGCGGCGTCTCGATCAGCACGCAGTCCGGACCGGCGATGATGGTCGCGGCGCGGCGCCGGCCGGAGATGAGCGACATCTCGCCGAAGAAGCGTCCGACGCCGAGTTCCACCGTACGGTTCGGGTTGTCCGGATCGATCTGGATGTAGACCTTGCCGCGCAGGATGGAGAAGAAGGTGTTGGTGTAGTCGTTGATCTTGATCACCGCCTCGCCCGCGGCGGGCGTGCGGATCTCGGAATCGAGCAGGAACTCGCGCAGCTGCAGCGGCGTGAGCCCCGCGAACAGCGGAATGTTCGAGCGGATCTGCACGATCGCGAGATTGACCTTGGTGAGTCCCGGCACGTGCGCGAACTTGGCGCGCAGCAGTCCTTCGTCGGCCGGCTCGACGTCGCGCCCGCAGATGAACTCGACGACCTCGTAGCCCTGGTTGATGCACTGCTTGATCAGCGGATAGCCGGCGAGCGCGCCGATGATGTAGAGCCCAGGCACGTTGGATTCGTAGCGCGGCGAGACCGACGGCACGGCGGCCGGGTCCTCGCTGGGAAACACCACGCCGCAGGATTCGACGAAGGCGCGCGGCGGCAGCGCGCCCAGGCGCGCGATGATGCGATCGCACAGCACCTCGGCGAGCCCGTCCTTGGTCTTGACCTGGAAGTGCAGGCGCTTGCGCGACGGGTCGTCACGCTCGAGCGCGGTGACGGCCTTCGGGCTCGCGTTGTACATGCACTCGATCTGGCCGCCGTCGATGGCGCGCGTGATGTCGCGCAGGTTGCCGTCCTTCGCGCGGGTGAACTCGTCGCGGCGGTTCAGGATGATGACGTTGTTGCGCGCGGCGAGCGCCAGCGCGTTCTCGATGGCGGCGTCGCCCGCGCCGACCACCACGATGGTCTCGCCGCTGTAGGCGTCCGGGTCGTCCAACTGGTACTGCACGTCGGGCAGGTCGTCGCCCGGCACTTCCATCTTGCGCAGGTTGCCCTGCAGGCCGATGGCCAGCACCACGTGCTTGGCGCGAATCACCTCGCCGTCGCCGAGCTTGAGGTGGAAGTCGCCCTGCTCGCCCTCGATGGCGGTGACCGCCGCGCGGTAACGCACGTTGGCGCCGGTCTGGGTGATGCCGCGCTGCCAGGTGTCCAGAATGCGCTCACGCGTGCCGGCCTCGAAGCCGATGGCCGCGCGCAGCGGCAGCTGCCCCGGCTCGGCCATCACGTGCTTGCCCTTCTGGTAGCGGTAGATGGTATTGGCGAGCTGCGGCGCCGCTTCGAGCAGGATGTGCGAGGTCTGGGTCTCGGCGGCGCGCGCGGCGGCCGACAGGCCGCCCGGTCCCGCGCCGACGATGGCGATGGTGTAGCGTTCGCTCGCCATGGCGACTACTTCAGCGCGCTGGCGAGATTCTGCATCTCGCCACTGAAGCGTGCCGGCTGGTAGGCGTTCTGGTCCTGGAGAACTTCGTACAGCACCTTGATCTGCTGGGCAAGCGTCTTGCTCCGCGCGTCGTCCAGGGCCTTGGCCTCCGCCAGGCTGTCGGTCAGCGCGTGCACCGCCATCGCCGCCTGCTCGGCGGCGGCGTAGTCGCGGTAATCGCCGGCCACGCCGCCCGCGACGATGCTGTCCAGCATGGCGCGCGTCTCGTCGACGCTGAAGGTGTGGGCGAGGATCTTGCCCTGCACCTTCTTCACGAGCTCACTCAAGCCGCGCGCCGCGCCGAGCGTCGCCTCGCGCGAGTCGAGGCTCGCCTTGTGCAGGGCCAGCAGGCCGTCGTGCAGTTGCGTGGCGAGGTCCGGCGCGATGGCCTTGGCCAGATACAGCAGCATCAGCACGTGCGCGTCGTTCACGCGCGGCACACCCGGCGGCAGGCCGGTGGTCGCGCGCGGCGCCCAGCGCGGTTCGCTCACTACGTGATGGCAGGCGTGGCAGTCGAAGAACGCGAACTCCGGCAGCACGCTCTTGCCCTGCCACTTTTCGCTGGTGAAGAGCTCGAAGGTGCGCAGCGCCGCGGCGGCCTGGCCCACGGCCCACACCTGCACGTGGGGTGCGACCTGCTTCCGCGCGCGGTAGTCCGCGTCGACGCGGTAGTGCGCGGGCTGCAGCAGGGTGTAGGTGTCGAGTTCGAAGGACAGGCGCGGATGGCCGGCGCCCATCAGGCGGTGGTTGGCGAACTTGTCCTGGTTGCCGAGGTGACAGGACAGGCACAGCGCGGCGCGCGACACCGGTTCCTCGGTGCGGTACATGCCGGCCTTGATGTTGTCCTCGCGGCTCGCCTCGCCCGTGACGTGCTGGCCGAGCCACTTCGACGCCGGGCCGTGACAGGACTCGCAGCCGACGCCGTCGGACAGCTGGAAGCGCTTGCCGCGCACATCGGCGGACACGAAGGTCGCGTGGCAGGCGAGGCACTCCGGCGCGGACGCTGCGTCACCGAGCCCGAGGTTCTGCGCGATGCGCTTGCCCTTGTCTTCGAGCAGCACGCGGTAGGCCTTGGCGTGGGCGTCTTCGCGATGCCAGGTCAGGAACTCGGTCTGGTTGATGCGCGCGTCGCCCACCGGGTGTCCGGCGCCGTGGCAGGTGGAGCCCGCGCAGGTCACCACGCCGAGATACTTCGGCGGACCGTCGGGGCTTTCCTCGGCGCGCGCGACGCCGAAGGCGCCGGCCAGCAGCAGGCCGAAGGCCAGTGCCAGCACGCGCCACAGGGGCGGCAGGGCGACCGGCGATGGAGTAGCGATACGACGCCTCATGTTCCTGGATCCTGTGCGCATGGCGCTATTGATTCCCGAGCGCGGTGGCGAGACCGTCCAGCGCCGCGACGAAGGTCTTCGCGCGGTAGCCGCGTTCGTCCTCGACCGCCGCGTAGACGCCGTCCAGGGCCTGGTTCGCCCGCGCATACTTATCGGCGGAAAGCGCCTGTTGCTCGAACTCGGCCGCCACCAGCGTGGCCGACGCCATGGCGATGGTCTCCGCCGCGCCGTAGCCGAGCGACGCCTCCTCGCGCGCCAGCGCGAGCAGCGCGCCGAGCACCGCCGCG
>JAIEQK010000257.1 GCA_019747795.1 Gammaproteobacteria bacterium | reverse complement strand
CCGCCGACCTCGCGCGGCGCCGCAGCGCGCTCACGGTGATGGCCTGCGCGGCCCACGCGAACCAGGTGCCGCGCCTCGAGCGGGCGCTGGCCGCGGGCGCGCCTGGGCTTGCCATCCGGGTGGTGTACGGCCGTGCCCAGACGGTTCTGACCGCCGCCGACGTCGCCCTGGTCGCGTCCGGCACGGCCACCCTGGAGGCCCTGCTGTGCCGCGCGCCGATGGTGGTCGGCTACCGTCTCGCCCCGCTGACCTACCATATAATTCGCCGCATGGTGACCATTCCGCGCATCGCGCTGCCGAACATCCTGGCCGAGGATGCGCTGGTGCCGGAGCTGATCCAGGACGACCTCGTCCCGCGCCGCATCGGCGATGCGCTGGCCGCGTGGCTGGACGACGCCCCGCGACGCGAGGCCTACGCGGCGCGTGCCGCCGAGATCCACGCCAGCCTGCGTTGCGACGCCGCGCCGCGCGCCGCGGCGGCGGTGCTCGAGCTGTGTCCGTCACCATGAGCACTGTGCTGATTGCCGGGGTCGACGAGGCGGGCCGCGGGCCACTCGCGGGGCCGGTGGTGGCAGCGGCCGTGATCCTCGGCGAGGTGGTGATCGCGGGTGTCGGCGATTCCAAGCAGATGAGCGCGAAGCAGCGCGACAAGCTCTTCGACCTGATCCGGCGCGACGCGCTCGCGGTGGGCGTGGGCATCGCCGATGTCGCTGAGATCGACACGCTGAACATCTTCCAGGCGACCCTGCTCGCCATGCGGCGCGCGGTCGACGCGCTCGACCCGACGCCGCACGAGGCTCTGATTGATGGCGCCCATTGTCCGCCACTGCGCTGCGGAGCCCGCGCGGTGGTGGGCGGTGATGGCAGCGTCGCGGCGATCGGCGCGGCGTCGATCATCGCCAAGGTCACGCGCGACCGCATGATGCACGAACTGCACGACCTGTATCCCGAGTATGGCTTCGCGAAGCACAAGGGTTACGGCACGGCCGAACACCTCGCGGCGCTCGCGCGCTGCGGCGCGAGCGCGATCCATCGCCGCTCCTTTGCCCCGGTGCGCCGCGCGCTGGAGGGTCGCTCGTGAGCGCGCCGCGCTTCGTGCACCTGCACGTGCACAGCGAGTATTCCATCGTCGATGGCATCGTGCGGGTGGATGATCTCGCCGAGCGCTGCCGCGAACTCGGCATGGGCGCGGTGGCGCTGACCGATCACAACAACGTCTTTGCAGTTCCTAAGTTCTTCCGTGCGGCGCAGGCCGCCGGCATCAAGCCGATCATCGGCGTCGAGACCTGGATCACGCCCGCGGCCGGCGCCGCGGAGCGCTATCGCATGGTGTTCCTGTGCCAGAACCGCGAGGGCTATCGCAACCTGTCGCAGCTCCTGACCATGGCCTATCGCTTCGGCCAGCACGGCGGCGTGGCGGGCATCGAGGAGAGCTGGCTGCACGCCGACGGCCTGCGCGGACTCATCGCGCTCTCCGGCGGGCCGGCCGGCGACGTCGGACGCCTCGCGCACGAGGGCAAGACCGAGCAGGTCAGGCAGCGCCTCGTCCACTGGCGCGGACTCTTTGGTGATCGCTACTACGTGGAGCTGATGCGTACCGGCCGCGAGCGCGAGGAACGCTACACCGAGTGCATGTTGGAGTGCGCGCCGCCGCTCGGCATTCCGGTGGTGGCGACCAATGACGTGCGCTTCCTGAACGCCGACGAGTTCGACGCCCACGAGGCGCGAGTGTGCATCCACCATGGCCGCGCCCTGGCCGATCCACGCCGGCCGCGGGACTACTCGCCGCAGCAGTACCTCAAGACCGAAGAGGAGATGGTCGAGCTGTTCGCCGACCTGCCGGACGCGCTCTTGAACTCGGTCAACATCGCCATCCGCTGCAACCTCGAGTTGGAGTTCGGCACCTACCACCTGCCCGAGTACCCGGTGGGCGAGGGCATGAACGTCGACGACCTGGTGCGGCAGAAGTCGGCGCTGGGCCTCGAGCGGCGCTTCGCGACCGGCGCCATCCGGCCGGCCAGGGACGCGGCGCGCCAGGCGGAGGTCTATCGCCAGCGCCTCGAACTCGAGCTCGAGACCATCACCAAGATGGGCTTCTCGGGCTACTTCCTCATCGTCGCGGACTTCATCGAGTGGGCCAAGCAGCACGACATCCCGGTGGGCCCGGGTCGCGGCTCGGGCGCCGGCTCGCTGGCGGCTTTCGCGCTCGGCATCACCGAGCTCGACCCGCTGGAATACGACCTGCTGTTCGAGCGCTTCCTGAATCCCGAGCGCGTGTCGATGCCCGACTTCGACATCGACTTCTGCATGGACCGTCGCGACGAGGTCATCGACTATGTCGCGGCGCGCTACGGCCGCGACCGCGTGGCACAGATCATCACCCACGGCACCATGGCGGCCAAGGCGGTGGTGCGCGACGTCGGGCGCGTGTTGGGCTTTCCCTACGGCTTCGTCGATCAGCTGGCCAAGCTCATTCCCTTCGATCCGCAGATGACGCTCGAGCGCGCGCTGAACGAAGAGCCTGCGTTGAAGCGTCGCCAGGACGAAGAGGAGGACGTGCGCGCGATCATGACGCTCGCGCTGCAGCTCGAGGGGCTCACGCGCAACGCCGGCAAGCACGCCGGCGGTATCGTCATCGCGCCGACCCAGCTCACCGACTTCATGCCGCTGTACTGTGAACAGGGCAGCGAGGCGCTGGTCACGCAGTTCGACATGACCGACGTCGAGGCGGTCGGCCTGGTCAAGTTCGACTTCCTCGGCCTGCGCACGCTGACGATCATCGACTGGGCGGTGCGCGACATCAATCGCAGGCGCGCCGAGAGCGGCGAGACCGCCATCGACATTGCGAAGATCCCGCTGGACGATGCCACGACCTTCAAGCTCGTGCAGAACGCGCGCACCACCGCCGTGTTCCAGCTCGAATCGCGCGGCATGAAGGAGCTGATCAAGCGCCTCAAGCCCGATCTCTTCGAGGACATGATCGCGCTCGTCGCGCTGTTCCGTCCGGGGCCGCTGCAGTCCGGCATGGTCGACGACTTCATCGAGTGCAAGCACGGCCGCCAGGCGATCAAGTACGCGGTGCCGCAGCTCGAGCCGATCCTGAAGCCGACCTACGGCGTGATCCTGTACCAGGAGCAGGTCATGCAGATCGCGCGCGTGCTGGCCAGCTACACGCTGGGCGGCGCCGATCTGCTGCGCCGCGCGATGGGCAAGAAGAAGCCGGAGGAGATGGCGAAGCAGCGCGAGCTGTTCACCTCGGGCGCGCTTGGCAACGGCATCAAGGAAGACGACGCGACCTACATCTTCGACCTGATGGAGAAGTTCGCGGGCTACGGCTTCAACAAGTCGCATTCCGCGGCCTACGCGCTGGTCGCCTACCAGACCGCCTGGCTGAAGGCCCACTATCCGTCCGCCTTCATGGCGGCAGTGATGTCGGCCGACATGAATTCCACCGACAAGGTGGTGGGCCTCATCGAGGAATGCCGTAGTCTCGGCCTCACCGTGGTCGCGCCCGACGTCAACCGCTGCGGCTTCCGCTTCGGCGTGGCCGACGAGCGCACCATCCGCTACGGCCTCGGCGCGGTGAAGGGCGTGGGCGAGGCGGTAATCACCGCGCTGGTCGAGGAACGCGAGCAGCACGGTCCGTACAAGGACCTGGTCGATCTGTGCCGCCGCAACGCCGACAAGCGCATCAACCGCCGCGCGCTCGAGGCCTTGATCAAGGCCGGCGCGTTCGACTGCTTCGGGCACGCGCGCGCGGTGCTGATGGCGGCGCTGGACCAGGTGCTGCAGATCACCGACCAGCATCTCAAGGCCTCGGTGTCCGGCCAGTCGGATTTCTTCGGCCTCGCCACCGAGGCGGCCGACGCGCCGCCGCCGCTCGAGATCGCCTATGCCACGGGCGTCGCCGAGTGGACCGTGGAGGAGATCCTCGCCTGCGAGAAGGAGACCCTGGGCCTCTACCTCAGCGGTCACCCCATCGATCGCTACCGCGCCGAGCTGTCGTCCTTCGCCAGTTCCTCGCTGGCCGAACTCAAGCCGGGCAAGAAGCGCATCGCCGGCATGATCATGGCGGTGCGCATCATCAAGACCCGGCGCGGCCGCATGGCGGTGGTCACGCTGGATGACGGCACCGCGCGCATCGAAGTGACCGTCTACCGGGACACCTTCGAGCGCAACCTCGAGAAGCTGGTCAGCGACGCGCTGGTGGTGGTGGAGGGGGAGTGCTCGATCGACGAGTTCTCCGGCGAGCACGCGGTGCAGGCCAACGAGATCATGACCATCGACGAGGCGCGCAACCGACTCGCGCGGGCGCTGGTGCTGAACGTGCGGGACGCGAGCTGCGCCAACGGCTTCGTGCGCGAACTCGAGGGCATGATCACGCCCCATGCCCCCGGACGCTGCCCGATAGCCATAGAATACGCGCGCGCCGAGGCCCGTGCCCGGCTCAAGCTCGGCGAGCAGTGGCGGGTCAACCTGTCCGAGAACCTGCTCGAAGGGCTGAAGCGTCACTTTGGAGCCCAACATGTGCATGTCGAATACTGAGGCGGTCGTCCATGGCTGAACGCGCGCCGGACGGCGGCCAGATCAATCTCAACTTTCTCGACTTCGAGCAGCCGATTGCCGAGCTCGAAGCCAAGATCGAGGAGCTGCGCCGGGTCGGCGACGACTCGGCGATCAATATCTCCGAGGAGATCGAGCGGCTGAAGAAGCGCTCGGAGGAGCTCACCCGCCAGATCTTCGCGTCCCTGACGCCCTGGCAGATCTCCAAGCTCGCGCGGCATCCGCGCCGGCCCTACACGCTGGACTACGTCGCGCGCCTGTTGGACGACGTGCAGGAGCTGCAGGGCGATCGCGCCTTCGCCGACGACCCGGCGATCGTCAGCGGCATCGGCCGCCTGGACGGTCGCGGCATCGCCTTCATCGGCCACCAGAAGGGGCGCAACACCAAGGACAACCTGCTGCGCAACTTCGGCATGCCGCGTCCCGAGGGCTATCGCAAGGCGCTGCGCATCATGGAACTCGCCGAGCGTTTCCAGCTGCCGCTGGTGACCTTCATCGACACCCCCGGCGCCTATCCCGGCATCGACGCCGAGGCACGCGGCCAGAGCGAGGCCATCGCGCGCAATCTCATGGTGATGTCCGGTTTGCGCACGCCGATAGTCGCCGCGGTGATCGGCGAAGGCGGGTCGGGCGGCGCGCTCGCCATCGGCGTCGCTGACCGCATCCTGATGTTGCAGTACGCGACCTACTCGGTGATCTCACCGGAGGGCTGCGCCTCGATCCTGTGGAAGAGCGCCGAGCGCGCTTCCGACGCGGCCGAGGCGATGGGCATCACCTCGGCGAGCCTGCTGAAGCTCGGCCTGGTCAACACCGTCATCGAAGAGCCGCTGGGTGGTGCGCACCGCGATCCGGAGCTGGCCGCGAACCGCCTGAAGAGCGCGCTGCTGCAGGCCCTCGAAGAGCCGCTGCTGCTCAAGCCCGAGGAATTGGTGTCGAGGCGCCGCGCGCGCTTTGCCGCGATCGGCGAGTACATCGATCGCTGAAGCGGCGCGCGGCCTGGCCGAGCGCTGCGCGGCCCGCCTGACCGCGCTGCTGGCGACGGCCGGCGCGCGGCGGCTGGTGGTCGGCTTCAGCGGCGGCGCCGATTCCACCCTGCTTCTTGCA
>JAIEQK010000280.1 GCA_019747795.1 Gammaproteobacteria bacterium | reverse complement strand
ACCGCACCGAGGGAGCCCCAGCAGAAGATGGCACCATGGCGATCCCGGCCGCAGGCGTAGTTCCGGCCGTTCTGGACGCTCTCGATTTTCTCCAGATAGACGAGCGTTTCGGGGCGCTTGGAAGAGATCGCAAAGCCTCGGCCTTCGGCGACTCCGGACTGATTGTCGGTGCCCCAACACTTCACCGCCCCGGCGGCGTCTGCTACGCAAGTGTTGTTCACGCCGACATCGATGGACACGGCATGGTCAACACCTTCCACACGGGTCGGCTGATAGTTATCGGTTGTCCTGCCGTCCCCCAACTCTCCTGCAGGATTGGCGCCCCAGCACAAGACGTCTCCGGCGACCGTCCGTGCGCACATGTGGCGGAATCCGATGGCAACCTCGGCGACCGGCGGGAGCCCCGTGACGGTAAACGGCGTGGCAGAGACCGATTTCGCCTGCAGGTTGGTACCCCAGCATCTGACTTCTCCGTCGTGTGAGATGGCACAACTTGCGAAGCTGCCGGCCGCGATCTTCGTGATCCCGGACAGCGTTGGAACAACCCGAGGCTCGGATGAATCGGATTCCTGTCCGTTCAGGATGCCAGTGCCCCAGCACCAGACGGTGCCGGTCGATTGAAGGGCACAGACCTGCCCCGGCGGCCCGATGGCGACGTCGACGATGCGCGTGCCTTCGCCGGCCGCGAGGACGACCGACGCCGGGATCTGCAAAAGGAGGGCCATAACGCACCGGCAGAAGCAATTAGTCATGGCCCGATACCGATGATTGCCGGATTTGCGCAGTACCGAACAACCGCCGATTCTGGAATCCACCTGCGCGGAACGAGTGTCCAGCCTGTCTTGATGGTCCGGTACTGACACGCGTCATAAAGGGAAGCGAATGCACGATTACGGACCGGGTATTCACTCGGGCGCGTCGGGCCCATCAGTCGAACAGTCCCCGGCGCGGCGCTGATGATGCAGGTCATTACCGGCGCGGACCCGCGCGACCACCATTCGATCCCGCCGCGGATGTCGATTATCTCGCTGCCGCCGATCAGTACTTCACCGGTCTGCGCATCGCGTACAGCCGCGACTGGGACTACGCGGCGGTCGATCCCGATGTGCGCCGGGTCGTGCGCGAGGCGGTGCCACGGACGATACCGGGTCCGGCGCGCACGCATACCCGCTCATGGCCTTCCAAGTCGCGTCTGAAAACACACCACGGCGTAACGATTGAGCAGGGTCGCCGACGATGAGACGATGGAGACGGGCAGCGCGCCCCGCCGCCCCCGCAGCGAAGTCCTCAGTCATGCTCGAAGTCGACAACCGCGCCTTGACCGAGAGGCGCACGCGCCGAAGGCCGCGCCGTGTGCCGGCACCGGCGCGCCCCGCGTCGTGAACGACGTCCTCCCCGCATTCACGGTCCGCCTGCTCGGCGACGCCGGGCCAGCCATGCTCTACCGGGCCGCGGCGGGCCAGTCACTGGTGAAATCCGCGGCGCTGGCCGGTGTCCGCTTCACGACCGGCTGTCTGCAGGGGCGCTGCGCGATCTGCCGGGCGCGACTGGTCGAGGGTGCAGTCACGCCGCTGCGGCGGCCCTCGCCGCATGCCACCAGCAACCCGGCGGCGCGCCCCGACGGCTGCGTGCTGATGTGTTCGGTCGGCCCGTTGTCGGATCTCGTGCTGGAACCCCTCTCTCCCTGGGAACTGCTGACGACGGCGGCGCCGAGGTAGGCGCCGCGCACGGCAGGTGCTGCGTCGCAGGATGGCGGGCGGCGCGGCGCCCCGCCTATCATTGCGCCCGGCTGCACCAGCCCCTCTTTCCTCGACTGGAGACCTGCGCATGAGCACCGCGACGCGCTTCGCGAGCATCGATGATTTCGACAAGGGCGGCGTAGAAATCATCGGCCAGGATGCCGCGCCGCGTTACCTGTTCTCGAACATGTTCGAGGTGGCGCGACAGTCGCGGCCGTGGGAGCGCGTGGTGGTGGCGAAGAACCTGGAGTTCACCATCGAGTGCGTGCGCGCCGAAGGCGACTCGCCCTGGTACCTGTGCAGCCACGATGAGACCGCGCTCTGCATGCAGGGACAGGTCGCCATCGAATTTCTCAAGCCCGCCGATGCGGCGCTGATCCCGCCCGCCACGCAGGACGGCGCCGTGCGCCTGGCGACGACGCCCGGCGGCACCGCGATGGGTCGGGTGCGACTCGGCCGCGGGCACCTCGCGCTGCTGCCGGCCGGCGCCGCCTATCGTTTTCGCAGCGCGGCGCTCGGCGTGTTGCTCGTGCAGTCGCTCGCGGGCCCGGAGTCCGTGGAGCGCTGGGCGGCCATCTGCCAGCACTGAAATCGAATCGAGCGAGCGTGCGGCCGAGCCCGACGCGCCCCTCTCGCAAGGAGAACATCCCATGGCGACCGCCAGCCAAGCGTCCACCGACAGCCTCGTGATCATCGATACCGCACATCGCGTCGAGTTCGACCCCCGTTACGGCTATCACCGCTACCTGATCGGCAGCTTCCGCTTTGAGCGTGACGAATACTTCGTGCGTGTGACCTATCCCAAGGGCACCTACGTGAGCGACGTCAGCGCCTTCCTGCGCGCGATGATGCGTGACGTGGCGTGGGGCTTCTTCTATGGCTGGGTCAACTTCGACGAGGTCTTCGGCACGGTCAACCACTACGGATCGGTGGACGTGTTCGTCGGCAGCTACAACGCGGGCTACAAGGCGGCGGGCACCGACTTCATCGAACGTTTCGACGCGAACCGCCTGATGGGCTGCTTCAAGGCCCTGCTGTCCGACTGGACCAATGCCGGCTTCGATCCGTTCGCCGCACCGCTCGAGACCGGCAGCGCCTACGGTTCCAAGCACGGCAACAACGATGCCGCCGTCAACTTTCAGCGGGAACTGGCCGAGCGCTTTGTCGGGCTGCCAGGCGATACCGAACTGCGCACCGACGCGCGGGGTTTCGCCATCAACCGCCAGTTCGCCGACGTGCCCCAGGACGAACCCGAGGTCGAGACCGCACCCGGCTTCGAAGGGCAGCTCTCGGCCTTCAATCTCTTCGCCTACCTGTCACGCTCACCGGTGACCTGGAATCCGTCCATCGTCTCGGTGGTCGGCCAGAGCGCCTACTGCCCGACGTCGGAAGAGCACATCCTGCCAATACTGCACGGCAACGATCGCGTCGAGTGGTTCATCCAGCTTTCCGATGAGATCACCTGGCAGGTCAACGACAAGGCGACCGCCGCGCCGCGCGCCATCATCACCATGAAGGCAGGCGACATCGCGGCCATGCCGGCCGACATCAGTCATCGAGGTTTCTCACCCAAGCGCTCCATGCTGCTGGTATGGGAGAACATGACGCCTGGGCTCGAAGAACGCTACGGCGCGGGGGAACTGCCGCCAACCGCGGCCGAGTTCTGAGGCATCGGCAGCAGCGCCAGGCGGCGCGGCCCGCGGCTGAAGCGCGGTGCTATCCTGCGCCCATCCGCAACGAGAGCCACGCATGAACCCGAGACTGAAGACCGTCGACATCGACCGCCTGCCACGCAACCTCTTCATCGGCGGTGAATGGGTGGAGGCGCTCGATGGCGCGCGTCTGAGCGTCCGCGACCCCTTCGACGACAGCGAGATCCTGACCATCGCCGAGGCGCGGGCCAACGACGTCGACCGGGCCGTGGCAGCGGCGCGCGCGGCCTTTCCAGCCTGGGCTGCGATGAATCCGGCCGACCGGGCGCGGCTGCTGCAGCGCCTGGTCGAGAAGATGGAGAGCTGCTTCGAGGAGCTCGCTGAACTCGAGGCGCTGGACACCGGTCATCCACTGCGCGACACGCGCATGCTCGACGTGCCCCGTACGCTGCTCAACTTCCGCTATTTCGCCGGGATGGCCGACAAGATCGACGGCCGCCAGGTGCCGGTCGAGCCCGGCTTCCTGAACGTGGTCAAGCGCGTGCCGGTGGGTGTCGTCGGCCAGATCGTGCCGTGGAACTTTCCACTCATGTTCTGCAGTTGGAAGCTCGGTCCGGCGCTGGCCGCCGGCAACACCGTGGTGATGAAGCCCTCCGAGCTGACACCGCTGTCGACGCTGCGCCTGGCCGAGATGATGCAGGAAGTCGGCTTCCCGCCCGGCGTGGTCAACATCGTCCCGGGCTACGGACACACGGCCGGGCAGCGCCTCGCCGAGCATCCCGACGTGAACAAGATTGCCTTCACCGGCTCGACCGCGACCGGCAGGAAGATTCTCCAGGCGTCGGCCGGCAACCTGAAGCGCGTCGCGCTGGAACTGGGCGGCAAGGGTCCGAACATCGTGTTCGAGGACGCGGTGCTGCCGGCCGCCGTCGGCGGCTCGGCCTTCGCCATCTTCCACAACCAGGGCCAGGCCTGCATCGCGGGATCCCGCCTGCTGCTGCAGGAATCCATCGCCGATGCGTTTCTTGACAAGTTCATCGCGCTCGCCGAATCGATCAAGCTCGGCGACCCGCTCGCCCCCGACACCGAGATGGGGCCGCTGACTTCCCGCCTGCACCAGCAGCGCGTACTCGCCTACATCGAGACCGCCAAACGCGAGGGCAATCGCATTCTGACCGGCGGCGGCGTACCGGAATCACCCGAGCTCAGCGCCGGGTGCTTCCTGCGCCCCACCGTGGTCGAGGCCCGGCCCGGAGACACGGTGTTCAGGGAGGAAGTGTTCGGACCCTTCGTCTGCGTCACGCGCTTCAAGGACGAGGCGGAGGCCATCGCGCTCGCCAACGACACCGCCTACGGCCTCGGCAGCGGCCTGTGGACGACCAACCTCGCCCGCGCCCATCGAGTGGGCGACGCACTGCGCGCCGGCATGGTCTGGATCAACTGCTACAAGCGCGTCCACCCCGGCTCGCCCTTCGGCGGCGTCGGCCAGTCCGGCGCGGGACGCGACCTGGGCGTGGAGTGCCTGAGCGAGTACACCGAGGCCAAGTCGATCTGGGTCAACTACGACGCGCAGATCCCTCCGTTCTATCCACGCTGAACCCGGGGCTGGTGCCCCGCGCGTCGAACTGGTCCGGCGGGCGTCCGCCGGCGCCTGGCTCTGGCATCGCGCCGCGGGCGCTGGCGCGTTCGCTGTCAGCCTTGTCCTACAGCTTATTCATCCGCGAACTCACATACTCCCCCTCTCCAAAGAGGCGCCGGCGGATGAATCGCGACAACCAGCTATCTCGTCCACAGAACGGCCCCAACACCCGCATTCAATCCGGCCGTCCCGGGCTCATGCGTGCGATCCGGGGATGGCTGTGCCACTGCAGCCTGGATCCGCGTAAGGCTTCGGAAGGGGTTGCGCGCCTGGTTGACCGACGCGAACCGTTCGCGGCCCTCTTGGTTTGCGAGAAGGCGCAAGCCGACCAACCACAGAATGTGCACGCCTACCTCTTCGCCATCCATCTTGCCGTCAGGTGCCATGGCCGGCGCCGGCGGGCCGAAGAGTCTTTCGCGCGGGGCATGCGTGCGCTGACCGACGCGCGCGATCGCGATCTGCTCGTCGACTA
>JAIEQK010000226.1 GCA_019747795.1 Gammaproteobacteria bacterium | reverse complement strand
CGCCGCCCATTCTTTGAACAGCGCACGCCTCAGCGCTACCGTCACGTCCTCCCTGAGGATCGCCGCGCCAGTCGGGCGCCGCCGTCCGGCTCGTGGCGGCTCTTCGTCGAGACGGTTGCGTTCCATCCTAAGATGCCTACATGGGTGGAACGCTACCGTTCTATCCAAATGACCCAAGGTCAAGCCATGCCCCCCGACGTCAACCCCGTCGACGCCGCGCCGCACGACACGGTTCCGCACTTCTCAGCGATGCTCCGCGACGTGTTGGGCAACGTGCTGGCGCCCGAGGCCACGCGCTTCGTCGACATGATGGCCGAGGACGGAGTCATGGAGTTCCCCTTCGCGCCGACTGGCCTCACCAGCCGCCTCGACGGCCGCGCGACCGTAGCCGCGCACCTAGCCTCGCTGGACGGTCTGGTCGCTTTCCACGCGATGCCTGTTCGGGCGGTGCATCGGACCACTGACCCCGCCGTGACAATCATCGAGTTCGACGGCACCGGACGAGGGCTTGCCACGGAGCGGCCCTACGAGCAGGCCTACATTTCGGTCATCACGGTGCGGCAGGGACGCATCGCTCTCTACCGCGACTACTGGAACCCCCTAGTCATCCTCGACGCCATGGGAGGCGACGCGCTCCAGGCCTCCTTCGCCCAGGGCGGCATCAATGGGTGAGCGCATCCTCGTCACCGGCGGCACCGGCAAGACCGGGCGCCGCGTGGCAGGCCTCCTGCGCGGGCGCGGGACGGAGGTCCTGGTCGCGTCCCGCACACCGCAAGGCGCGGCCCAGGTTCGCTTCGACTGGGCGGACGCGGGCAGCTACCAGGCCGCCATCGACCGCGTCGGCGCCGCCTACCTCGTGGCCCCCGCGGGCCCGACCGACCTCCTGGCCGCCATGACCCCGTTTCTGGAGCGAGCCGTGGAGGCGGGCGTGCGGCGCTTCGTGCTGCTGAGCGCGTCGTCGCTGGACGAGGGGGGCCCGATGATGGGAGCCGTCCACGCTTGGCTCAGGACCCACGCGCCCGAGTGGGTGGTCCTGCGTCCGACCTGGTTCATGCAAAACTTCTCGGAGGCGCAGCACCTGCATACCATCCGCGACGAGGGGACGATCCACTCGGCCACGGGCGACGGACGCGTGGCCTTCATCGACGCAGACGACATCGCCGCCGTCGCCGTCCGGGCGCTGATGGACCCGGGCGTGCTGAGCGGCGAGCTGATCCTCACCGGCCCCGAGGCGCTCTCCTACGGCGCGGTGGCGGCGCTGATCGCCACGGCATCGGGGCGCTCGGTGACGCACCGCCGCGAGAGTGTGGCCGGCATGGCCGCGCGCTTCGAGCAGGGGGGCGTACCTGCTGCCTTCGCGGGCGCGCTTGCCGCCATGGATGGGGCGATCGCCGGAGGCGCCGAGGACCGCATTACCGGCGAGGTCGAGCGCGTGATCGGATCACCCCCGCGAGGCTTCGCGGCCTTCGCAGGCGCGAACGTCTCCGTCTGGAGATGACTGACGTGGCGGTCCCCGCCGCCGACGCTCGACAACACCAACACCGACCGTAGCCTTGAAGGCAAGTGCTTGGGGATCGTGCCCCATTCGTGGATACCGTTGAAAAACTCTGGCACGTGCCGGATCGCCCTCCACCATCGTCCTCAGATCAAAATCGACCTAAGGTCAGTGCGAAGCCGTATTGAGCGATAGGAGTGGCTTGTGATTCAAGGAGGCTTTTAAGGCTTCTGCGGATGCTGACGAAGGCAAACCAGGGTCGCTACGATCGGAGCTGTTTGCGCTACCCAAGCTGGGGTTCGGATCCACCATCGATCGAGATCCAGCATGATGACCTAGTTGCGTGGATCTAACTTGGTGCCCGCGCTTTGCGGCATGGATGATGCAATCCGGGTCGGCAGTCCAAGTGAAGGCTTCGGGTCGTAGTTACTTTCGGCGGTGAAACGTTTGATGGCGGCCTGCACCTCGATCAGCAATCGGAACACGCCACGTCGGAGCCGGCGTCTTACGAGCTTGGCGGAGAAGCCCTCGACTGCATTGAGCCACGAGGCGGATGTCGGGGTGAAACGAAAGGTCCAGCGCGGGTGGCGTTCGAGCCAGGCGCGGACCTTCGGATGCTTATGAACGGCATAGTTGTCTAGAATGGCATGGACGATCTTGCCCGTTGGAAACGCTGCCTCGACCGCGTCTTCGCAAGCGGATGAACTCCTGATGTCGGTGGCGATACATGCAGCGACCGGCTGGCAGCGAAGGCCAGGTGGTCGTGAGCTTGTACTGCCGGACCCAATGGGGCTGCAGACCGTGCCCGCGCCAGATCCGCTGCACCGACGAAACACTGATGGCCGCGACCATGATTATGGGGAAACCGTCCAATGCGTGGTCTCGCCGGGTGGATCCCGTTGCGTCAGAGCCACAACACGCGTCGCCACCTCCAGCCCCAGCAGCGGGATGCGCGCCACCCGCGTCTTGTCCCGAAGGAGCCCTTCGACCCCCTCCTGCGCGCAGCGACTGCCAGCGCCAGACCGCGGTCTTGGACTCGCCCGCCTCATGCATGATCGCGTGCGGCCCGAACACATCGGCGCTTAGCAGCACGATGCGGGCGCGGCAAACGTGCTTCTGCGGCGTGTTTCGATCCGCAACGAGTGCTTCGAGCCGAAGGCAATTCGGGGCGGAGAGCGTGAATGTGATGCCCCTGCGCATCCCACCAGACTCACAGAACGAGGCTCGAACCTAAACCCGAATGTACTCAACGGTCACGGTTCTAATACTAGCGCGAACCACATGGCCGAGAATGGTCGCACACAACTAATGGGCCTCGTCCGCCGAATGCGTTGCGCTGCATCGGCAATCTTCGCTTCACGACGCGGAACAAATTGCTATGCCCCTCGCTCTATGCATGTCTTAACGTAAAGAACGCACAGTGTGCATGAACGACCTTGAGGAACATCCATCATGATCGGCCTTGCGAGCTTTGATCAGGGACCGGAGAAGCCGGCATTTGGGGCTCCCTGCAACGGGCGATGGCACTGCTGCGCCCTCAATGCCTGCGCGGTCGTTCTCGAATACATTTCGAAGGACATCCATGAGCCCGGCGGCAAAGGTTTCGCCGAAGATGATGCATAAAACATCGACATAAACCAACTCATGTATTTTATTGGCATCTTGTAGGATCCATGCGACCCATTTACCAGAATTTTCACCGCTGACCCTAAGCAACAGCGCAATCTCGTAATCCAATCCTTCATCTGATGCCGTATAAATTCAATAACAAAAAGTTATCACACGATCACGGCTGTAGGGGTTATCTTCGCTAACGTCAGGACCAGCGGTCTGCCGGACGGCTTTGGCATCGGCATTATCAAACGGATGGATCGCCGTCACAGGGGTGGCCGATGGGAGCACCGGCGTGTTCGCGCCTTTCTTGCAGCCAGGACGCTATGGCTTCTGTTGTTAGCCCCTTAGGCGGGTCTGTGCCATCGTCAGGTTGACCGTGCCTCAGATGAAGCAACGCTCTCTCCCGGCTTAGTTCGCAAAAGTCGGGCCGCAGTCCTCCAACGGGCCGCCATGGCTGCAATCAATCGGGCAACGAAGATACGGCCGCCCGACACACATGTCCGTCATTGTGAGAAACGAAACAGTTCATATTATTCGAACAACAATCCATTGTCGGCCGGTACATCGACATAATGTTCGATCGAAGGAGTACGAAAGATGGAATCGAACAAATTGGAGCTTTGCGCAGCCGGCGTCATCGGCGCCTTAGTTGGTGTCGAGATTTTCGGTGTAGTGTGGTTCTACTTCTTGGAAATCAAAATGGACAACCATTTGGTTACCATGTCTGCCGCACTCGGTTCCTCCCTCTCGGGGGCAGTTCTCATGGCGGTGATAACCTTAGTTCGGAATGCCGTCATCGACCGCAGTAGCTAGGGAAAGACAAGCAGCCGACCTGCATCGACTCGTTCTCGACTCGACGCGTCAGCGTCATTGACCTTGTATTGCCTTGGTCGCCCTTAAAGACCGATTTCGGTGAAACTTGAATCTTTCTCGTGTAGCGATGAAGCTGGTGCGTCTTATGTAGCGGAAAAATCCTCGGTGCGGGTAGGACCAGAACTGCCGCGGCAAAAGGCTACGACGCCGGACAGTGCCTATCGGATGAAAGGAGACAGAAGCTGCATCAACCGAGGTGCAGTCGCGAATGTTCTGCCTTCCAGCACAGAGAACGAACGCGAGATCTCGTCGGAACGTACCGCCTTGCGTCAGAATTCAGAAGATCGACGACAGACACGCCAAGGCCATTGCTGTGGCGGCTACGTGCCCGACCTCGCGCTTCGTCGCGCTCACGCCTGAGGCGCAAATCTATGGGCAGAACTTGAAATGGTTACGTGACCAGCTCATAGGCGAACGCACGGCCATGAGGAACCAGATCCGCTCCGTCCAGGCCTATCGGCTACCCATGCCCCGCCATACAATCGACTCGCCCTCGGCCCAGCCCGAAATAGCGGTCTGGTCACACCGCCCATGCGCTCGATCGTTCCGTGTACGAAAAAGGAGGGCTGAAGCATAGTGCAGGTTTGTGTGTAGTCTAATTTTAGATATATAATTATGTCTCGGAGGTGCCCTGCAACCAAAAGCGGATGAGCATTGAACTACATTCAAAAGTCAGGCCCGGAGTGGGTGTGAATCTAGAAGTAGGAGTGCCGCAATGCTCCTCCGTCCGGCGGGCGATAGCCCAGAGTTATAGACTGAATTCTCACAAGAGATTTCCGGCTGAACGACGTTTCTGCCATAATCGAAACGCGGTCCAAGCGATGTGCGCGAAGTTATGCACACCGAGGTCCACGCGCCGCAGGGTAGAGCCGGGGCAGTTAGGAGAAGGGATGACCAGACAGGTATCGGCCCTCGTGGGCTGTGGCCGTCTGTCTGGCAGCAATACCATCGCGCCGACATAGGTGCAGGACAGCTCAGCCACGAAGCGCTATCTGCGGGAGTACCGCACTGACGGCGACAAGCAACTGCCGGAGGGGCTCCTCAAGCACGGTTCAGTGGGCTTCTTACAGACGCCCAAGGCGCTCAGCGGTCGCCAGACCAACCCCTGGCTCTCCTGAACGTCGACATCCAAGGCCTTGAGAAAACTACAAGCGGATCGGACAGATGCCCGATGGCACAATCTTACTTGGAGAGCTCTGTCTCTCGTTCAAAACGGTGCAGTTAGAGGGGCCTCGCGCGAAGTCGCACGATTGACGTTTCTCTGCCCGAGCCGCAGTCGAGGACGGTCAGCGATGCGTCGCCTTCAACGTGTGTAGTGATGATACTCATAATACCAAAGGAAGGGCGGCCACGACCAATGTCCGCTCGATGGAAAAAATACCCCAACTTAGGAAACGCGGTAGCGTCCGCGGACGAGGTGTAAATTCGAGGACCGCTTTGGCGGGGATTGGGGTGGCCATCGGGCCATGC
>JAIEQK010000028.1 GCA_019747795.1 Gammaproteobacteria bacterium | reverse complement strand
GCTCGGCTTCCTGACACCAGAGCAATGTTATGAATCTCGATAACTACTGGTGTTGCACTTCGGAGTTGAATCTAAGCATCGCTTCACAGTGAGCTGGGATCGCTCTGGATGGCGAATGCTTTCCAGCCGGCGGTCGAGTTCCGCAGGTTCCCGCAGTTCTCTTCGGGACAGCTGATGCTTCAATGCGCCTGACGGGCCGCTGAGCGGCTGCGTAGCACGCACCGCGGAACAGGCCGCTGCAACCGCCGGTTGGGCGGCATTCCCGGAGACGCGATGGCCGCCTTCATGAGCGATCACCCTTGGGCGGCTTGTTTGCTTCTGCACGCGGCCGGGCGGTAGAGCGCTGGGACGGTGCCTCCGCGACAATCCCACCTCAGTGAGTCGCCTTTTTTGCGTGGCTTCAGAATCACAGTCTTCCCGTCCACGTTCGGACTGATTGCGGAGTACGTGATGGTGATGACGGCGTGCGGGCCGATCGCTATCGCGTAGCGACTAGAGCTCTCGTCTTCCAGGCCGCAGCTTTCGCTCGAGGTGCACACGAATGAATCACTGGCGTACCGGCGGGTTACGGCGGCCTGGAACGGTCTAGCGGCTTCGAGCCCTTCTACAACCTCCTCCCGGATCTCCAAATCGTTGGCGATGCGGCCGAAGAGGCCAGCACCAAGACCCCTCAAGAACTGGAATCCGACCACACACGCGATGACTATCCCAAGGGCGACTAGAACTTTCTTCACGCCAACTCTCCATTTCAGCGTTTGATCCCGTGTCTCGGCGTTTGGAGGGCGAACGGCGCCATGTGGCGCACATTGGGCGAATGCTGACACCGACGCTCCATGAAAGGAACCCGCGACTTCAAGGATTGCGCCCAACGGGCCTTTGATCGGCTGCGAAGCGCGCAGCGCGGCGCAGTCCGCAGCAACGGCTGGTCGGCATTCACTCCATGAACCTTGCCTTGAGGAGCGTGGCCGTAGCGTTGTAGGCCGCTTCCTTAAGCTTGGCGACCTGCTCTTGGTCGGATGTGTATCGGGTGTAATGGCCGCTCGCCGCCTGGTCCTCGAGCGGCTCAGGGTAGAGCATGTCCCATGTCCCACTGACCACGTCTATCACCGCCACTTTCAGCCGAATCCGCATTTTCTGTGTTTCGTCCGGGAGCACACCGCCCACAATCGGAACCCAGGAGATCGCTTTCGTCGCCAGGTTCTCGGTCCCGGTCTCGAGCACGCCCCAGTACACCATGACGCCCGTGGCCCCTGCGCGTGCCGCCGCCAGCCGCAGAGATTGCGCGTAGTCGGATGTCGCGGAGCTGCCCGACTCAGGGACCCCGCTGAACCCTGACACGGTGAACGGTCCTGACAGCGCCTTGACCATGGGCTGGTCCGGGAACTGGGCGCCTGACTGGATGAGCAAGACCCGGCTGCCTGGCTTGAATCGGACGAGCTTCGACGCCTCAAGGGCACTCTTTATCTGTTCGTCCGAAATGCTCTCATCTGGTCGGATCCCCAGGACGTTGAACTCCGATAGCTCGCCCTTGTATGCGGAGCCCTCGTTCACGCAATAGCGTCCGGCACGATCGGGTATGACTTCAGAGTTCGAAATCGACCGAGTGGCGCACCCTGCGACTGTGACCAGCAGGGTAACCATAAGGCCAGCTCGGCAGGCGCTTCTTATACGCATTTAGCTTCGACTCCCTTTCCAGTGAATGCTGACGGGACGTTGAGCGGCGCGGGGGTAGAGTCCTGGCGGATAGGTGACACACTAGTCCGGGCGGATAGGTAACACCCTGGTGAAATCTCGGCACCGACAGGAGGCGCCCGATGCCCTGGAGCGAAACCTCCGCCATGGAGCAGAAATCCCTGTTCATTCCTGATTGGCGCTCGACCCGACATACCGTTGCCGACCTCTGCAGACTCTACGACATCAGTCGTGAGACCGGCTACAAGTGGAATGAGCGGTGCCTGGACGAAGGCCCGACGGTCTGCTCGAGCGCTCGCACGCCAACGGAACGGTCCACAACCGGACACCGCCCGAGGTGGAAACCGCGCTCCTCGAACTGCGCCAGCGCCACCCGAGTTCGGGCTCGGCATCTCATTGGGGCGTATCGAGCCCGGGAGAGCTCAACAGAACCGACGCCGTGAGCGCATGCATCGAACGCTCAAGGCCGGGACCCCCCAACGACCGGCAGCCAATCACCGTACTCAGCAACGCAGGTTCAATTACTTCGGAAGTGAGTCCAATCAACACCAACCCCACGAAGCGCTCGACATGCGCACGCCGGCCCAGTGCCACAGCCCATCACCGCGGTCGCTGCCCGATACGCTGCCGGCGCTTCAGTATCCAGACCAATTCGAGGTCCGGTACGTCAGAGCCGATGGCGGTGTCCGATGGAAGCACAAGTAGGTCAACGTCACCCCCGCGCTCATCGGCGAGTACGTCGGACTAGAAGGAATCGACGGCGGACTACAGGACACCCGCTTCGGGCCACTCAAGCTTGGAAGACTGATCGAGAGAAACCTCTTGATCGAAGATCACCTCGGCAATCTCAAACGGCGGTTGTAACCCATCCGTCCGGCCGTTCACTGCCGACGTGTCTGTGTTCGGAAAAAGCAACCTGCGTGCGGCTTCTACAAGGCCAACGTAGACGTAACCGACAACACGGCTGGTTAGGTCACACGCCCCTCGTCAGGAAGGGGATGAGCTTTCCCAATGAATTCGTACCGGTCGTCTCGTTCACGAAAGCGCCAATAGAGATTCAATTGCCCCGGATCGCGCGTTTCGAGCCACACGATCCGTCCATTCTTGCTTTTAGAGATACCCATTCGCTCAATATCTTGAGCGTCCAGCGGTGCAGGATCCGGTTCTTGCGCGAGGCATGCGCCGGTCAGGCCATCTCTCGAATAACACGCTGGGGTGTACAAGAGTGGCCCGGAAGTGATTTTTTGCAGGATGAGGTCTGCTTCCGCATGACTCAGATCGTTTTCGAGGCCAATGAAGGCCGTCCTTCCTTGTAAGTGAAACCTGTCTCTTTCTGTGACTATAGGCCATTCATCCGTAGCGTAGGTACCCGAGTGGTCTAGCTCAATAGGTTGTGCATCTGGCTGCGTCATAACAGGATCGGGCCAAACGGATATCTCCGTGAAAACGTAGGTATCTTCATCCTTCTGCTTTGGAACCATGGTTACCCGAATCGAGCTGTACTTTTCCTCGTTTCGGCACGGCTCTTGGCACTTTATCGACTCGACCGCGCCTTTATATTTCGTCTCAGAGCGTTTGATTATCCAACTCAACATTTCCTGAGGGATATTTGAATAGACGCGCGGATCGATTTCGGGCGCGGCTTGGCAGACGACAGCGCAAGACAGGAGAACCGTGAATGCAGTACTACGCATGGCCATTGCCCTAACGCGCCCTTGAGCGGCGCCGGAGCGGGCAGCGCGGAGGCGTCCGCTCCAATGACGAAATGGACCCCTCGCACTCTTTGCTCCGGCATCGATGTGCCAATGAAAGTTTGCAACGCGTCTACTGCCCGAGCCGCAGGACGAGTCCCCCGATGCAGTCTAGGATCATCGCCGTCGACCTGGCAAAGTCCGTTTTCGAAGTCGCCGTCGCCACCCCGCAGTGCCGCGTCGTCGAGCGCCATCGGCTGTCGCGCAGGGCGTTCTCAGCCTTCATCGCTGCTCAGTCCCCGCGCTGGTGCTGCTCGAAGCCTGCGGCACCGCCCACTTCTGGGGCCGAACCGCGCAAGCACTCGGCCACGACGTGCGCCTGTTTCCCGCCCAGTACACCAAGCCCTCTCGCCGCCGCGGAAAGACCGACCGCGTCGACACCGAGGCCCTGCTCGAGGCCCATAGCTGTGACGACATCAAGCCCGTCCCCGTCCACGCCGTCGAGCAGCAGACTGTTCAACGACTCCATCGCGCACGAGAGCAGTGGAAGCACACCCGCACGCAGCGACTCAACGGCCTGCGAGGCGTCTTTCGGGAACTCGGCTTCGACATTCCTCTCGGCGCCAAGACCGCGCAGCGGCACGCACGGCTATTCGTCGACGATCCGGCCCTACCCGCGCCTCTCAAGGGCCTCTTCACCAGCACGCTGGACGAGATTGCCTCTCTCGAGATCCACATAGCGGACGTCGAACGGCAACTGAAAGCACTCGCCGAACACAACACCGAAGTCCAGCCACTCCGGACCCTCGCTGGCGTCGGTCTGCTCACCGGCACTGCCCTCGTCGCCGCCGTCGGCAACCCAAAGCGTTTACCCTCGGGTAAGCACCTCAACAGCTGGCTCGGTCTGACCTCGAGCGAGCACAGCTCAGGCAGTCGACGAAGGCTTGGCAAGATCACCAAGCAGGGCGACACCTTTCGCCGAACCTCGCTTATCCATGGCGCGCGCTCCCTCCTCACATGCATCAAGACCCTGCAGCGCGCAGGCAAAGCGCTGCCCAGGCTCCATCAGTGGGCGGCCGCCCTCGAACAGCGTGTAGGACACCATAAGGGCGCCTGCACCATGGCCAACAAGCTGGCACGCATCTGCTGGGCCGTGTGGACTTCTCAGCACGACTTCAGTCGTCAACGCACCTCTGCCTCTGCTACTTGCGGGAGAAGTCCATACACGGCTGGTTGGGCAGCAAGCCCCGCTTCACGAGATTGGCCTCAACTCCACGATGGGGATGACCCGAGTAGTACCGGCCTGGTATTCGGCGAAGATTGGATAGGCCTCGGCGAACTTTCGGAAGAAGTAGTCTCGTTCGGCACCCGTCAGCACTTGAGCTTTCGCCTGAAAAGTCTTGCCGTCTTTCTCGACGCTCACCTTTGGATCTTTAAGCAAGTTGTAATACCACGGCGGATTTCGAGGGGCGCCACCCATAGAGCCAATGATGACCAGGCGCCCATCGACGGTTTGGCAGAACAAGGGAACGGACCGGAGCTGTCCGGACTTGGCTCCCGTCGTCGTGAGGATGAGGCATGGGATAGAGCCGAGCTCGCCGGGGATCGTTCCCCCGTTTTCTCGAAGAGCTTCCATGACCCGTTCATTCACCTGCGCGGTCGTGGAGCCCTCGGGGACCCAGGTCGTGGTACCGGGCCCGCTCTCGGACTTCACTTCAGCGGCCAGTGCCAGAAGGTCGTTCCAGCCCAGACCCGGCTCTTCCTTCATCTCTTTCTCCGGCTAGACGTCGTTCGGATAGCAGTGCTCAGCTACTGTCGCATAGAAGTCGCCACGACGGTTCATTCTTGCTGCCTAACGTGCCGTTGAGGGGCGCCGGAGCGCGCAGCGCAGAGGCGTCGGCTCCAACGGCTGGTTAGCTTGCGCTCGGTACGGTCCAGGCGGAGAGGTGACACATTAGTCCGGGCGGATAGGTAACACCCTGGTGAAATCTTGGGCACCGAC
>JAIEQK010000012.1 GCA_019747795.1 Gammaproteobacteria bacterium | reverse complement strand
GCGCCGGCCAGCACCGCGGCGTCGCCGTACAGCGCGACGCGACGCGGCGCATGGGCGAGCTTGTCGCGGATCGCGGCAAAGGTCGCGAGCAGCGTGCGCAGCGCGGCCTCGTCGTCCCGCGCGGCGAGGTCCTTCAAGAGACGGATGGAGGTCGGGCCGTCCCACAGATCGTCCAGCGCCGCGGCGGGCGAGAACTCCCGCGCGGCGCTGATCACGGCGAGCTGGTGGCCGCGATCGGTGATCGACTGCTCGGCCTCGGCGCGCGACTGCAGCAGGAGTTCCGCGAGCCTCTCGGTCTCGTCGAAACGCGCACCGGCGAGGATTTCGTTCAGCACGCCGAGCACCTGGTCGCGCTTGCGTGCGAGTCCCTTGCCGCTCAGGACGAACCAGCCCTGCAGCGCGCCGCCGGTCACCGGCGGACGCGCCATGGTGTTGGTGCCGAAACTGCCGACCAGGGCGCGACGCGTCTGCACCGCGAGATAGTCCTCGTCGCCGCAGCCGAACTCGGTCAGGTAGTCGGCGAACAGCGGCATCACGCGCAGTTCTTCAGCCGTGAGCGGCGGAAGATCGAACACCAGTTGAGCGCGAAAGATGCCGTTCGCCGCGCAGGCGAAACTGTGGACTTCCACGCCGTTCTCCACGCTCACCTCGGCGCGCGGCGCGGGCACCGGCGGCGGCACGTCGGCCAGGGTCACGCGCGGCAGGATGGCCGGATCGTCGACCTGCGCCTGGCGCGCGCGCAGCGCCTCCGCCTTGTCCGCGAGCGCCGCGAGTTCGGCTTCGTCCAAGCCCACGGCGAGCGCCGCGAGCCGCTCGCGTTCGGCGGCGAGATCGCGCTCGGCCTTGCCGGCGTCGGGCGACATCACCACGCGCACACGATGGGGATTGTCGAGCAGCAGGCGCCGAACGAGGCGCTCGGCGAAGCCCGCATCGCGGATGTCGCGGCGCAGTCCTTCGAGCACGCGATCGAGTTCCAAGAGGCGCGCGGGATCGCGGCGATACATCGCGGCCGGCATCACGCGGCCCATGACCTGCAGGCCGAAGGGATAGCTGCCCGCGCCGAGATCGCGCTGCGCGAGCTCGATGCGATCGAGCACCGCGTCGAGCTCGGCGGCATCCACGCCGTCCTGCGCGACCCGCTCGAGCACGGCGAGGATGCCGTCCTCCAGCGCCTGCGCGTGCTCGGGCTCGCTGCCCTCCACGCCGCAGATGAACACCAGCTGCCGCGCCGAATCGTCCACGCCGCAGAGCTCGGACGGTGCGTCGGCGAGCTCGGTGGTCTCGAGGAAGTGCCGCAGCGGCGAGGCGCTGTGCTCGAGCAGGATGGACGACAGGAGATGCGCCGCGACCACGTCCTCCGGCTCCGCCGCCTCGCCCAGCAGCCAGGCCCAGGCGACGTGCGTCGCGCGCTCGTCCTCCTCGGCGCTGAAGTACACCGTCTCCAGTTCGCGCGGCGCGGTGAAACGCGGCTGCGGCGAGGCGATGAGCGGCGCGCCCGGCCGCTGGAACTCGCCCAGCACCAGGTCCTCGATGCGCGCCTGGTGCTCGCTCTCGGGGAAACTGCCATAGGTCATGAACACCGCGTGCCCGGGGTGGTAGTGGCGCGCGTGGAAAGCGCGCAGCGCCTCGTGGGTGAGGTCCGGGATCGCGAGCGGCTCGCCCCCGCTGTTGTGACGATAGAGCGTGTCGGGAAAGAGCGCCGCGTGCAGGTGATGCCAGAGCTGGGCGAGCGGCGATGACATCGCGCCCTTCATCTCGTTGAACACCACGCCGTGGTATTCGAGCGCCGGCGCCGCGGCGCTCGCGCCAGGGCTGAGTTCCACCCGCCAGCCCTCCTGCGCGAAGTCCAGCGCGTCCAGCCGCGGAAAGAACACCGCGTCCAGGTAGACGCCGAGCAGGTTGTCGAAGTCCTTGCGATTCTGGGTCGCGAACGGATAGGCGGTGCTGTCGCTGCCGGTGAAGGCGTTCATGAAGGTGTTCAGCGAGCGCCTGAGCATCATGAAGAACGGATCGCGGACCGGGTAGCGTCGGCTGCCGCAGAGCGCCGTGTGCTCGAGGATGTGCGCCACGCCAGTCGAGTCGTCCGGCAAGGTCGGCAGCACCACCATGAAGGCGTTGTTCGGATCGTTGCAGGCGAAGTGCAGGTGGCGCGCGCCGGTGGCGGCGTGCTCGTACTGGCGCAGCTCGATTCCGAGCGAAGCGATGGGCGTGGTGGACTTCAGTTCAAAGGCGGGTCGGGACATCGTGTTTCCAGTCAGGTTGAGCGGCGCGCGGCGGCGAGCGCATCGACGGCGCCGCGCAGTTCGGTCAGCGAGGCGATCTCCGCGTGGGGCGGCGCATAGTCCGCGGGCCAGGCGGCGCCCGTCCGGTTCAGCCACACACAGGGCAGCGCCGCGCGGCGCGCGCCCTCGACATCGTACAGGGGCTGATCGCCCACGTGCACGGCCTGGGCCGCGCTCACGCCCGCCCGCGCCAGCGCCACTTCGAACATGCGCGGATCGGGCTTCTGCACGCCGGCCTCGGCCGGCGAGATGCAGAAGGAGAAATAGGGACTGACGCCGGCCACTTCAAGGTCGGCATTGCCGTTGGTCAGCGCCACCAGGGTGTGGGTGCGGGCGAGGTCGGTCAGCGCGGGAAGCGCGTCGTCGTACAGGGTCACACGGCTGCGTTCGCGCACGAAGAGTTCGATCGCGGGTTCGGCCAGCGCCACGTCATGCCCGACCGCGGCCAGCTGCTCGCGCATGGCGACCAGGCGCAGGCGGGTGAAGTCGTGGGCCACTTCACGGTGCCGGCGGGCGATCTCCATGCGCCAGCGGCGGAGCGAGTCGAGATCGTGCGCGCCGGCGAGGCGCGGCGCGCGCTCCATGAGCCAGGCGTGCTGGATCTCCTCGGCACGCAAAAGCGCGGGGCGTGCATCCCACAGCGTATCGTCCAAATCGAAGGTGATCAGCTCGAACATGGCGTCATGGCGCGCAGGGGGCGCGCGCTATACTCTCCTTCGGCCGGCAAGCAGGAACCGTCAATGCCATCGTTCGATGTCGTATCCGAAGTCGACAAGCACGAACTCACCAACGCCGTCGACCAGACCAATCGCGAAGTCGCGCAGCGCTTCGACTTCAAGGGCAGCAAGGCGCGGGTGGAGCGCGAGGAGAACGTGCTGACCATCATCGCCGATGGCGAGTTTCAAGCCAAGCAACTGCTGGAAATCCTCGAGACGCGGCTGGTCAAGCGTGGCATCGACATTGACTGCCTCGAAGTGGGGGATTTCAACACCAACATCGCCGAGGCGCGCCTGCCGGTGACGGTGCGCGAAGGGGTGGACAAGGACAACGGCCGCAAGCTGACCAAGCTCATCAAGGACAGCAAGCTCAAGGTCCAGGCCCAGATGCAGCAGAACCAGCTGCGCGTGACGGGCAAGAATCGCGACGATCTGCAGGCGGTCATTCGTCTGATCAAGGAAGCCAAGCTCGGCCTGCCCTTCCAGTTCACCAATTTCCGCGACTGAGCGGCCGACGTGCTGCGCGAGACCGAGGAACGCCTGCGCTGCCCCTACTGCGGCGAGCCGATCAGCATGCTGGTCGATCACTCGCTCGACTGGCAGACCTACATCGAGGACTGCGAGGTGTGCTGCCGACCGATCAACGTGACGGTGCGCATCGATGCCGATGACCGCGTGCGGCTCGACGCGCGCCGCGGCGACGACTGAACGCGCGCGGCCACCCGTGAACGTCACCGAGTTCAGCCTGCTGTTCGGCGCGGGACTGGTCGCCGCGCTGTGGTGGTGGATGGTGGAAGCGCGTGACCGGGTGAACCTGGTATGCCGCGAAGTGTGTCGCGACCTCGAGCTGCAGCGCCTCGACGAATCCGTGTCGCTCAATCGCCTGCGCCTGGCGCGCGACGGCGACTGGCTGGGCTTCGAGCGGGTGTACGCATTCGAATTCAGCGTCAACGGCGCCGATCGCCATCCGGGCGAAGTGTGCCTGCGCGGCGCGTTGCCGCTCTGGGTGCACCTGGAACATCCCGACGGCGCGATCCACGTGGATTTGCACAGGGCAGACCTGTAGGGCGGGTTTCAACCCGCCATGCAGAGCGCGTTGATGGGCGCCGTGCATGGCCGATTGAAATCGCCCCTACAGAGAGACCTACCTCGCCGGCCGCAATCGGTCCGACAGCCTGACGCTCACTCCTGGTCGCCGTTCCTGAGCTTGTCCGCGAGTTCGTTGATCAGCGCCTGGTCATGCGCCTTGGCCGCGGCGCGCACCGCCTGCGCGCGCTGCCGGATGCGGTCGAGATGTGCCTTCTGGTTGGCGAGGATGCCTTTCTGCAGGGTGCTGTTCTCGAGCTCTTCCTGCTCCTTCAACCACTCGTCTATTTCATCCTTGAGATCGGCCCGCACACGTTCCTCGTGCACGCGGTGGGCTGCGAGATCGCCCGCCGAGGCGACGGCCGCCGCCTGGGCATCGGCCTGCGCGCGTTCGCTCTCCGCCACCTGCCGGGCCAGCTGCCGCGCCTGCGCTTCCAGCGCGCGCAGTTCCGAATCCGGCACCTGCTGACCGCTGGAGCGCGAGCGTTCGAGCCCGGCGATCTCGCTCTCGATGGCGCGCTGCTGGGCGAGGGCTGCCTGCTTCTCGCGCTGGGCGAGTTCGAGCGCGAGGCGCAGCCGGCGGGACTCCGCTTCGAGGCGCTCGCGCTCGAAGCGCATCTCCGCCTCTTCCTGCTGGCGCTTGCGCGCGTGCGCTTCCTTGAACTCGTTGACTATCTGCTCGGCCTGGGCGGCGGCGGCGCGGCGCGCGGCCTCGGCGGCTTCGCGCTCGCGGCGCGCGCGCTCGAGTTCGGCGGCATTGCGCTTCAGCTCTTCTTCCAGCTGGCGACGTTCGCTCTGCACCTTGTGCTGCAGTTCCTCGCGCAGGCGCGCTTCCAATGCGCGCTGCTGCTGTTCGCGCAGCTCCGCTTCGCGCGCGCTGGCCTGCTGCACTTCCTGCAGGCGACGCTGGAAATCGCGCGCCTCGGCCAGGCGCTGGCGCGCCTCCTCGGCCTGCTGGCGTACCCGTTCCTGCTCGGCGTGCAGCTTGACCTCAGCCTCGGCCTTCTGCGACTGCAGGCGCTTCAACTCCTCGGCCTGCCAGGCGTAGCTCTCGCGCAGCTTGCGCTCCTCTTCCTGGAGACGCTGTTCCATCTCCGCGCGCACCTGCTCGACGCGCATGCGCTGCGCCTCGCGCTCGCGCTCCACGGCGGCTTCCGCCTCGGCCCGCGCGCGTTCGATCTCGGCCTTGATCCTCTCGGTCTCCTCGCGCTCGCGACGCGCCGCCTCGCGCACCGCCGCCTCGGCCTCGGCGCGCGCCTTGGCGAGTTCGCGACGGGCGCGTTCGA
>JAIEQK010000033.1 GCA_019747795.1 Gammaproteobacteria bacterium | reverse complement strand
AAAGCGCGCACCGCCGCGCCCTGCGCATGGCCGTGCTCGAGCGCCACGAAGCCGCCCGGACGGAGGCAGCGGTGCGCGTCCTGCGCGATGGCGGCGAGCGCCGCCAGCCCGTCGGCGTCCGCGAACACGGCCTGCGGGGGCTCCTGCAGCACTGCCGCATCGACCGGCTCCGAGGCGCCCACGTAGGGCGGGTTCGCAAGAATGATGTCCAAGCTCTCCGGCGCGACCGGCGCCAGCCAGTCGCCCTGGAAGATCTGCACCGCGAGACGCAGGCGCGCGAAGTTGCCGCGCGCGACGTCGAGAGCCGCAGCCGACCGATCGCTCGCGAACACCGAGAGCGCCGGCCTTTCGCTGGCGAGCGCCGCCGCGATCGCGCCGCTGCCGGTGCCGAGATCGAGCGCCTGTCCCGCGCGTTCGGCGGGCCATGCGGCCAGCGCCTGTTCGATCAGCAGCTCGGTTTCCGGGCGTGGCACCAGTACCGCCGGTGTTACGGCGAAGGACAGGGACCAGAATTCGGCCTCGCCGGTCAGGTAGGCCAGCGGCGTGTGGCCCGCGCGGGCCGCGACCAGGTCGAAGAAGCGCGCCGCCGCCGCATCGTCCAGCACGCGTTCCGGCGCGGCGAACAGCGCCGCGCGGCGCGCACCCAGGCAATGGGCGAGCAGCAGTTCGGCATCGAGCCTGGGGCTCTCGCTCGCCGCGAGCCGCGCCGCCGCCTCGCGCAGCGCCGCGGCGACGCTCCATGCCGCGCTCACGCGTCCTGCGCGAGGCGCGCCATCTCGTCGGCCTGGTGCTCGGTGATGAGCGGCTCGATGACCAGGTCGCAGTCGCCTTCCATCAGATCGGCGAGCTTGTACACCGTGAGGTTGATGCGGTGATCGGTCATGCGCCCCTGGGGAAAGTTGTAGGTGCGGATGCGCTCCGAGCGGTCGCCGCTGCCGACCAGGTCGCGACGCGTCTGCGCCTGCTCGGCGCGCTGCCGTCCGCGCTCGGCGGCCAGCAGCCGCGCGCGCAGCAGGGACAGCGCCCGCGCGCGGTTCTTGTGCTGCGAGCGCTCGTCCTGGCACTCCACCACCACGCCGGTGGGCAGGTGGGTGATGCGAATCGCCGAATCGGTCTTGTTGACGTGCTGGCCGCCCGCGCCCGAGGCACGGAAGGTGTCGATGCGGAGATCCTTGGGATTGATGTCGACGTCGTCGATCTCCTCCACGGCCGGCATCACCGCGACGGTGCAGGCCGAGGTGTGGATGCGCCCTTGCGACTCGGTCGCCGGCACGCGCTGCACGCGGTGCGCGCCGGACTCGAACTTGAGCCGGGCGTAGACGCCCTGGCCGGTGATCTTGACGATCACTTCCTTGTAGCCGCCGAGCTCGGCGGCGTTGGCGCTCATCACCTCGTGACGCCAGCCGCGCCGCTCGGCGTAGCGCAGGTACATGCGCAGCAGATCGCCGGCGAACAGCGCCGCCTCGTCACCGCCGGTGCCGGCGCGGATCTCGAGGAACACGTCCGCGTTGTCGTCCGGGTCGCGCGGGATCAGCAGCTTCTGCAGTTCGCTCTCGAGGCCCACCAGCGCGTCGCGGGCGCGCAGGGCCTCCTCCTGGGCCAGCGCGCGCAGCTCGAGGTCGTCCTCGCGCAACATGGCCTCGGCCTCGCCGATCGCGTCCTGGGTGCGGGTGTAGCGATCGAAGCACTCGACGACCGGGCTTATCTCGGCGTGCTCGCAGGACAGGGCGCGAAAGCGGTCCTGGTCGGCGATCACGTCGGGCGCGGCCAGCAGGCCATCCAATTCGGCCCGTCGCTCGACCAGGGTCTCGAGCTTGCGCAACAGGGACGGCTGCATGACTCTCAGGGCCCGTCGAGGCCCAGGAGTTCCCGCGCGACGCGCACGAAGTCCTCGCGCCCGCCACCCGCGCGCAGCGCGGCGGTGGGCGAGTGCATCAGCTTGTTGGTGAGGGTGTTGGCCAGGAAGTCGAGCACCACGGCGGGGTCCTCGCCGCGCGCCAGTCGGCCGCGCGCCTTGGCCATCAGTTCGTCGCGGATGCGCTCGCCGCGGGCGCGGAACTCGGCGATGGTCTCGCCGCTGCCCTGCACCTTCAGCCAGTCCATGTAATCGCGCACCTGCAGGTGCACCATTTCCTCGGCCTGGGCGGCGGCCTCGTGGCGCAGCTTGAGATTGGAGCTGACCACGTGCTCGAGGTCGTCGACCGTGTACAGGTACACGTCCTCCAGCTCGCCGACCGACGGCTCGACGTCGCGCGGCACGGCGAGATCGACGATGAACATCGGATCGAAGCCGCGCTGCTTCATCGCCACGTCGATGATGCCGCGGGTGACGATGGGCAGGCGGCTCGCGGTCGAGGTGACGACGATGTCCACCTTGGTCAGGTGGTGGGTGATGTCGTGCAGTTCGATGGCCTGGCCGCCGACCCGCTCGGCCAGCGTCTGCGCGTTCTCGAGCGAGCGGTTGGCGACCACCAGCCGGCCGATGTTCGCGCCGACCAGGTGGTTGGCGACCAGCGAGATGGTGTCGCCGGCGCCGATCAGGAGCGCCGAGCGCTTCTCCAGCGAGCCGTGGATCTGCTGCGCCAGCTTGACCGCGGCATAGGCCACCGACACCGGCGTGTTGCCGATCTCGGTCTCGGAGCGAATCATCTTCGCGGTCGAGAAGGAGAACTGCATGAGCCGGTTGAGGAACTTGCCGACCGTGCCGGCGTCCACCGCGGTGCGGTAGGCATCCTTCAGCTGGCCGAGGATCTGCGGCTCGCCCACCACCAGCGAATCGAGCCCGGCCGCCACCCGCAGGGCATGACGCACGGCCTGCTCGCTGTCCAGGTGGTAGAGGTGCGGTTCGATGTCGGCGGCGCCGATATTGCGATACTGGGCGAGCCAGGTCAGCGGCGCGCGCGCCGCGTCGGCGTGCAGGTCGCAATAGAGCTCGGTGCGGTTGCAGGTCGAGAGGATGAGGGACTCGTCCACGCCGGGACAGGCGTTCAGCGCGCCCAGCGCCGACGGCA
This sequence comes from Gammaproteobacteria bacterium, assembly GCA_019747795.1. GTDB lineage: Bacteria > Pseudomonadota > Gammaproteobacteria > JADJYF01. The sequence goes on along the minus strand of JAIEQK010000033.1, from coordinate 2,181 downwards.
GCTGGCCCAGGTCGAACGCGAGCTTCTCGCGGACCTCGACCGGCGCGGTCTTGTGGCTGAGTCCGATGACGAACAGGGTCATGACGCGCGGTGGACCGAGGTTCCTGCCGCGCGTCCGATGCGCCATCGGACATCCGACGCCGGGAAACGCATGTCCGGTGGTCCTTTCGTGTTCAAGGTGAGGCGTGGACGTTAAGTGCGTTATAGTTTAATCAGAACAGGTTCGAAACCACCAACCGCCGCGGTGGGGGCCGTCGTGCCCTCGAACGAGCAATTCGACGACACCACCTTGCGCAACACGCCGCCCCGAGCGCCCCTGACCCTGTCCCGCCTGACCGGCACCCTGTTGCTCGGGCTGCTCACCGCCTGCGCCACGCCTCCGCCGGCGGGGCCGCCCGCGGGTTCCGGCAGCGCCTCACCGGCGAGCGCGCCAGCCGCGCCGAGCGCGAACGTCACGCCGCCGCCCACGCCGACCGCGGCGCCCTTCGCCTACGAGGACGATCCCTACTACCGCCTGCTGATGGCCGAGTTCGCCGGCCAGCGCGGCCATCTGGACGTGGCGGTCCAGAACTACGTCGAACTGGCCCAGACCCTGCGCGATCCGGCGCTGGCCGAACGCGCCACCCGCATCGCGGTGTTCGCCCGTGACGACAAGGCCGGCCTGCTCGCGGCCCGCACCTGGGTCGAACTCGATCCGCGCGACATGGATGCGCGCCAGATCCTGGCCGCCATGTACATCCGCCACCAGAACCCGGATGCGGCGCTCGAGCACCTCGAATACGTGCTGTCCCACGACGACGGCCAGCCCGGCAACCGCCTGCGCATGGTCGCCAACCTGCTCGGCCACGAGGACGACCGCCAGACCGCGCTCAGCGTCATGGAGAAGCTGGTCGCCCGCCACGGCGACGACAGCGACGCGCTGCTCGCCTACGCCCTGCTCGCGATCCGCGCCGAACAGCTCGACCGCGCGCGTGACGCGATGAACCGCATCGTCAAGCACACCGAGCTCTCGTCCAACGTCGCCATGGCCTATCTCGCCATCCTGCAGAAGCAGGGCAAGCTGCCGCAGGCGCTGGAGTGGCTGGACTCGGTGCTGGCGACCAATCCCAAGCAGTTCGGGCTGCGGCTCATCTATGCCCGCCTGCTGGCCGACGCCAACCGCTACGAAGAGGCGCGCCTGCAATTCAGTGCGCTGGCCGCCGAGGCGCCGGAGAACTCCGACATCCTGTTCGCGCTCGGCCTGCTGAATCTGCAGGCGAACCGCGTTGATGACGCGCGCGGCAACTTCGAGAAGCTGGTCAAGCTCGATACCCGCACCGACGAGGCGCATTTCTACCTCGGCCAGATAGCCGAGGCGCGCAAGCAGCCCGAGGTCGCGCTCAAGCACTACAAGCAGGTGCAGGGTGGCGGCAATTATTTCGGCGCGCAGATGCGCACGGCGCTGGTCAAGGCGGTGAAGGGCGAGACCGACCAGGCCTTGAGCTTCCTGGACAGGGTGCCGGTCGAGGACGACGAACAGCGCTTCAGCGTGGCGCGCGCCAAGGGCGAGATCCTGTCTGACCAGGGACGCCTGGACGAGGCCATGCGGGTCTACGATGCCGCCCTCACCGGCGACGCTTTCAACAGCGACATGCTCTATACCCGCGCGATGCTGGCCGAGCGCATGGGCAAGATAGACGTGCTGGAGCGCGACCTGCGCGCCATCATCGCGCGCGAGCCGGATAACGCCCAGGCGCTGAACGCGCTCGGCTACACGCTGGCCGATCGCACCAAGCGCTACGACGAGGCGCTCACCCTCATCAGCCGCGCGATGGAGCTCGCCCCCAAGGACTTCTACATCCTGGACAGCATGGGCTGGGTGCTCTATCGCCTCGGCCGCCTGGAGGAGTCCGTCGACTACCTGAAGCGCGCCAAGGAACTGCGCAACGACCCCGAAGTCGCGGCTCACCTGGGCGAGGTGCTGTGGGTCAAGGGCGACCGCGACGCGGCCCGCCAGACCTGGGACGCGGCGCTGCGCGACACGCCCAACGACAAGAAGCTTCTCGAAGTCATCAAGCGCCTCACGCCGTGAGCGGCCGACGTCCCATCCTCGAGGGCCGCGCGCCGGCCCGCGCGGCGGCGCGCCTGCTCCTGCTGGGGCTGACGCTCGCGCTGCTCGCCGGCTGCGCCGGCTTCGGCGCC
>JAIEQK010000308.1 GCA_019747795.1 Gammaproteobacteria bacterium | reverse complement strand
GCAAGCCGGATGGCCACCGCGCGCGGTGCTCATGCCCTCCCTGGCGCTGGCGCTCATGAGCGTCCTCGCGCTGACCCTGGTGGTGCGTACCACGCTCGCGGTGCGCGGCCTGCGCGCCGATGTGCCGCGTGTCGCGGCCGCGGCGCCGGCCACCACGAGCGCGCAACCGAAAGCGGCGCCCGATCTGCACGGCCTCGCGGCGAGCGAGCTGTTCGGACATTACGATCCCGCGAGTGATGAAGCGGCCGCGCGCGAGGCTGAGTCGGCCGCCAAGCAGGACAAGGCGCCAATCGCATCGGACACCCCGCCCGACGCGCTCCCCGAAGCGAGCCTCGCGCTCAGCCTGCAGGGCATCCTGTTCGACGCCAATCCCGCCGACCGCCGCGCGATCATCGGCGGCGACGGTCCGCGCATCGAATCTCGTCGCGTGGGTGACGACCTGCACGGCGCGACCATCAGGTTCATCGAGGCCCGGCGGGTGGTGGTCGAACAGAACGGCGAACTGAAGGCACTGGTGCTGAAGGATCCCAAGCTCAACATGAGCGCCCCGCCCGGCCCGATCGGCCAACCGCAGGCCGCCGGCGCTCCCTATGGCGCGATGCGCCGTGGCGCCGTGCCCCCCGCCGCCGCCTTGAACTTCCAGCCCGAGCCCGCCGACTACGCCGAGCCCGAGCCTGAGCCCGAGCCGCCCGAGGACTTGCCCATGGACGACACGACGACCGAGGACTACGCCCCCGAGGTCTCCGATCCCACCGAGTTCGACAGCGAGGATCCCGCCGCCGGCATGGACGACGGCAGTTACCAGTGAGCCAGGTCACACAACCTCGCATGGCGCCCGGCCGGCCCGGGCGTCCAAACCCGTTCTGCTAACATCGCGGGCCAGTCGCGCCTCGCACTCCGGAGTATTCGAGCATCGTGCCCTTACCCCCAAGACGCCCGCGCGCCCTCGTGGCCCTGCTCTCCCTGGTGATGCTCTGCGGCCTGGCGCTGTGTTCGCCCGCGTGGGCCGAGGACGGCGACGCCGAAGGCCTGGTACCGAAGGACGACGGCACCTTCACGCTCAACCTGCGCGATGCCGACGTGCGCGCCTTCATCGCCGCGATCGCCGACGTGACCCACAAGAACTTCGTGGTGGACCCGCGCGTGAAGGGCAACGTCACGGTGATCTCCGCCGCGCCCACCAGCCCCGCGGCGCTGTACGACGTGTTCCTGTCGGTGTTGAAGGTGCACGGCTTCGCCGCCATCCCGAGCGGCAACGTGATCAAGATAGTGCCCGACGCGACCGCCAAGCAGGAGGGCCAGGACACCCCCGCCACCTACATCGCGCGGGACAACGACGCGCTGGTGACCGCCGTCATTCCGGTCAAACACGTGAGCGCGCCGGAACTGGTGGCAGTGCTGCGTCCGCTCCTGCCGCAGGAGGCCCATCTGGCCGGCCTCGCCGCCAGCAACGTGCTGGTGATCGCCGATTCGGGCGTGAACGTGCGACGCATGATGCGCCTGGTGGCCGACCTCGACACCGCGACGCCCAAGTCGACCGAGATCTACGAACTCAAGCACGCCGACGCCGAGGAAGTGGTGAAGGTGATGAACGCACTGTCCGGCGATCCGGCCCGGCCGCAGGCGCCCGGCCTGCCCGGCCCGCAGTTCGTCGCCTACGCGCGGACCAACACCGTGCTGATGCTGGCGCCGCCGGGCGCGTTGCAGAGCTATCGTCGGCTGATCGAGGCGCTCGATGTGCCCGACCGCGGCCCGGAGGCGGTGGAAGTGGTGCCGCTGCGCTTCGCCACCGCGGCGGACCTGGTGCCGGTGCTGCAGGGCATACTGAGCGGTGAGTCCATGCCCCAGCAGAGCTTCGACTCGGGCGCCGCGGCCCAGGGCAACGAGGGCGGCGGTGGCGGCAACCGGCGCAACGCGGTGCGCAACGCCGGCTTCGGCGGCATGGAACCGTTGCCGGGCGGCGCCAACATCCAGGCCGACGAAGCCACCAACACCCTCATCCTGCAGGCGCCGCCGCGCCAGATGAAGACCCTGCGCGACGTCATCGCCAAGCTCGACGTACGGCGCAACCAGGTGCTGGTCGAAGGCATCATCGCCGAACTCACCACCCAGCGCGGCACCGAACTCGGCATCCAGTGGCGCACCTCGGACACCGTCGACGGCGTCGCCGCCGGCACGCGCTTTCCAGGCAACGTCTCGGGTGGTATCGACAACGCGGTCACCAGCGGCCAGCTCGCGCTGCTGAACGGCTTCACTCTCGGCTACCTGCGCAACGGCGACATCCGCGCGCTGCTGCGCGCCTTCGCCGGCGACCGCTACACCAACGTGCTGTCCACGCCCACGCTCATGACCCTCGACAATGCCGAGGCGGAGATCGTGGTCGGCCAGAACGTGCCCTTCGTCACCGGCCAGTTCACCAACCAGACCACCACGCCCGACAGTCCCTTCCAGACCATCGAGCGCAAGGACGTCGGCATCCTGTTGAAGGTCAAGCCGCAGATCAACGAAGGCGGCACGGTGACGCTCGAGCTCGAGCAGGAGGTGTCGAGCGTCGACTCGTCCACCGCCGGCGCCGATCTCATCACCAACAAGCGCGCGATCAAGACCACCGTGCTGGTCGACGACAGTGACATCGTGGTGCTCGGCGGCCTCATCCAGAACAACCTCACCGAGAACGCGCAGAAGGTGCCGTGGGTGGGTGACATCCCGATCCTGGGTCACCTGTTCAAGAACACGCGCGACGATCACACCAAGACCAACCTGATGGTGTTCCTGCGCCCGACCATCATCACCGACCGCGAGGGCAACCACAGCACCGCGGTCGCGCGCTACGACTTCATTCGCGCGCGGCAGGACGCCGAGGAGCCGCGCCGTCGCGGCCAGCTGATCCACGCGCCCGCGCCGCGCCTGCCGGCGCCGGACGGTCTGCTGGAATGAACGTGCCCTTCGCCTTTGCCCGTCGCCACGGCGTGTTCGTGCGCGCGGCGGAGCACGGCGAGACCCTGGTGTGCCGCCCCGGCGCGTCGCTCGCCGCGCTCGCCGAGGCGCAGCGCCTGGCGGGCATGCCGCTGCCGCTCGCGCCCTTGAGCGACGACCAGTTCGAGACCGAGCTGCAGCGCGCCTACGAAGGCGCCGCGCAGGGCGGTGGCCCGGGCATGGCGGAGTTCGGCGGCGAGTTCGACCTGGCCGATCTCGCCGAAGAGCTGCGCGAGCCGACCGACCTGCTCGAGAGCGCGGACGATGCGCCGATCATTCGGCTGATCAACGCGGTGATCAGCGAGGCGATCCGCGAGAACGCCTCGGACATCCACGTCGAGCCCTTCGAATCCCGTCTCTCGATCCGCCTGCGCGTGGACGGCGTACTGCGCCAGGTGATGGAACCGCCGGCCGCCATCGGCCCGCTGCTGGTATCGCGCATCAAGATCATGGCCAAGCTCGACATCGCCGAGAAGCGCGTGCCGCAGGACGGACGCATAAGCTTGCGCATCGCCAATCGGCCGGTGGACGTGCGCGTCTCGACCATCCCTTCAGGCAGCGGCGAGCGCGTGGTGCTGCGCCTGCTCGACAAGCAGGCCGGCCGCCTGCAGCTGGAACAGATCGGCATGGACGACGAGACCACCGCCGGCATCGACCAGATCATCCACCTGCCCCACGGCATCTTCCTCGTCACCGGACCCACCGGCTCGGGCAAGACCACCACGCTGTACGCGGCGCTCGCGCGCATCAACGACCGCAGCCGCAACATCATGACGGTCGAGGATCCGATCGAGTACTACATCGACGGCATCGCCCAGACCCAGGTCAATACCAAGGTCGACATGACCTTCGCACGCGGCCTGCGCGCCATCCTGCGCCAGGATCCGGACGTGGTGATGGTCGGCGAGATTCGCGACATCGAGACCGCGCAGATCGCCATCCAGGCGAGTCTCACCGGTCACTTGGTGCTCTCGACGCTGCACACCAATTCGGCGGTCGGCGCGCTGACCCGACTGCACGACATGGGCACCGAGCCCTTCCTGCTCGCGTCCAGCCTGGTGGGCGTGCTGGCCCAGCGCCTGGTAAGGCGCCTGTGTCCGCATTGTCGCCAGCCCGTCCTGCCGGACGCGGCGCTCGCCGCGCGCCTCGCGCTGCCGCTCGCCGAGCTCGAACGGCACACGGTGTACGAGGCGGCCGGCTGCGCGCGCTGCATGCAGATAGGCTTTCGCGGGCGCACGGCGATCTACGAGTTCGTGTCCATCGACAAGGAAGTGCGAAGGCTCATCCACGACAACGCCGGCGAACCGGTGATCGAGGAATACGTGCGTCGTCACTCCCCCAGCCTGTTCGACAACGGCCGCGCCAAGGTCCTGGCCGGCGAGACCACCGCCGAGGAACTCATCCGCGTCACCACCGCGAGCTGAGCGCGCCCGGCATGCCCGCCTACGACTACCTGGCCCTGACCGCGACCGGCGCGCGCCAGCGCGGCGTCACCGAGGCCGACACCGAGCAGCAGGCGCGCCAGCGTCTGCGCGACCAGGGCCTGGTGCCGCTCAGTGTCGAAGCCAGCCGGCGCGGCAGCGGCGTCACCAACCGGCGTCCCACCTTCGGCCGCGGCGCGCGGCTGTCGGGTGACCAGGTGGTGCTGTTCACACGCCTGCTCGGCACGCTGCTGAACTCCGGCCTGCCGCTCGACGACGCGCTGACCGCGCTCTCCAAGCAGTCGGAGAGCGCGGACTTCAAGCGCGTCGCGCTCGACGTGCGCGCGCGCGTGCTGGAAGGCCACGGCCTGGCCGCCGGCCTCGACCAGTTCCCACGCATCTTTCCGCCGGTGTACCGCGCCACCGTCGCGGCCGGCGCACAGACCCGCCACCTGCCGACCGTGCTGTCGCGGCTCGCGGAGTTTCTCGAAGAGCGACAGAAGATCGCCTCGCGCCTCAAGGTCGCGATGATCTACCCGGCCGTGCTGTCGGTGGTCGCCGCGGCGGTGGTGACCGGCCTGCTCGGCTACGTGGTGCCCGAGGTGGTGAAGGTGTTCACCGAGATGCACCGCGAACTGCCGGCGCTGACCCGCGGGCTCATCGCGACCAGTGGCTTCGTGCGCGCCTGGGGCTGGGCGGTGGCGCTGCTGCTCGGCGCGCTCGCCTGGCTGCTGCGCGCGGTATTCGCGCGGCCCGCGCCGCGCCTCGCGCGCGACGGCTTC
>JAIEQK010000329.1 GCA_019747795.1 Gammaproteobacteria bacterium | reverse complement strand
GTGGGCAGCATGTACGTCGATCACTTATCCCTTTGTTCCCACATACCTTCTGTCAGATTTACGTGGGGATTACTCAGCGTCGGACCTATAGGTGGAGCGAAACGCTTAGACGTTGAACCTGAAATGCATCACGTCGCCATCGGCGACGATGTACTCCTTGCCTTCCACGCGCAGCTTGCCGGTCTCCTTGGCCTTGGCCTCACCGCCGCAGGCGACGAAATCTTCATAGGCGATCACTTCCGCGCGGATGAAGCCGCGCTCGAAGTCGGTGTGGATGACCCCGGCCGCGCCGGGCGCGGTGGTGCCGCGGCGGATGGTCCAGGCGCGCACTTCCTTCACGCCCGCGGTGAAGTAGCTCATGAGCCCGAGCAGGTGGTAGCCGGCGCGGATCACGCGGTTGAGGCCCGGCTCTTCCAGGCCAAGATCGTTCAGGAACTCGAGCCGCTCGGCGGGTTCGAGGGTCGCGAGCTCGGCCTCGATGGCCGCGCATATGACCACGCATTCCGCGCCGTTCGCCGCGGCGTAGTCGGCGACGCGCTGGCTGTGGGCGTTGCCGGCGAGATTGGCTTCATCGACATTGGCGATGAACAGCACCGGCTTCGCGGTCAGGAGACTCACCTCGCGCAAGAGCGCGCGGGCGTTGTCGTCCAGTTCCAGCGCGCGTATCGGCTTGCCTTCGTCGAGCGCGGCGAGGAACACCTTGAACGCGTCGGCGCGCGCGCGCTGCTCCTTGTCGCCGGACTTGGCGGCCTTCTCGGCGCGGTCGAGTCCCTTGGACACAGTTTCGAGATCGGCCAGCGCGAGCTCGGTATCGATCACCTCGATATCGGCGATGGGATCGATGCGGCCCGCGACGTGGGTGATGTTGTCGTTCTCGAAGCAGCGCACCACGTGCGCGATGGCCTGGGTCTCACGAATGTGCGCGAGGAACTTGTTGCCGAGTCCCTCGCCCTTTGAGGCGCCCGCCACCAGGCCCGCGATGTCGACGAACTCCATGCTGGAGGCGACCACCTTCTGCGGATTGACGATGGCCGCGAGCTTGTCGAGCCTGGGATCGGGCACCGGCACCATGCCGACATTGGGCTCGATGGTGCAGAAGGGATAGTTCTCCGCGGCGATGGCCGCCGAGGTGAGCGCGTTGAACAGGGACGACTTGCCGACATTGGGCAGGCCGACGATTCCGCATTTGAAGCCCATGGCGCTTTATCCTTTACCTTGGCCGCGCTGGTTCAGCGTGTTCATGGCGCGGCTGAAACCACCGTTGGTGATGGTCTCGATGTTGTCGAGCACGAGCGCGATGGCGGCATCGATGGCCTCGCGCTCGGCGGCGGGCGGACGGGACAGCACGTAGCCGGCCACATCACGCCCCACGCCCGGATGGCCGATGCCGAGCCGCACGCGCAGGAAGTCGTTGGTGCCGAGCATCTGCTCGATGCTGCGCAGGCCGTTGTGGCCGCCATGGCCGCCGCCGCGCTTCAGGCGCACCGCGCCGACCGGCAGGTCGAGTTCGTCGTGCACCACCAGCACCGCGGCCGGCGGAATGCGGAAGTAGGCGGCGCAGGGCGCGACCGACTCACCGGAGAGATTCATGTAGGTCATGGGCTTCAGCAGCCGCAGGCCCGAGGCCGCGCGTCCCGTCTCGCCCTTGTACTTGGCCTCGCCGCGCAGGTCGACTTTCAGCCTGCGCGCGAGTTCATCGACCAGCCAGAAGCCGACGTTGTGCCGGTCTTCGGCGTGACCGGCCCCGGGATTGCCGAGGCCGACCACCAGTTGCACGCCGTCGGCGCTGGACACGTTCAGAACGAACGGCGCAGGCGCGACGGCGCGGCGCCTCAGGCGCCCTCGCCCTCCGCCGCGCCCTTCGGCGCGTTGACGGTAACGACCGGCAGCATCGGGTCGCCACCGTGCAGGATGGACGCCACCTGCACACCGGCCGGCAGCTTGAGCTCGCCCAAATGCAGGGTGTCGCCGACGTTCATCGCCTCGAGATCGACCTCGATGTACTCGGGCAGATCCTTCGGCAGGCAGGTGATTTCGAGATCGGAGATCTGGTGGGCGATGGAACCGCCGCCCATCTTCACGCCGACGCAGCGATCTTCGTTGATGAAGTGCAGCGGCACGCGCATGGTGAGCGCCTCGGTCTCCGACACGCGCTGGAAGTCCATGTGCAGGATGCGCGGCTTGTAGACGTGACGCTGCATGTCCTTCAGCACCACGCGCTCGACCTTGCCGTCCAGCTTCAGCGTGAGAATGTGCGAGTAGAAGGCCTCGTGCGCGCAGTGCAGGACCATGTCGTTGTGGTCGAGCGTGATCGCCACGGGGTCGGCATGACCTCCGTAGACCACGCCCGGCAGCTTGCCCTCGCGACGCAGGCGGCGGCTCGCACCCTTACCCCTGTCCGCGCGAGTCACGGCAGCGATTTCAAATTTTTCCATCGTCCGGATCTCCGAATGATTGTCGTTACAAAAAACACCGCCGCGGGCCCGCGACCAGGCACGCGGCGGCTTGGCTTCACGCGGCTCGAGGCCGCGAATTCTTGTTGCGCTCAGTCGACGAACATCGAGCTCAGCGACTGGCCCGTGCAGATGCGGCTGATGCTCTCGCCGAGCAGGCCCGCGACCGACAGCTGGCGAATCTTCTCGCAGCCGATGGCGGCCTCGGACAAGGGAATGGTGTCGGTCACCACCAGCTCGTCCAGCGTGGAGCCGTTGATGTTGTCGATGGCCTTGCCGGACAGCACCGGGTGCGTGCAGTAGGCGACGACCTTCTTCGCGCCGTGATCCTTCAGCGCCTCGGCGGCGCGGCACAGGGTGCCGGCGGTGTCGACCATGTCGTCGACCATCACGCAGGTACGGCCGTCGACGTCGCCGATGATGTTCATGACCTGCGACTCGTTGGCGCGCGGGCGGCGCTTGTCGATGATCGCGAGATCGGCGTTGTCCAGCTGGCGCGCGATGGCGCGCGCGCGGACCACGCCGCCGACGTCCGGCGAGACCACCATGAGGTCTTCGTATTCGTGCTTCCAGATGTCGCTCATCAGGACCGGCGAGGCGTAGACGTTGTCCATCGGGATGTCGAAGAAGCCCTGGATCTGCTCGGCATGCAGGTCGACGGTCAGCACGCGGGTGGTGCCGACGGAGGTGATCATGTTGGCCACCACCTTGGCGGTGATCGGCACGCGCGCCGAGCGCGGGCGGCGGTCCTGGCGGGCGTAGCCCATGTAGGGAATGACCGCCGTGATGCTGTGCGCCGAGGCGCGGCGCAGAGCGTCGACCAGCACCATCAGCTCCATGAAGTTGTCGTTGGCCGGCGCGCAGGTCGACTGGATCACCACGCAGTGCCGGCCGCGCACGTTCTCGGCGATCTCGACAGTGATTTCACCGTCGCTGAAGCGGCCCACGGTGGCCTTGCCCAGCGGCATGTGCAGGTGGCGGGCGATGGCACGCGCCAACGGGCGGTTGGCGTTGCCGGTGAACAACATCATCGATTCTTCGAGCATGTGCGAGGGCCGCGCGCCCACTCCCGTCTGTAACGATTGCGCGGCGCCCGGGTCGCCGCGGTCGCGCGCGGTCCCCACCGCGCGCCTGTCATCAAAGTGGCTGGGGTGCCAGGATTCGAACCTGGGAATGCCGGGATCAAAACCCGGTGCCTTAGACCTCTTGGCGACACCCCAAAGCTGAATCAATCGCGCCCCTCGCGGTGCGGCGCGACGGGCGGCTCAAAGAGCGCGCGCGGCGGCCAGCCGGTCCAGGAGCGGCGAACGGTTCACCCGCCGCGCGAGAAAGTGCGGCCATTGCGCCGGCACCTGCCGCGCGACCTCGGCCGCGGCCCGTTCATCGGTGAACATCGCAAAGACGCTGGCCCCGGTGCCGCTCATGCGGGCCGGCGCGTGGCGCGCCAGCCAGTCGAGGGCGGCGCCCACTTCCGGGTAGAGTCGGCGCGTCACCGGCTCACAATCATTCCTCGTCGCGGGCAACGAAAGGGCCGGCATTGTGATTGCCGGGGTATTCCGTGTCAATTCGGGGTCCTGGAACACCACGCGCGTCTCGACGTTGCACGGCGGCGTGATCACGAGCACCGGTCCTTCGGGCGCCGGGCAGGGCGTCAGCCGCTCGCCGACGCCTTCGGCCCAGGCCGCCTCGCCGCGCACGAAGACCGGCACGTCGGCGCCGAGGCCCAAGCCCAGCGCCGCGAGTTGGTCGACCGACAGCCCCGCGCCCCACAGCGCGTTCAAGGCCACCAACACGGTGGCGGCGTCGGAGCTGCCGCCGCCCAGACCGCCGCCCATGGGCAGGCGCTTCTCGACCAGGATGTCCACGCCGGCACGCACCCCCGCCGCCTCCTGCAAGCGGCGCGCGGCGCGCACCACGAGATCCTGCTCGGGCGGCACGCCGGCTAGCGCGTTCAGGCGGCCGATGGCGCCGTCGTCGCGGAGCCGAAAGGTCAGGGTGTCACCGTGGTCGACGAACTGGAACAGGGTCTGCAGCAGGTGGTAGCCGTCGGCGCGGCGGCCGGTCACGTGCAGGAAGAGATTGATCTTGGCCGGGGCCGGCCAGTCGCGGGACTCCATGCTCAGCGTCGCTCCCAGGTCTTGATCGCCATGCGCACCGACAGCTTGTCGCGGGACAGGAACAGGCGTTTCGGCAGGTCCAGGCCCGCGGCGGGCGCGTACTCCAGCACGCTGACCCGCCAGCCGTCCTGGGCGAAGTCGGTCCAGCGGCCGGCCTCGTCCAGGCGCTCCCCGCTCACCGGCCGCGCCGGATCGGGCACGCCGCGCACCCAGTAGCGCGCGCCGTCCAGCGGCAGCGACCAGCCCAGGTGTTCGCGCATCAGCGCCTCGGCGTCGGCCGCGCGGTAGGTCTTGCCCTTCGGCGCCGCCAGCACCACGCCCGCGCCGTCGTCGGCGAGCTGGTAGGTGCCGCCGGAGAGGGGTGCTGCGAGACGCAGCGCATAGGCCGGCGGCAGTTCCCGCCAGTCGAGATCGGCGCTGAAGCCCTTGTCCTCGCGCTGCACACCGATGCGGCCGGCCAGGCGAAAACGCTCGAGCGCGCGCACCGCCTCGGCGTGCCGTGCGTGGGCCTCGGGTCCGGCGGCCGGCGCCGCGGGCGCGGTCGGC
>JAIEQK010000253.1 GCA_019747795.1 Gammaproteobacteria bacterium | reverse complement strand
GCGTCGGGTCAAGCTTCGCCGAGGCGCGCCTCCAGCGCCGCGAGCCGCGCGGTGAGCGCGCGGACTTCCTCTTCCAGCGCCGCGAGGCGCGCGCCCTGGTCCGTCGCGCGGGGCGCGCTCGCGGCCAGCGCCGGCAGGCTGGCCTCGTCCACCGGGCCGTAGAAGAGCTGCACGTAGCGCGGTTCGCGCGCCCCGGGCGCGCGCGCCAGGCGCTGCACGAAGGGCCCGTCGGGCCGGGTCATGAGTTCCTCCAGCGCGCTCTCCACCGCCTGCGCGTCGGCGAAGGCGTGCATGCGCTGGCAGTGGGCTCGCAGTTCGCCCGGCGTCTGCGGGCCGCGCAGAAGGAGTTCGCAGACGATGGCGGTCTCCGCTGGACCGAACTTCAGCCCACCGAACTCGCCGTTCACGAAGCGCTGACGATAGCGCGTCACCCGGCCACCGAAGTTGCCCCTGTCGCTCACGAGACGCGCCTTCAACAGCGCGTCGACGGTCGCCTGCACCTCGTTGGCGGAGAGTTCCAGCAGCGGCTCGCGATTGCTCTTCTGGTTGCAGGCCGCGACCAGCGCGTTCAGTGTCAAAGGATACTGGTCGGGCGTGGTCAACTCCTTCTCGATGAGGCTGCCGATGACGCGCGCCTCGAGGGCGGAGAGGACGTGCTGCATGGCGTCCGACTCAGGCGCCCACGTCGGCGAACACCGGCGCGCGCTTCTGCATCGCGGCGTTCACCGCCTCGACGTTGTCCGCCGAGCCCAGCAGCGTGATCTGCAACGCCTCCTCGAGTTCGAGCCCGGTGCGCGCGTCGGCCCGCCAGGCTTCGTTCAGAAGCCGCTTGGACGCGCGGATCGCCTGCGGCGAGCGCGCCGCGATGCCGCGCGCCATGGCAAACGCCACCGCGAGCGGATCCTCGGCGACCTGGGTCACGAGGCCGAGTCTCTCCGCCTCCCGCGCTTCGACCACCCGGCCGGTCAGCGTGAGCTCCTTGGCGACGTCGATGCGCACCAGGTCCGGCAGCGTCTGGGTGAGGCCCATGTCCGGCACGAGCCCGTACTTGATCTCCATCACCGACATGCGCGTGTCCGGCGCGGCGATGCGGATGTCGGCGCCGAGCGCAATCTGGCAGCCGCCGCCGAAGGCCACGCCGTGCAGCGCGGCGATCACCGGCACCGGCGCGTACTTCCAGGCACAGGCCGTGCGCTGCGCGCGATTGTCCGGCCCGGCGTCCCGCGCCAGCAGGCTGTCCATCACCGCGCGCGCGGCGTCGGGCGATTTCAGCATCTCCTGCATGATGGAGAAGTCGAGGCCGGCGCAGAAGCTCGGGCCGTTGCCGGACAGCACCGCGACGCGAATGCGCGGGTCGGTGTAGAGCGCGCGCGCCGCCTCGTTGATCGCACTGAACATGTCCAGCGTCAGCGAATTGTGCTTGTCGGGACGGTTGAAGCGCACGTCGGCGATGCCGTCGGCGACGGTGACGGTGACGAGATCGGTCATGGCGAGAAGACTCCCGTGGCTGGATTCAGCGTGCCAGGCGCGCGAGCATGAGGTCGATGCGATCGTTGCCGAAGTACATGTCCTCGCCGTCGAGGAACAGGGTCGGCGAGCCGAAGCCGCCGCGCGCGACGCATTCCTCGGTGGCGAGGCGCAGGCGATCCTTGATGTCCTGGCGCGCGATGCCGGCGAAGAACGCCTCTCGGGTGAAGCCCACACCCTCGGCGATGGGCGCCAGCACCTCGTCCTGCGAGATGTCGGCAAGTTCGGTCCAGTAGCGGCGGAATACCTCGCGTGCGTAGGGCACGAGACAGCCCGCCTCCACCGCCAGCCAAGCGCCGCGCATGGCCTTCACGCTGTTGACCGGGAACACCGGCGGCGGAAAGTGGATGGTCACGCCGACGTGGCGCGCCCAGTCCTGCAGGTCCTTGCGCATGTAGGCCGCCTTCAGCGGCACCGGCGTCTCGCGCGACTGGTAGACGCTCGGGTTGACGGTGTTGAAGATGCCGCCGACCAGGATCGGCTTCCACTCGATGGTGACGTCCAGGTCGCGGGTACGCTGCTGCAGGTACTCGAAGGCGAGCCAGGTCCAGGGGCTCGAACAGTCGAAGTAACACTCGATGCGATGGCTCATGGCGTCTGCTCCTTGGCGTGGCTCGGCGTCACGCGTCGATTTCACACACCACGCGGCCCAGCACCTGGCGCGCGGCGATCATGTCGAGTGCTTCGATCAGCTGTTCGAAGCGCAGGCGGGCGTGCACGTGGGGCGTGAGCTTGCCGCTCGCCGACCAGGTCTCCAGCGCGCGGTTCACGCGGCGCCCGCCTTCGGGGTAGACGCGCCCGTACTCGCCGGCGCGCACGCCGACGATGGCGTACTGCTTGAGCAGCGCGTGATTGAGCGTCGCGCTCGGGATGCGGCCGGCGGCGAAACCGATCACCAGCACGCGACCGAAGGGCGCCACGCAGTGCAGCGACTCGTCGAACACGTCGCCGCCGACCGGATCGAAGACCACGTCCGCACCGCGCCCCTCGGTGAGCGCCTTGACCGCATCGCGGAACCGGCCCTCGGCGTAGTCGATCACCGCCGCCGCGCCGCGCTCGCGCACCAGTTCCAGCTTGTGGCGTCCACCGGCCATGCCGATCACCCGCGCGCCCATGGCGCTCGCGAGTTCCACCGCGGCGAGACCGACGCCGCCCGCGGCGCCGTGTACCAGCACGGTCTCGCCGGGCGCCAGCGCGCCACGCACGACGAGGCCCACGTAGGCGGTCTTGTAGCCGATGATGAAGGCCGCGCCGTGGGCGAAGTCGAAGTTGTCCGGCAGGCGCATGCAGTCGTCGGCGCGAGTCACCACCTGCTCGGCGGCGGCACCGGCGCGAATGAGCCCCATCACCCGCGTGCCGGGCTGGAAGCGCGTCACGCCCTCGCCCACCTCCAGCACCTCGCCGGCGAATTCGGCGCAGGGGGTGAAGGCCAGCGGCGGCTTGTACTGGTACTTGCCCTGCACCATCAGCATGTCGGGAAAACCGACCGCGAAGGCGCGCGTGCGCACGCGCACCTCGCCCGGCGCGAGCGCGGGCGGCGCGACCGTCTCGACGGCGAGATCGTGATAATCTCCAAACGCGTGACAGCGCCAGGCGCGATACGGACTCGAAGCTTCAGTCATGTGGTCGTGCGGCTGTTCCCATCGATGAAATCATAAGCGGAATTGCCATGCTGACGTCATCCAGACAGGCGCACGAAGTCGCCGAGATCCTCAAGGCTCGCAAGGACACCGTGGCGGTGGCCGAATCCTCCACCGGCGGTCTGATATCAGCCCACCTGCTGGCGGTGCCCGGCGCCTCGGCCTATTTCATGGGCGGCTCGATCATCTACACCATGCGCGCCCGTCGTGAACTGCTCGGCATCGACAAGGAAACGCTCGAGCGCCAGACCCCGCTCACCGAGAGCTACGTGACGCTGTGCGGCGAGCGCATCCGCGAGCGGCTCGGCGCGACCTGGGGCATCGCCGAACTCGGCGCCACCGGTCCGGCCGGCACGCCCTATGGCCATCCGCCCGGCATCTGCGTGCTGGCGGTGGTGGGGCCGGTGACGCTCACGCGGCGCCTCGAGACCGGCAGCCCGGATCGCGAGGGCAACATGGACGTCTTCACGCGCGCGGCGCTGGACCTGCTGCACGAAGCGCTCGACCAGTGTGCTTGAGGCGCGCGGCGTGGAAGCGAACTTCTGGCAACAACGCTGGGCGAGCAACCAGATAGGCTTTCACGAGGCCGACTACCATCCCCAGCTCCTCGCGCACTGGCCCGCGCTTGGCACGCCGGTCGATCGCGTGCTCGTGCCGCTGTGCGGCAAATCGCTCGACATGGTGTGGCTGCGTGAGCGCGGCCACGAGGTGGTGGGCGTGGAGCTGTCGGACATCGCGGTGCGTGCGTTCTTCGCCGAGCGCAACCTCACGCCCACCGTCCTGCAACGCGACGGCTACGAAGTCTTCGCGGCAGACGGCTATACCCTGCTGTGCGGTGACTTCTTCGCGCTGACCACCGCCGCGCTCGGCGCATTCGCCGCGATCTACGACCGCGCCGCCCTCATCGCCCTGCCCCCCGACATGCGCCGCGACTACGCGGCCACCCTCACCCGCCTGGCCGCCCCCGGCACACCCATGCTGACCATCACCGTCGAGTACGACACGAGCGTGCTGACGCCGCCGCCGTTTCCGGTCGCGGGTGAAGAAATAGAGAGCCTGTACGCCAAGGAGTGGCGCATCGAAGACCGTGGACGCGTGCACGCGCAGGTCAAGGGCCAGGCGGGCATCGAAGGCGTGTTCGTACTGCGGCGCGTTTGACGCACGATGGCGCCGTGCATGGCCGATTGAAATCGGCCCTACAGCGGCGTCTGTCGCAGTCCACCTGTGCTGCGTTGCGATCGGATTCGCAACGCCCCCTGTAGGGCGGGTTTCAACCCGCCATGCACGGCGCCCGGCCCGACGCCCTGCCTGGCCGATTGAAATCGGCCCTACAGCCAGATCGCGTCCCAATGCGGGTAATCCCCAATGCGGCGAACCAATCCACGTCGCAGCGGGTTCATGACGATGTACCGCGCGATCAAACGCAATTCCGCCTCGCGCCGCACCGCGTGATCGTGGAACGAGCGTTGCCAAACCGCACCGCCGAGCGCCGCGAGCCCCAAGGCGCGAGCGCTACGACCCTTCAGCATCTTGACCGCGATAGAGAGCGAACGCGTCGTGCCAAGCGCCATGAGCCAGTGGATGTGCTCAGGCATGATCACCCAGGCCATGGATTCGGCCATGTGGGTGTCGTTCAAGCGGCGGAGTTCGTTGATCACGGTCCTGGCCGCAAAGAAATCGGCGAACCATGGCTGTCTTTGGTGAGTGACAATCGTGACTAAGTACACTTGGCGGGCAATGGACACCCGACCCGCCTGCAACGCGGCGTAACCCATCCCTGGTCTCCTGCATACCACGCGGCTTCCTGCCGCGATGACGAGTCTAGAGATCCGGCCTCACGCCACACAAGTCCTACGCCGCGGCAGTCCCCACACTCCCCGCGCGGCGCTAGAATGCCCCGCCCCCCAGCCCGGGAGCCCCACCCGGGGCCCCCCCCCCCCGGGCAGCG
>JAIEQK010000061.1 GCA_019747795.1 Gammaproteobacteria bacterium | reverse complement strand
GGTCACCGCAGGTGGCGGTGCCGCGGCGCGGGTCTTGCGCGGCGTGGGCTTCGGCGTTGGCGCCCGCACGGGCGGGGCGGCCACCACCGGCGGGGGCGGCGGCAGTTTCAAGGTGGCGAGCGGCGGTTCGGCCGCGGTGTCCACGCGGGTCTCTTGTGTCGCCGGCGCGGGTGCGAGGATCACCTCGATGGCGTCGAAGCGCGGCGGGGTCAGGGTCTGGGCGGGGCGCTGCACCCCGAACAGCACGGCGAGGTGCAGCGCGATGGCCGCCAGCAGCGGCAGCGCGAGCCGCGAGTCGTCGCGGAAGCTCGGTTCGGGCAGCGCTTCGCTCATGCGCTCCCGGCGATCACTGCCGCGCCGCGAGGCGCGCGTCGATGGCGGCCATGAGCTTGCCGCCGATGTCGACGCCGTACTTGGCATCGATCTCGCGCGCGCAGGTCGGACTGGTGACGTTGATCTCGGTGAGGCGATCGCCGATCACGTCGAGGCCGACGAAGATCAGCCCGCGCTTCTTCAATTCCGGCGCGACGCGTTCGGCGATCGCGCGGTCGGAATCCGACAGCGGCTGCGGCACGCCGGTGCCGCCGGCGGCGAGGTTGCCGCGCAGTTCACCGCGCGCCGGCACGCGCGCCAGGCAGTAGGGGATCGGTTCGCCGTCCACCACCAGGATGCGCTTGTCGCCGTCGAGAATCGCCGGCAGGTAGCGCTGCGCCATGCAGTAGCGCGACTCGAGTGCGGTGATGGTCTCGAAGATCACGCTGGCATTGCCGTCCTCGGCCTTGACGCGGAACACCGACGCGCCGCCCATGCCGTCCAGCGGCTTGACCACGATGTCGCCGTGCTCGCGCTGGAACGCGCGCAGCTCGCCCATGTCGCGCGTGACGAGCGTCGGCGGGCAGACGTCGGCGAACCAGGCGGTGAAGAGCTTCTCGCTCGCGTCGCGGATGGAACGCGGATCGTTCACCACCAGCGCGCCCTCGGCCTGCGCGCGTTCGAGCATGTAGGTGGCGAAGATGTATTCCATGTCGAAGGGCGGGTCTTTGCGCATCAGCACGCAGTCGAAGTCCGCCAGCGGTCGCGCCGTGGTCTGCTCACCCGTGAAGTCGAACCAGTGGTCGAGCGAGTCGTGCACGGTCAGCGGCCGGGTGCGCGCGCAGGCGCGGCCGTCGCGCAGAGAGAGGTCGGACATCTCCATGTAATGGAGTTCGAAGCCATGGCGCGCTGCGGCCAGCAGCAGCGCGAGCGTGGTGTCCTTCTTCGGTTTGATGCTGTCGATCGGATCCATGATGACGCCGAGACGACGGGACATCGCGCCTACCTCTTTCGTTCTACGATGACCGCACACCTTATCACACCGGCCCGCGCCGCCCGGCGCGGCGCATGGTGGCGCGCCGGCCGGGAGGTGGATAGCATTGCCGGCCATGTCCTCACGGTGCCCCTGCGGCCAGACTTAAGGATTAGAGCTCGACGCCATGAATGTCCCGCAGCGCCTGCGTATCGCGACCCGCGCTAGTGAACTCGCCCTGTGGCAGAGCCGTCACGTCGCCGCCGCCCTCGAAGCCGCCTGGCCGGGTCTCGTCACCGAACTCGTGCCCATGACCACCACCGGCGATCGCATCCTCGACCGGCCGCTGGCGGAGATCGGCGGCAAGGGCCTGTTCATCAAGGAACTCGAGGTGGCGATGCTGGAGGACCGCGCCGACATCGCGGTGCACTCGATGAAAGACGTGCCGTTCGAACTGCCGGAGGAATTCACGCTGGGTGCGATCCTCGAGCGCGAGGATCCGCGCGACGTGCTGGTCTCGCCCGGCGGTCGCGGCCTGGCCGAGTTGCCGCAGGGCGCCCGCGTCGGCACCTCGAGCCTGCGGCGGCGCAGCCAGCTCGGCGCGCTGCGTCCCGATCTCACGCTGCTCGATTTGCGGGGCAACGTCCCGACCCGGCTCAGCCGTCTCGCGCGCGGCGACTACGATGCCATCGTGCTCGCCGCCGCCGGCTTGAAGCGCCTGGGGCTCATGAGCGCGGACGGCCATGCGATCGCCACCAGCGAGATGCTGCCGGCGGTCGGGCAGGGCGCCATCGGCATCGAGTGCCGCCGCGATGACGACGCCATCGCGGCGCTGCTCACGCCGCTGCACCACGCCACCACCGCGCGCTGCGTGGAGGCCGAGCGCGCGATGAACGCGCGGCTCGGCGGCAGCTGCACCGTGCCGGTGGCGGGCCATGCGGTGATCGAGGGTGGCACACTCAGTCTCCGTGGCCTGGTGGCCGCGGTCGACGGCGCGCAGGTGCTTCGGCAAACTGCCGCGGGTCCGCTGGACGAAGCCGCGCGCATCGGCGATGGTCTCGGCGCGGCGCTGCTCGCGGCGGGTGCGGATCGAATTCTCGGACGCGTGCACGACACCTGATTCGACGACCACGACAAGATGCAAGACCTCGAAGGCGCACTCGACGGCATCTCGGTGCTGGTGACCCGCCCGGCGGAGCAGGGCGAGGCGCTGGCGCGCGCCATCGAGCAGGCCGGCGGCACCGCCATCCGCGCGCCCATGATCGTCATCACCGGTCTGCACGACGGCTCCGCGGCCGGCGCCGTGGTGCGCGAGTTGAAGCGCTTCGACATCGTCATCTTCGTCAGCCGCAACGCCGCCGAATTCGGCACCGCGCTCATTCGTGAAGAGAACGAGTCCCTGGACGGACTGCCGGTGTTCGCCGTCGGTCTCGGCACCGCCGCGAGCCTGCGCGCGCAGGGCGTGAAGCAGGTGGTGACGCCCGCCAGCGAGTTCAGCTCCGAGGGCCTGTTGCGGCTCGACGGACTTTCCGAGCACAAGATTCGCGACAAGCGCATCGTCATCTTCCGCGGCGTCGGTGGCCGCGAACACCTGGCCAAGACGCTCGAGCGGCGCGGCGCCGAGGTCGTGTACTGCGAATGCTATGAACGCAGCAAGCCGGCGCTGGTACTGAAGCAGGCCTTGAAGAAGAGCGAGGTGAAGGTGCCGGACATCGGTCTCGCCACCAGCATCGAGGTGCTCGACAACCTGGTGGAGAAGATCGAAGAGGAAGGCATCGAGCAGCTGTTCGACATGCAGATGCTGGTGGTCGGCGCGCGCGTCGCGCAGGAGGTCGAGGCGCGCGGCTTCACCCATCACGCGCTGGTGGTGGAGAACCCCTCGGACGAAAGCATCCTGAAGCGCCTTGCGCGCTGGGTGCAGGACGAAGCATGAAGAAGACGCCGGACGAACCGGTCGCGGTCGCGACCGCGCCGCCGTCGACGCCGACCGCGCGGCGTCGTTTCGACCTGGGCGCCGTGGCGCTGGTGGTGGCGCTCGGTGTCGGCGCCGCGGGTGTGTACTGGGAGCGCGTGGTGATGCTGCCGGACAACGCCGCGCTGGCCGCGCGTGTCGAGGCGCTCGCCGGCGAGCGCGACGGTCTCGTCGCGCGCGTGAACGACGCCGAGGCGCACGCGCGTGAGGTTCTGGAGACCGGGCGTCAGCTCAAGGAACGGGTCGACGCGCTCGGCCAGGCGAACGCGACGCTGGAACAGACGGTCAAGTCACTGGCGAGCAAGGGCAGCGAGAGCGAGCTGCGCTGGGTGCTGGCCGAAGTGGAATACCTGGTGCTGGCCGCCGGCCAGCGCATCGCGCTGGAACACGACGCGAAGAGCGCGCGCGCGGCGCTCGCCGCCGCCGATCAGCGCCTGGCCGCGGCCGCGCTGCCCGGTCTCACGCCGCTGCGTGAACGGCTCGCCGCCGACCTGCAGGCGCTGGACGCCGCCGCGCAGGCCGACATCGAAGGCCTCGCGCTCGCGCTCGCCGCGCAGGCGGCCGAGGTCGATACCTTGCCGACCAAGCCCATCGCGAACGTCGACACGTCCTTCGCGCACAGCAGCCAGCAGGCCGTGACGCCGGACAACTGGCGCGAGGTGCTGCGCGCGATGTGGGCGGATCTCGTCAGCCTGGTGGAGATCAAGGACGCCGACCTGCCGGACGACGTGCTGTTCGATCCCAAGCTGCGCTACTTCCTCGAGCAGAACCTCAAGCTGGAGCTCGCGAGCGCGCGGCTTGCGCTGCTCAATCGCGACACCGCGAACTTCCGCGCCGCGGTCGACGCCATCCTCACCCAGCTCGACCGCTACTACGACGCCGGCGAGGGCCGCGTGGCCGCGATGCGCGCCAAGCTCGTCGAGGCGCGCGCGCTGGATCTCGCCCCGCCGCTGCCCGACCTCTCCGCCACGCTCGAGGCCCTGCGCGCCGCGCGCGAGACGCTCGACACGCCGCCGTGATCCTGCGCCTGCTCCTGGTTGCGCTGCTGGCCCTCGCGGGCGCGGTGGCGCTCGGTCACTTCGTCGCGGTCGACCCGGGCTTCATCGTGGTCGGCATCGGCGGCAAGGTGCTGCGCTCGACCTTCGCCTTCTTCCTGCTCGCCGTGCTCGTGTTCGCGTTGCTCGCCTACATCGGGGTGCGCCTCCTCGCGCACACGCTGCGTCTGCGCCGCTACTTCGGCCGCTGGTCGGGTGACTATCGCCGGCGCCGCGCCTATCGTTCTCTCGCCGACGGCATGCTGGCGCGCGCCGCTGGTGACTACCTGCGCGCCGAGCGCCTGTTCAGCCAGGGCGCCGACGACCAGGCCCAGCCCGAAGTGCACTACCTCGCCGCCGCCGAGGCCGCCCAGGCGGCGCACGCCGATGCGCGCCGCGACAACTACCTGCGCATCGCCCAGGATCTCAATCCCGACGCGAGCGCCGCGCTCGATCTGCAGCGCGCCGGCTGGCTGCTTGAAGAAGGTCGGCTGGACGAGGCGGCCAGGCTCATCGAAGCGCTCAGTGAGCGGCAGGCGACCACGCCGCCGCTGGTGCGTCTGAAGCAGCGCCTCTACGAGCAGCGCGGCGACTGGCGCGCCCTGCTGGAACTGGTCCCCTTGCTGCGTCGCGATCGCGTGCTGACCCACGATGAGGCCAATGCGCTCGAGCGCGACTGCGCGGCGAAGGTGCTGCGCGATGCGCACACGCCGGCCGAGGCGCTCGACGGCCTGTGGACCTCGCTCTCCAAGCCGCTGCGCGCCGCG
>JAIEQK010000049.1 GCA_019747795.1 Gammaproteobacteria bacterium | reverse complement strand
GATTACACCCAAGGCCGCCTGAAAATGCAGCCCGCTGGCCACACCCAATTCTACACCACATTGACGGACGCGACCACATTTCGGGGCTGTTGGTGGCGGCCGCATCAGAAGTGGCCCGTCGTCATGCGGGGTTTGGCGCTCTGATCGCATCACTGCCGCTGGTGTCCGTGTTGGGGATGATCTGGTTGTGGCGTGATACACGCGACATGCCGCGCATGGCCGATCATGCGGCAGCGACGTTCTTCTATGTCCTGCCTTCGTTGCCAATGTTCCTTCTGATTCCCGCCTTGCTGAAGCGCGGCGTTGCCTTCTGGCCGGCGCTCAGTGTCGGATGCCTGACGACCATGATTCTATATGCCTTGATGACATTGCTCCTGGCCAGGTTCGGTATCAAAATCTAGATCGGGCACCATCTCCCGAGCATCCCGGCCACGCGGTTAGCCCGGCCCTCTTGCGCTTCAAGATTCGAGATGCTTGCGCAGACGCGCTGGCCGGGCTTCATTGCCAATCCCGCAGGGCGTATGTGAGGGCCTTGGACATGAACAGAAGCCGGCTTGCCTGTTTGCTTGACCAGGAGTTGGCGCGTTACCGGGATATGCGGCAGCGCGGTGACAAGCATGGCGCCTGGAGCGCTCTGGAGCGCGCGCACATCATTTCGCAGTCCACGCTCGGCGCACACCTGCGCGTGCATGGCGTCATGCTTGGCTATGCCTTCGCGCTGCGGGATGGGCGCGAGATTGCAGGACAAATTCTTCGATTGGCGCTGGCGCCGCTCGGGTCGCTCACCGGCCGTATTCCGTCTGGAAACACGGGCCGCTCGAATATGAACGCGTTTGCGACACTGCCACTGCCAGCAGACCTCGCGGCGGCGCTGGATCAGATCGACCGGGACCGCTGAGCAGTGGCGCACAGCACGCGACAAGTGCAGGGGAGTTGCCTTCGAACAATCTGCTTTGCCCGGATGCTGCCAAGGCTTGCTATCGTTGGCTTGTAAACTGGAGCACTCGGGGACCGAATGCAGGACTCTGGTTGCAAAGGCCGTTGACGGTACTTCACAGTCACGAGATTGTTGCGAGTACACGGCTGGAAACGTCAGGAAAAACCCACATGTCTCGATAGATGCTGGAACATAAAAAAATACTGATCCAATTTCTTTGATGAATTCAATGCCGTATAATTTTGACGGTCCATTGGGAGGGTCAGACACGACACAAGGTACACGAAAATGTTATAATTTAATATGGTTTGGCTAGACTCAACGATCGAGTGGGAGTGACCGGGCGTACATTTGGCAGAATTCTCACGTCGTGGCGAAGAATGGCGTCGGTAGCCCTCTCGATAGTCGGCAACAGCTTCTGCTTCCTTTCACAGAAAAGAGCCTCCGGAAAACCCGGCGCGGTTCAGATCGGGGCAGGGGCTGGCGATTGCCGATTCGATCATGAATCGCGCCTGCGGCGCGCTCCTTTGGCGGGGCGGCGCAAAGCTGGAACTGCAATTGCCCGCCACCACAGAGGTCGGTTGACCTTTTCGAGGTCAATCACAGCCGCAGCCCGAAGCGCACCGAGGTCCAAGTCACGCCCAGATAGAGCAGGATTGTGAGCACACATGCTTACGGCAGCGCCATCCGGGATGACCAGCCGCGATTCAGCAGCGCCAGGATGAGCAAGAACATCGGCGGGCATGGAATCGCGAACCACGAGGTGGCGCGGGCGTCGACGGCTTGCTGGCTTGTTCGACGACAGGCTGATGGACAAAGCGCGGATCAATTTGTCGGCTTGGCTGCAAGCCCCAACATGTTATCCGAGCTGGAAAGTTCGTTCACTCCCGCAACAGATGCAGCGATTGTCCACTGTCCAGCCGAAGCTGTGAAGTTGCTCCAGCGCTGTGTATATCGCCTGCCACCGGAAGCCGCAGAAACCATGGGACGTCACCAGACGCGAATGCAGATCGTGCTTGAACGCTATCGGGTGCCGCTGATGGCAGCATTTGTTTTGGGGCTTGGCGGGATCGGTTTCGCCGCAGTACGGCACCTTTTGCTTGATGTGCATCCCGGCGACGTCCGCGTTGCATTCTCTGTGATCAATGGCTGGTAGATTGCGGCAGCTGGCGCGCTGACCGTCGCCAGCTACCTTACCCTGACGCTGTACGATGTTCTTGCCCTGCGTGTGATTGGCAGGCCGTTGCCGTGGAGGACGGCGGCGCTGGCTTCGTTTGTGAGTTACACGGTAAGCCATAATCTGGGGTTCGGTGTCGTCACTGGCGGCTCTGCGCGTTATCGCATTTACAGCGGAGCTGGCTTGTCGGCAGGCGATATCGCGCGGGTTATCGCTTCGGCCGGCATGGCATTCGGGGCAGGGGTAACGGTGTTGGCGGCCGATATGGGGTCAAGATCCGACGCCGGTTGACAGATCTAGGTTAAGTCTGGCCGATGAAGCAAATTCAACCGGCGCCATCAACCCTTGCAAGGTGTGAGGCAGAGCTTCTTTGACGTCCGGTCGCTGCGCTTCGCGTTTGGCCCGGTCATCGTCCAGTGACAATTGCCATTGCGTGTTCAGATAGGGCAATCGGGGTTTGCGCTCGGCGCCGGGTTGCATTTTTCGCGGTTTGCATCACCAGGAACGCCCCATAATGCCATTTTCTGCCGGTTTTGATGATGTCATTCCGAGGCAGGATCAGTCAGGTGAGAACGACCTTGGGGGCTCGCAGGCTCGCTGGGATCATGCACGGGATGTGGCTCAATGGTTTGGCGGCAGGCGGAAATGCGAGGGCGGCTTTTCTCCCGATACAAGGGCAGTGTTCCCCATAATAGCTCCTTACTCTTACAGAAAAGAGCCTCCGGAAGCCCTGGCGCGGTTCAAGGAGCTAACTGCTGATCCCGCCCCCAAAGCGCCTGACAACTGTAGCCATATGCTGATGACCGCTTGTGCAATCGGGCCGGTGACGGTACTTTCGAAAGGTGTTTGTGAGCAATTTGCGTCACGGAAATCCGGGTCAAAATCGCAACAGGCTTCGATAGATGCCGAAGACATGAAAAAAATTTCGCGCCGATTTCATCAATGATTTCAATACCGTCATCAAATGACGGGTCTTGGGGCGGGCCGGATCGTCAAAAACCGACAATAAACCCAATAAAACAACGGGTTACGATGCAGTTTAACAATCGAGTGGGAGTGATGGCGGGCGTGTCGTTTGCGCGCCGCGTGCCCTGAGCCGGCTCCCACCGAGCAGACTGCTTCTTGATCGTCACCCGGGCGCCATTCTTGCCGGGCGACACGCACAACCGCTCACCGTCTTCGGACGGAATTTCCGCCGGCGATAATCTTCTTGATCAACTCTGCGACGCCCCGGTGCGTCTCGGTCTCGCTCTCAGTTCCCACGGCATCTTCATGCGACGCTGCAGCGTCGCGCAAAACGCCCACGATCTCCGCCTCGGGCAGCAGTTTGTGGTCGTTCATTGCCAGCAGGAGCGCCTCGCATATGGAGAGAGCGGCAATTCCGGCATGTTCTTGGTGAGTGGTCATCGTCATTGCTCTGGTTTTTCCGCAGGGGGCGATCCAACCGAGCGGGAACCCGCTTGCCGCATTGAACATTAAGGTCAATGCGGGAAGGCCGTACTGATCGAAAGCAGCCGGGGCGAAGATTTCCCGCAGACCGCTGACAACAAGGGGCGACACCGGTGAACGCGCGGACTGCAACGGCGTTTACCCGCAAGCTTTCGAGCTTTGTTGCACTGTCGGATGACGAGGTTGAGGTACTCGAGCGTCTTCAGAAGCCCAGCCGGTCATTCCCCGCAGGGCGCGATCTCGTTCAGCAAGGGCAAACCAGCCAGCGCGCGTTTATCTTGTCGGCCGGATGGGTGTGCTCATACAAAATCCAGGTCGATGGCACTCGCCACATCGTCGACTTCCAGATTCCAGGCGATTTTCTGGGATTGAGGAGCGTTCTGCTGCGCACCTCGGATCACAGCTTCGAGCCGATCGTTGACAGCGAGGCATCTGAAGTTCTCGCCGGCGACCTCCTGCAATCGCTGGCGGACGCGCCGCGATTGGCAGCGGCGATTTTGTGGACTGCATCCCGGGACGAGGCCATGGTAGTCGAGCATCTCGTCGGTATCGGCCGGCGCGACGCTGACGCCCGCATGGCCCATTTCCTGCTCGAGCTGGGATCTCGGCTGGTGTTGGTCGGGCTGGGTGAGTCGACGGGCTATGATTGTCCACTAACCCAATATCACTTGGCGGACGCGCTCGGCCTCAGCGCCGTTCATGTGAACCGCACCTTGCGGCAGCTTCGCGAAAGGGGCCTGGTTACATTTCGCCAGGGCCGGGTCAGCTTTGACGATCGCGAAGGGCTGATGGACCTTGCCGGTTTCGATCCCGCGTATCTCGATCAGACCGGGCCGCTCCTCAAATGAACGGAGCCGCCCACCAGATTCCGGCGGACGGCTCCGTTCCAGGTCAGCGAAGCGCGATCATGAAAGTGCTTGCTTGGCCGCGTCGAGTTCCTTGTTGGTCTCGACGTCATTCTTGGCGTCAAGCGCCTTCTGTGCCGCCTGGTAGTGCTTGAAGGCAGCGTCCTTCTTTGGGCCTGCCGGTGCCTTGTCCCACGCCGATTTGATCGAAGTCATTCTCTCATTGGTCTTTGTCTGTTCCGGAGTCATAATTTTATCCTTTCTTATATTAAGAGCTTTCAGAAACATGACAATAAAAATAAACTTATATTGTCATAAATTTAAACTCAAAGCGCCACTTTAATGCGGAGCCGTTGTTTAGGCTGGCGTTCAATCACAAGACAGATTGTAAAGATTTCATGCACTGACGCAGATCAGCGCCGGGTCATTTTAATCAAACTGACCGACGTGCGCAGTACGGACCGGCTGGAAGATTATTCGCTGTCGGGGTTTTGCAACCCATCGAGCGCCCCCATATGCAAGATATCGCGGGCAGGACTGATCGTAGGCGCCCGCGGCCGAGAGACGCATGCGCTCCCGCTTACATCCGGTTGGAGCGGCGCCATGGACCTCA
>JAIEQK010000324.1 GCA_019747795.1 Gammaproteobacteria bacterium | reverse complement strand
GTGGGCAGCATGTACGTCGATCACTTATCCCTTTGTTCCCACATACCTTCTGTCAGATTTACGTGGGGATTACTCAGGGTCGGACTTCAGTCCGACATTCGATTCCAATGCCCTAATCGAAGCCCCGAACGAATGTCGGACTGAAGTCCGACCTACAGGGCTTCAATCCGTGATCGCCTGGTAGCTCAACACCCGCAATTGCCTGCGCAGTGGATAGGTCGACGACGGCAGGAGCTGCGTCAGCAGGATTACCGTCATGTCTTCCACCGGATCGATCCAGAACGCGGTGCTGGCCGCGCCGCCCCAGGCGTGTTCGCCGGGCGAACCGACGATCTCGGCCTTGGCGGGATCGATCATCACTGAGAAACCGAGACCGAAGCCGATGCCGGCGAAGGACGATTCGCTGAAGCGCGGCTGGCCCATGTCCGCCATGTCGCCGCGCAGGTGATTCAGCGTCATGAACTCCACGGTCTTGCGTCCCAACAGGCGCACGCCGTCCAGTTCGCCACGGTTGCGCAGGAAGCTCGTGAAGCGATAGTAGTCCGCGATCGTCGACACCAGGCCGCCACCGCCGGAGGTCAGCACCGGTGACTTCAGGAAGCGGCTGGTCGCCGGGTCGTCGATGAGATGCAGGCCGCCAGTGCGGCTCCGGGTGTAGTTGGCGGCGAGCCTGGCGTGGTTGTCCGGCTTCACGAAGAAGTCCGTGTCGTGCATGCCGAGCGGCGCGAGGATGCGTTCGCGCACGAAGCGCGCGAAGGGCACGCCCGAGATCACCTCGACCAGCGCGCCCAGGATGTCGGTCGCGACGCTGTAGTTCCACTCCTCGCCCGGCTGCGACAAGAGCGGCAGCGCGGCCAGCGTCGGCATCATGTCGAGCAGCGGCTTCTCGGCCGCCTGGAAATCCACGCCGTGCTGGCGATAGAGCGCGTCCACCGGCGTGGCCTCGAAGAAGCCGTAGGTGAAGCCGGCGGTGTGGGTCAGCAGGTGCTTGAAGGTGATCGGCTGGCGGGCCGGCTCGGTGCTGTAGTCCTCCGCCGTGCCACCGGTGAACACGCGCATGTCGGCGAACATCGGCAGGTGCAGGGAGATCGGGTCATCGAGTTGGAAGCGCCCTTCCTCGTACAGCATCATCACCGCGACGCTGGTGATGGGCTTGGTCATCGAGTAGATGCGGAACACCGTGTCCTCGCCGACCGGCGAGTTGCGCTCCACGTCGCGCTTGCCGAAGGACTCGAGGAAGACCACGCGATCGCGCCGCGCCACCAGGGTGGTCATGCAGGGCAGGCGCCCGCTGTCCACCCAGCCGCGCATCCACGGCCCGATGCGCGCCAGGCGCTTGGAACACAGGCCCACTTCCTCTGGAACCGCCCTCTGCATATCTGTCACCTCGTCGGGTTGCCGCGCGGGACCATTGTAAGGCGCGCGCGTCGCGCGCGGCGCAACGCGGCTCAGTTCTGCCTGGCACGCGCCAGGTACTGGCGCCTGAGGAACACGTTGTTCGCGATCAGCGCCACCACCACCAGCGCGGCGCCGCCCAGTTCGATGGCATGAAAGGCGTGCCCCTGCAGCGCGCGGTAGCTGAAGGTCACGACCGGCATGAAGTTGATCAGGAGGCTCGAGTTCAGCACGCCGATGTGCCGCGAGCCGAAGTTCCACAGCACCATCGAGAGCGTGACGCCGACCAGCGAGAGATAGGCGAGCTGCCAGCCGACGCTCGCGAGCGCGGCGAGGTCGGGCGCATGCGAGCGCCCCAGCGCGACCATCACCTGGGTGGCGACGAAGGTGCCGAGCGTGCCCGGGATCATGGTCAGCACCGTGATGCGCCAGGTGCTCCAGCCCTGCAGCTTGCCGATGCCCGCGGTGTACACCACCCAGCAGGCCGAGCCGCCCAGGATCAGCAGGTCGCCGACCAGGTGGCCCGAGGTGGTGAAGTAGCGCAGGTCGCCCTTGGTCACCACCAGCACCACGCCGGAGAAGGCCGCGACGATGCACAGCAAGGTGAAGTTCGCCGGACGCTTGCGCTGCAGGACCCACATCGCGAGCACCGCCATGGTCGGCTGCAGCGCGCCCAGCACCACGCAGTGCTCGGCGCTCGACAGCGACATGCCGATGAAGGCGCCCATGGGCGACAGGCACATGCCGAGCAGACCGAGCCATATCGCGCGTCTGCCGACGCCGCGGTAGGAGAGCGCGGCCAGGCCCTCGCGCGCCACCAAGAGCGGGGCCAGGCAGCTCACCGCCACGCAGTAGCGGAACAGGCTCATGTACATCGGATCGACCGCGACGAAGGCGTCCTTCGCCACCGGCAGCTGCACGCCCCAGCACACCACCGCGAACAACGCGGCGAGGAAGCCGAGGAGAAAGCCGCGGTTCACGACACGCGCCCAAGCGCGCGGCGCGCGCGGCCAAGACCCATCGACCGCGCGCTCAACGCGCGATCACGGGCAGCAGGAGATGGGAAGGCCGGCTCGTGTCGTGCCACACGCGATTGGTGGCGACGACGAAAGCGGCTTCGGTCTCCGTGGCGATGGTTCCGCCCGAATTGGTGTTGCGATCGAAGCGCGGGAAATTGCTGCTCGACACCTCGAGACGCAGCCGATGCCCGGCGCGGAACAGGTTGGAGGTCGCGACGAGATCGATCTCCACTTCGCAGACCTCGTCGGGAGTCATCAGCTTCGGCGCCGACAGCGACTCGCGGTAGCGCGCGCGCAGGATGCCGTCGGTCAGGATCATCGCGCGGCCGTCGGGATGCACGTCGACCAGCTTGCCGGTGAAGTCGGTGTCGCGCGCCGAGGTGCTGACGAAGAGCCGCAGCGTCACGGGGCCTGTGACCTCCAGGTCAGTGGCCAGGGGCGCGCTGGTATAGCACAGCACGTCCGCGCGCTGTTCGACCGCGCGCTGATCGCGCGGGCCGGCGTTGGCGGCGATGAAGAGCCCGGGCAGGAAGGTCGCGCCGCCGCAGGTCGGCACCGGATCGCGCGGGTCGTACAGATAGGTGTCGGGCTGTTCCGCGCCGGGCGCGACAGTGGACAGGCCGCCGTCGCCGGCCGCGCTGTTGGCGCGCCCGCCGCTGTGCAGGTACCAGCGCTCGTAGCGCGTGTCGGGCAGCGGCCAGTCGTCCTCGTCCCGCCACTGGTCGAGACCCATGACGAAGAGCTTCACCGGCTTCTCGCCATCCACGCCGTTGTCCGCGTCCTTCAGCCAGCGATCGAACCAGCGGATCTGCATGCCGGTGACGTCGGCCACCGCGTCCATCGCCATCAGGCCGAAGTTGCGCTCGGGATAGACGCCGCCGTTGTAGCCATGCACCCAGGGGCCGATCACCAGGCGCTGGTGACGGCGGGCGGATTCGCCGCCACCGCGCGCCTTCATGCCCACGTAGTTGGCGAGCGTGCCGCCGAGGAAGAGGTCGTACCAGCCACCGAAGTTGAGCGCCGGCGTGGTGATCTTCTCGTAGTGCTCGCACGGCGCGGCGGCGCGCCAGTAGTCGTCGTAGGACGGATGGGCGAGCCAGTCGCGGTAGTAGGGCGCGAGGTCGTCCAGACCCGGCATGTCGGTCAATGGCAGGTGCGCGTAGTTCCGCGCGACGGCATCGGCCGCCGCCACGGCCGCGCCCAGCGCCTCCGGCTGGGCCTCGCCACGCCCCAGGCGCCGCACCACTTCGCCGACGGCGAAGGTCGAACTCGCCCACTGCAGCATGAAGCCCAGCTGGAACGCGCCGCCCAGGTAGGTCCAGCGATCGTAGTACTGGTCGGTGGTGATGAACGGCGCCATCGCCTTCAGCGCCGTCGGTTGTTCGCAGGCCGCGAGCCACTGCGTCGCGCCGTAGTAGGATGCGCCCATGGTGCCGACCGTGCCGTTGCACCAGGGCTGCGCCGCGGCCCAGGCGATGGCGTCCGCGCCGTCCCGCGCTTCCTGGAAGTAGGGACTGAACTCGCCGCCCGAGGCATAGGTGCCGCGGCAGTCCTGCACCACCACGGCGTAGCCGGCCTGGGCGACACGCAGGATGTCGCCGGCCAGGAACAATAGCACCGGGTTTTCCTTGTTGTAGGGCAGTCGCAGCATCACCACCGGGAGGGCCGCGGTGGTCTGCGGCCGGTAGACGTCGGTGGCGAGCACGACGCCGTCGCGCATCGTGACCTCGAGATTCTTTTCGATGGTGAGATTCATGATTCCTGACGGTCAGCCCGCGCGAACTGCGAAGCCCGCGAGTATAGCGGGCAGGTCGCGCCGGGCCGCTTCCCCGATAGGCGGGGCGCTGCTGATCGCCGCGCTGCTGCTGTCCGCGCCGGCCTTCGCCGCGGGCGAGCGCTTTGCTGCGAAGTCGCTCAACTTCGTGCAGCACATCGTCGTGCTGCTGGTCGACGCGGGCAGCATCGAACGCCTGCTGCCGAACACGCCCCGCACGCGCGGTCAGACCGGCACGAAGGCTGGCGCGAACGCGGGCGGCGGCCTCGAGCCGGACATGCCCTACGCGCGCGCCGCGCGCTTCTACGCGGCCACCACCGCCGGTCCGGCCGCGGAGCGCGCCTGGCTGGCCTGCGCCTGCGCGCCGGACGGCGCATCGTCGGCGCGAGCAGACACACTTGGCGACCAGTTGAGCAAACGCAGCGTGCGCTGGGCGTGGTACGTCGACGGCTGGGCCGCGGCGGCGGACGGCGAGGCGGGCGGCTTCGACCTCGCGCGCCAGCCCTATGCCGGCTTCGCGCGCTACGCGCCGGGCAGCGAGGCGCGCGCGAGCCATCTCAAGGACGGCGACGAGTTCCTCGCCGCGGTCGATTCCGCCGCGCTGGAGGAAGTGGTGTTCTACGAGCCGGGGCCACCGGCCGCACGCCAGGCCGGCGAGAGCGAGCAACGCGCGCGCGATGCCCAGCTGCGATCGCTGCTCGAAGCGCTGCGCGCGAGCCGCCACTGGCCATCGCTGGTGGTGGCACTCGTGGCACTGGCGCCCGACGGTCCCGCGCAGCTGCCGCCGGCACGCCTGCGCGACAC
>JAIEQK010000182.1 GCA_019747795.1 Gammaproteobacteria bacterium | reverse complement strand
CATCCCAGATCCTCTCAAGCGCTCTTTCTGGCCTTGATCGGGGACTTATTCAGAAGTTCCTGAAGTCCGACCTACACTGGCGGCCAGGGCGCGTCGATGTCGCAGGCCGCGAGCAACGCCTCGCAGTCGCCCTGGGGCGGATAGATCCACCGCGTGTTGATGGTCTGCTTCAGCCCCTTCACCTCGGCGCCGGCCTGGGTGACGCTGCGCTCCCAGCCGGAGGTCAGCACCGCCCCGTAGTCGCCAAGGTCGAGGCATGTGACGTAGTCCGGCTGGCGATAGACACGGGGTTCTAGACCGAGCAGGTCGTGCGCGGCGTTGTATCCGGCATGCTTGCCCTGGGGCACCGCGTGCTGGCAGGACATCAGCGCGACGCGACCTGCGTCATCGACCTGCGCGTGTGCGAGATCGCCCGCGGCATACACCCCGGGCACGCCGATCACCGCGAGGTGTTCGTCCACTGGCAGCCGGCCTTGCGCATCGAGCGCCACGCCGAAGCCGGCGGTGAGCGGGTGGGCACGCAGACCGGTGGTGATGAGGGTGGTCGCGCAGGGCAGGCGCTCGCCGTCCTCGAAGGTGACGGCATCGGCTTCGATGCGCGACACCTGCGCGCCAAGCCGCAGTTCCACGCCGCAATCCCTCAGCGCTTCGAGGATGGTCGCGCGCGGGCCGACGCCCAGTTCCGGCCCAACCACCGAGGCGCGTTCGACCAGCACGACGCGCGCGTCGCGCGCCGCCGCCGTCGCGCCGAGCGCGCGCAGGTGACGGCGCAGTTCACAGGCCATCTCGATGCCGGTGAAGCCGCCGCCGATCACGACGAAGGTCGAGGTGGCCGGGGTGGCGGGCGCCGCCGTTACCGCCGCGAGGTGGACATGGAAACGTTCCGCGGCCGCGTAGGTGTCGAGATCCTGCGCATGCTCGGCGGCGCCGGGCACGGGCAGCGGCGCCTGGCGGCTGCCGGCCGCGAGCACCAGGCGGTCGTAGGGCAGGTCTTGCTTCGAGCCGTCCGCGAATTGCGCTTGGACCCGTCGCGTAGCGGCATCGATGCCGATGGCGTGGGCGCGAGTCTGCGCGATGCCGAGCGGCTCGAACAGCGGCGCGAAGGGCGCGCGAAAGTCTGGCGTGAAGGGCTCGTAGAGCCGCGGCCGCACGGTCAGCGCGTCATCGGGCGCGACCAGGGTGATGGCCAGTGGCCGGTCGGCGACCTGTGCCTCGCGTGCCGCGACCAGGGCGGCCCACAGGCCGGCGAAGCCGCCGCCGACGATGACGAGTTGCTGCATGGGATGTCTCCTCGGAAAAAGGTCTGGACGATCCGGCGCGGCCGCGTGTGACACGGCCCTGTAGGTCGGACTTGCACCCGACATTTCCTCCCAGAGCCCCCATCGAAGCCCTGGAATGAATGTCGGGTGCAAGTCCGACCTGCAAGGAACGGCTCCCGTAGGGCGGGTTTCAACCCGCCAGGCACAGCCTTGATCACACCTTGCGAAACGGCTTCCACATGAGGAGCAGCTTCGGCATCAGGGTCAGCGCGGCCAGGATCGCGATGCCCATCGCGATGGTGGTCAAGAGCCCGAACAGGATGCTGGGCGTGAAGTTCGACAGCATCAGGATGGAGAAGCCCGCGCATACCACCAAGGTCGTGTAGAAGCCCGCGCGCGCGATGTTGCCGTGGCAGTGATACATGGTCTCGAGGCCGTCGCCCAGGCGGAAGTACTCGAGCCGGTAGCGATACAGGTAGTGGATACAGTCCTCCACCGCGATACCCATGGTGAGCGCCGCGACCATGATGGTCATCATGTCGAGCGGCACCTCGGCCCAGCCCATGAAGCCCAGCACCGCGCCGGCCGCCACCAGGTTGGGAACGATGCCGATGAAGGCAGCGCGCAGGTTGCGGAACAGGAACCAGAGCGTCAGCAGGATGCCGAGCATGGCGCTGCCGATGGAGGCGATCTGCGAGCTGTAGAGGCTCTGCAGCATGTTGTTGTAGAGCACCAGCAGGCCGGCCACCTCGAAGTCGCGACCGGGTTCCAGCTTCAGCTCCTCGGTCAGGCCCCGATTGAGCTGCTCGAGCAGCGCCTGGCGGCGGAGCTTCGGCGTCGAGTCGAGGATGCGCAGCGTGATGCGCGCCTCGTCGTGCTCGATGTTGATGTAGGGCGTCAGCAGTTCCTCGCGCAGCGCCACCGGAATGCGCTTGTAGATCACGTTGAGTTCGAAGGGATCGAACTCACGCCCCTCGTTCAACTGCTCGGCGACGCGCACGATCGACGCCAGCGACTGCACCGTGCCCACGCCCGGGATCGCCGCGACGTAGTCGTGCACGCGCTTGATGCGCTCGATCTTGTCGGCGGTGAACCAGGTGTCGGACTTGTCGCCGCCATCGTCCTCGAACAGGGCCGCTTCCAGCTCGTCGCCGCTGGCGGGCTTGACCTCGGTGGACGGGAACCTGAGCACTACCTCGAGCGGCGTGGTACCGCCCAGCGCCTCGTCGACCCGCTTCAGACCCTGGTAGATCTCGGTCTGCTCGCGGAAGTAGTTGATGAAGCTGTTCTCGACCTCGAGCCGCGAGATGCCGACCGCGCTCAGGCCCACCACCAGCGTGGTCACGGCCATCACGCCGAAGCCATGGCGGTCGGTGATGCGGGCGAGCCACACGGTGAAGCCCGACTGGCCATCGTCGTCGACCCGGGGCTCCCGTTCCGGCAGCAGGATCATCATCGCCGGCACCAGGGTGAACACCACGAAGTACACCAGGATGAGGCTCAGGCTCATCATCGCGCCGAAATCGGCGATGGGGCGGATGTCGCTCGAAAGCAGCGAGCCGAAGCCGATGATGGAGGTCAGCGAGGTATAGAGACAGGGGCTCGCCATGTCGCGGCACACCTGCCGCACGCGGTCGCGGTGGGACAGCTCGCGGCGCTCGCGGTACAGCTCGCGGTAGCGCACGATGAGATGGATGTTGATGGAGATGGCGAGGATCAGGGTGAGCGCGAGAAAGTTGGACGAGATGACCGTCAGCTTCCAGCCCGCATGACCGAGCACGCCGAGGATGCCGAGGGTGATGAAACTGCAGTTCAGCACCGGGATCACCACCCAGCGTGCCTCGCGGAAGATGTAACCCAGCATGCCGATGGCGAGCAGGAAGGACGCGGTGCCGAACACCACGATGTCGTTGCGCACGTAGCCGATCATGTCGTCGGCGATCATCGCCACGCCGCCCAGGTGGATCTCGGCCTGGTCGCGGTGCGTGCGCATGACTTCGCGCAGCTGGTCGATGGTGGCGTGGTTGGTGGCGTCGACCGCGTCCTTCTGACGCTGGTAGAGCGGCTCGATCTCCGCCAGGCGCACCAGCTCCGCGGCGCTGGCGTGGCCGGTGGCGCGCTTGTAGAGCAGGTCGCCGCGCTCGTACTGGAGTTCCGCGAAGCCGGCCGGCGGCGGCTTCAAGGTGATGCGGATGGCGGTGGTCTTGCCGTCCGCGCTGACCACCATGTTGCGATACAGCGGGCTGGTGGTCAGCTCCTCCAGCGCCTTGTCGGGATTGACGTCCTTGGACTCGAGCGTGCGGTAGTTGGACACCACCTTGGACAGCCCGCCCTTGATGTTCCTGACCAGCGGCACGTCGACCACGGTGGTCACCGAGTCCACCGTCGGCAACGCCTTCAACTCGTCGCGCAGGGACTTGATGAGCGTGAGCGTGGCGGGCGCCAGGAGCGCGTCGCGCGGCGTCACGGTCATGAACAGGAAGTCGCGCGCGTGGTAGCGCTGGGCGAGGTCGCGGAACTGCTTCAGATCCGGGTCGCTCTCCAGCAAGAGCGAGTCTGCCGAGGCGTCGAGCCGGAACTTCGGCACGCCGGTCGCCACCGCGCCGAGCAGCAACAGCAGGAGCAGGAGGGTCCAGGCCGGGCGGTCGATGACCAGGCCTTCGTAGAGGGCTTTGAGCGCGCGCTTCATGACAAGGGCGCGCCCGCGCCAACGGCAAGGATGAACATGCGGTGTGTGTCGACCTTTCGACTTGGACAGCTGGATTCACGGCCGGCCTGAACCCGACGGCCAAGGCAGGTCGGCGCCGGTCGGGGCGAAGACCTGCCTGCGCCTGCCTAGGCCGCGTTTGCGGGCGCGGCCAGCCGCTCCCGGCGGGGCGCAATCATACCCCATCGGTCCGTCGCGGCGCGGGCCGCGAACTCAGGCCGGCCTCGGCGCGCGCCAGCAGCGCCTCGAAGCCCGGATAGTCTTCACGCCTGATCACCGTGCGCTGCGCGCACGCGTCGAACTTCACGTTGCGCGCGAGGCAGTCCTGCGCGGCGATGCTGTCCAGCAACCGCGTGCCGGCCACCAGGCGTACGCCGCGCGCAAACAGCGGGTCGGGGAAGAAGCCCACCGTCGGACCCACCAGCGCGACCTCGGCACCTGACGCGCAGTGGCCCAACATCTCGTCCAGCGAGTCGTTCAGCAGCGTGGCGCCGGTGCAGATGACCTTGTTGCACGTCGCGAGCGGGCGCGGGTCCAGCGCGACCTCCACGCTGCCGTCGCGCCCGAGCATATGCGCCTTGCGCTCGACCACGTAGGTCGCGACGCCCTGTGCGCGGGCGCGCGCGGCGAGCGGCGGGAAGTAGCCGATCATTCCGAGCCTGTCATCGGCCTCGAGCGTGAGGCCGCCGAAGGAGTCAGTGGCCGGCGGCGGCGCGAAGCCGGCGCGCCGGTAGAGATGCTCGGTCAGCGCGTTCAGTGCGGCGACACCGAGCGAGCGCAGGCCGTCGTCGTCGCCCTGCAGGTACTCGGCGATCGCCAGGGCCGGCTGGCCGATGAGCGCCGCGGGGGCGAAGCGCGCGGGCATGTCGGCCTGGCTCGCGCCCAGCCACGCGTAGTACAGGCCGGCGCTGCCGTCGGCCAGGCCCAGCAGGCCGAACTCGGTGTTCTGCTTCAACGCGGGATCGGGATCGGCGATGAAGGCGCGGGCCACCGGCGGC
>JAIEQK010000179.1 GCA_019747795.1 Gammaproteobacteria bacterium | reverse complement strand
CTTCAGTCCGACATTCATCACAGGGCGGGTACGTCAGGTCGCCGCGATCGCGTGCATCGTGTAGGGCCGATTTCAATCGGCCGTGCACGGCGCCGAGCGCGGAGCACGGCCGTGTCACGGACCTGCGACGTCACCGCGCCGCGGTCAGCTTCTCGTAGTACTTCTTCACGTCCTCGACCAGCCCCGCCGGCTGACCGCCATCGATGATCACGCGCAGTTCGGTCCGCGCTTCGGCGTCGCGGCCGAGTTCGGTCAGCGCCTGGGCAAGGTGGTAGCGGATCAGCGGATTGTTCTGGCGCGCGAGCGCGTCGCGCAGCAGCTTGAGACCGGTGGCGGTGTCTTTCTCGGTGACCAGGATCCAGCCCAGGGTGTCGAGCGCGGAGGCGGACTCCGGCGCCAGCGCCAGCGCCTTCTCGGCGGTGGCTCGCGCGCGTTTGTCGCCCTTCAGCTGGTAGAGCCGGGCGAGGTTGACCAGCAGCACAGGATCGTCGGGCTCGTCGGCCAGCAGCGATTCGTGCAGCGTCCGTGCCTCCTCGAGCCGCTGTGCGGGCAGATACGTGAGCGCGAGCCTGATGAGCGCCTGGCGATCCTCCGGGTGCTGCTTGCGCCACTGTTCCAGCGCGTCGATGGCGCGCGCCAGGTCGCCCTTGGCGGTCAGCGCGTCGACCAGGCCGAGCAGGCCGGCGGTGCTCGGCAGGCGCTGCTGGGCGGCGCCGTAGGCCTTGACGGCAACGTCGGGCAAGCCGCGCTTCATCGCCAGTTCGCCGCTCAGGATGTCCGCCATGGCGTTGCTCATGTCGTCGCGCCGCATGTCGGCGATGCGCTTCTCGGCATCGTCGAGAGCGTTGGTCTGGATCTCCAGGCGGATCAGCGCCGCAAGCGCTTCGTCGGAGACCATGGTATTGGTCGCCTTGATGAGCGTGCGCCGCGCCTCGTCGAACTCCTCGAGCTTCACCTGGTGGCTCGCGATGCGCATCAGCCGCGGGCCATCGAAGCCGGCGTAGCGCGCGGCGTCGCGAAAGTTCTTCGCCGCCTGCGCGCGCTTGTCGTTGGCGAACTCGGCGCGCGCCAGGCTCTCGACCGCGACGGCGCTCTCCGGGCTGTTGTCGACCATGCGCGTCGCGACCGTCAGCGCCTCCTTGGGCTGCCCGAGCGCGAGGCGCAGATCCACCAGCTTCTCCTGCGCGCCCATCGCCTGCGGCGCGGCGGCCACGGCCTTGTCGAGCCAACGTACGGCGCCTTCGCGATCGCCCTTCTCGAGCGCGATGTCGGCCAGCGCCATGAGCGCGGTGTCGGCGCGCGGGTCCTTGGCCACCACGGCTTCGAGGCGTGCCTGCGCGGCGGCGGCGTCGCCGCGCGCGAGATCGATGCGCGCAAGGTTGTAGATCGGCGGGAAATAGCCGGGCGCGAGCGCCGTGGCGTTCTCGAAGGCCTGGCGCGCGCCGTCGATGTCGGCGGCCGCGGCGAGGGCCGCACCGAGCAGGTTGGCGGCCTTGGGGTCGCGCGGCGCCTGCTTGGTGTAGGTCTGCATGATCTCCACCGCGCGCGCCGGGCGCTTGGCCTTGATCTCTAGCACCGCGAGCAGCATGGCCGCGCCGCCACCGCCCTTGCCCTTGTCCACCGCCTCGGCCAGACCGTTCATCGCGCCCTCGACGTCGCCGGTGCCGATGCCGGACAGCGCGACGCGTGAGACGAGGCTGGGATCGTCGGGCGCCAGCGCGCGGGCCTGCTCGAACATGTCGCCGGCTTCGCCGTAGTGGCCGATCTGCAGGTAGGCCTGGCCGAGCGCCAGCAGGGTCTCGAAGTTCTTCGGATCCTGGCGGTAGAGCGGATGCAGCGTCGCAATAGCGGCCTTCGCCTCGCCGAGCAGCAGCTGCACCTGGCCGTGCAGACGGCGCATGCCAACATCGTTCGGCCTGAGCTTGGTGTAGCGGTCGAGCAGTTCTTCGGCGCGCGCGAGTTCGCGGTTGGCGTAGCGTACCAGCGCCGCGATGCGCAGCAGCAGCGGCTCGCTTGCCATCGCGCTCTCGCTGAACTGGCCGAGACGGCCGACCAGGTCGAGGAGATCCTCGCGCGCCGCGGTGGCGTTCTGCTGACGCTCGTGGATCTGCCACAGCAGGAACAGCGAGGGCAGGTCCCTGGGCTTCTGCTCGCGCACCACCATCACGTCTTCGAGCGCGCCCTGCACGTCGCCTTGGCTCAGGCGCAGCGAACCGCGGGCGAGACGCACCCGCAAGGACCTCGGCGCCGCGCGGAGCGCCTGGTCGAAGGCCTGGGCGGCTGCGGCTGGCTGTCCCTGATCGCGCAACGCCTCGCCCTTGCGATACCAGGCCTCTACGTCCGTCGGCACCAGAGCGAGAGCTTCGTCGTAGCGCTTCAGCGCATCTGCCAGGCGGCTCTGCGCGTGATGGATGAGTCCAAGCCCGACCAGTGGCTCGGCGCTGGTGGGCTTGAGAGTACGCGCGGCTTCGAATGCGCTGATCGCCTCTTCGTGACGGCCAAGCTCAAAACTCGCGCGTCCGCGTAGCACTTGGATCTCGAAACTGCCCGGACTGCCCGGCATCGGCGGCTTGATCGTTTCCAGCACCTCGGCGTACTTGCGCTGCGCGATGAGCGCATTGCCCAGCACCGGGAACACCTGGTCGCGCGCCGCGCCGAGCCCCAGCGCGATGCGCAGTTCCTTCTCCGCGGCGATGGCGTCGCCGCTCTGCAGATGCGCGCGACCGAGCGCGATGCGCGCCGGCAGATTGTTCGGGTCGCCCTTAAGCACGTTTTTGAACTGGATGACGGCGGCGGCGTTGTCGCCGGTGTAGAGCCTGCTCAGCCCGTCTTCGAACAGATCAGCGCTGTCGCCGCTGATTGCGGTCGCTGGCGCCTCCGGGGCCGGCTTGGCGGCGACCATGGCGCTGATCGCGGCGAGCCAGACGCAGCAGAAGAGGCGAAGCAGGCGAGTGGAGGGGCGGTTGGACATAGGCGTGGCTGGCGAAATGGACAGATGATCAGCGGCGTGCGTGTGCGCGGCTTGAGCCCAAGGGCCGGAAACGACAGACCGGCGCGAGCGCCGGTCTGTGGGCAGAGAACGAAGGCGCAGAATCCTTCAGCGCCGGGCGCGTACCTGGCGGCGCACCATGCCGAGCAGACCGACGCCCATCAAGAGAGCGGTGGCCGGCTCCGGCACGCCGGGGGGCGGCGGAGTGTCGGACGTCTTGATATCGGCAGCCCACTCCTCAAAACCGGCCTGCGCTTCGCCGAGATCGTCCTTGCCTTGGTCGGCTTCGCCGGCAAAGTTGTACAGGTAGACGTACGCGTCGCCACCGACGTTCGCCGCGGCGGCGGCGAACAATGAGCTATGCAGGCGCACCGCCATGTCGTAGTCGCCGCTTCCGGCCGGGCCGGAGTCGTTGATATTGTCGAGATTGAGGCCGCCCCACTGCTTGGCGCCGTTCTGGGTCTTGTCCAGGTTGGTCAGGCCATTCTCGTTGGTGCCGCCAGCATGGATCTTGTTGAAGTCCATGTCCCACACCTTCTGCGCGGCCACCGAGCCGTCCGGACTGTACAGCATGCCCGTGGCGTCGCCGGGCGTGGTGTCCATGGTGTAGCGGTTGAACTGGTCAGAGCCGGCGACGAAGAACTGCAGTTCGTCCAGGCGCAACTGCGACTTGAAGCCGCCCGGCTCGTTGATGTCGAGGCGGAAGGTGTAGTAGCCGTCGTTATCCAGGATCAGGTCGGACAACTTGATTGCGTGGTTGAAATCCTTGCCCGCGTTGACGTCCTTGGCCTGGTTGGCAAAGGTGATGTCGGGATTGGCATCCGTGTCAGTGATGGTGCCAATGTCATTGTTGCTGGTGTTGAACGCTGCTTCGGTGGTCGCGCTACCGAGCGCCGCGCCTTCGTTGTGCTGAAAGCGCAGGAACGGGTCGATGGCGCCCGAGCCCTTGCCGGTGTTCTTCTCGAGCGCGGTGAAGATGGCGTAACCCGTGCCGACCGTGCCGTCCGTCGCATCGATGTCGCCGTTGCAAAGTGCCGCCGCGGTGCTGCCGCAGAGCAGGACTCGGGACCCGTTGCCAGTCGCCCCATTGGCGGCGGTACCTGTCCACAAGTTGAAGTAAGGCTTGTCGATGAGCTCCGCCATGGCCGGCATCCCGACCTGGAGCGCGAAGAGTGCGGCGACAGCGATAGCGCGACTGGTATTCATTAGTATGTTCCTCGTGGGCTCGGCCACCGCGTCTGCTCCGTGTGACGCCCTGCGTGGCGAAATCTCCCGGCCAGGACTTTGGCCGGGCGCGACATTACCACGACATGTGCAGGGCGCGACAGGATGTCGCACCCCCATTCCTGTTAAGCATCGTTACGCCGGCAAA
The DNA here is from genome assembly GCA_019747795.1 of Gammaproteobacteria bacterium. Classification (GTDB taxonomy): domain Bacteria; phylum Pseudomonadota; class Gammaproteobacteria; genus JADJYF01. The sequence continues at coordinate 586 of JAIEQK010000179.1, read as the reverse complement.
AGGCAGCGCTTCGAGCGATTTCCTGGGGCGGCTGCCTGCCCCGGCCCGCCTCACCACCCGGACAGGCGAACGGGACGCGCCGGGGCGGCAGCCATTGAAGAAGCGTCCGGCCGGCGATGCGCCGACCGTGGGCGATCAGTGACCGAGCATCCAGGGGCGCGAGGGGCCGTGGGCGTGCGAATGCGCGGGATGGGCGTGGCCGCAGCCGGGGCCGTGGCGATGCCCCGTCTCGTGGGCGTGTTCCTCGCTGCCCCGACGCACGACGCGCGGCTCGTGGGCGGCGCGTTCATTACGCTCGTGGGCGACGCGGTTGTTGCGCGTCAGCATGGTCAGACGCGGCGCGGCCAGCCGGCGGCGGCCGAGGCTGCCGCAGTCCGGGCAGTCCGCCCGGTCGTCGCGCGCCGCGATGGGGCGGGCCAGGGAGAAGTCGGTGCCGCAGGGGCACTGGTAGTCGTAGAGCGGCATGTGAGTCGTCTCCTTCTGTCTGGAGCGACGTGGCGACACCGTGTGTCGCCAAGTCGGGGTCAGGCGGGGCTAGCCATGGCGAGGTCGGCGGAGAAAGTGTGCACGCACGGGCCCGGGGTGT
>JAIEQK010000295.1 GCA_019747795.1 Gammaproteobacteria bacterium | reverse complement strand
CGCCGACCCGACGCGCGGCCGGCCGCGGTCCGACCCGCGCGCTGTCGTCCGGCAGCATGCGCGCGACGAAGGTGCCGGCCCCGCGCGTCGCGTGCAGGTAACCCTCGGTCACCAGTTGCTCGACCGCGTGCATGACGGTGTTGCGCCCGACCCCGAGCTCGCGTGCCAGCTCGCGCGTGGCGGGAATCTGCGCGCCGGGTGCGATGCGCCCGGCGAGGATGGCCGCGCGCAGCTTGGCGTAGATCTGACGGTGAAGCGCGGTAGGCGCTTCGAAATCGGGCGCCAGCAGTGCGCCCAGCAGGCTTCCAGCGGTGCGGCTCATGCGTCGTCCCTGGGAAAAATGGCTCCATAAAATAACTCGGAACTGGCTCTTTTTGAGGAGCCAGTTCCGAGCCACAGTGCCTCCACCGCGACGCCTCGGGATGTCCTCGAGCCGCGCCTCGGGCAGGAGGCACCATGACCATCGAGATGTTCAGCACTGTCTTCAGCCGGCCCCGCGCCCGGAGCGCGCGGCTGCCCTGGCTGCTGCTCGTCCTCACGCTGCCAGGCCTCTGCGCAGCGGAGGGCATCGTCCCTGTACCGACCACGGCCGCGATCGTCAAACACGCACGCTACCCGGCGCACCAGGTCGGCCAGGACGGCACCGGCTATGACGGACACTATGGCGTGCTCGCGCAGTACGCCGCGGGCGGCGGCGCATGGAAGGTCGGCCTGTGGGAAGCCGGGCCCGGCACGCTCGTGCCGACCGACTACCCCAACGACGAGTACTGCCTGGTGCTCGAAGGGCGCGTCGAGATCACCAATCGCGACGGCACGACCGCCGCCTTCGGGCCCGGCGACAGCTTCGTCATTCCCAAGGGCTGGGCCGGCACCTGGCGTATGCCCACCGCCTTCAAGAAACAGGTCGTCGCTTTCCACACCCGCTGACGCCGCGCGCTCAGCACCACCCGCCATTGCTCGCTTCCCGTTTCCAGCAAAGGAGCCTGTCCGTGTCAGCCATCCATGAAGTCCAGACCTTGGTCGAGCAGGCGCTCGACGCCTTCAACGCCGGCGATCCCAGCGTGCTGCTCGCGCTGTTCGACGATGACATCGAAGCCATCGATCACGCGCCCTACCGCTTCGACGGCAAGGCCGCGTTCGTCACCTACCTGCAGTCGCTCCTGGTCGGCGCGCGCAGCGCGTCTCTCGCCTTTCATCAGCCCTCCTACCGGGCATGGAACGACGACGCCGCGACGGTCAACACCTACGACAGCTTCACCGTGGTGCCGGACAACGGCGCACCAGCCGTCACGCAGTACAACCGCACGACCTACGTGCTGATCAAGCGCGCCGGCGCGTGGCGCATCGTGGCCGCGCACTTCTCGCCGCTGCCCCACGCATGAGCACGACGACCATGACCGACCTCATCCTGCACAACTATCCGCAATCGCACTTCGCCGAGAAGATTCGCCGCCTGCTGGCGTACAAGCGCGTGGCGTGGCACAGCGTCGAGCAGCCCTTCATGATGCCGAAGCCCGAGCTCGTGCCGCTCACCGGCGGCGTCAGGCGTATTCCCGTCCTGCAGGTCGGCGCCGACATCTACTGCGATACACGCCTCATCGCGCGCAAGCTGGAGGCGTGGTATCCGACACCGGTATGCATTCCCCCCGACCAGGCCGGCCTCATCGGCATCATCGAGTCCTGGGCGGGCAGCGTGCTGATGTTCCAGGCGCTGCTGCCGACCTTCGAGGCGCTGCTGCCGTACCTGCCCCCCGAGTTCCTGGTCGATCGCGCCGGCATGTCGCCCGGGCTCAGTCGCGAAGCGATCCTCGCCGGCGCGCCGCAGGCGCTCGCGCAGGTGCGCCTCTCGCTCGCGCAGCTCGACCTGCGTCTCGCCGTCTCGCCCTTCCTGCTCGGCGACGCGTTCACGCTGGCCGACGCGTCGTGCTTCTTCCCGCTGTGGCTGTTCAAGAACAGCCCGGCACTGTTCGCGAACATCGAGGCGCACCCGCGGGTGGCCGACTGGTTCGCGCGCATCGAAGGCTTCGGTCCCGGCGAAGTGACGCCGATGGCGGCGCAAGAAGCGCTGGCGGTCGCACGCGCCGCGAGTCCCGCGACGGGCGCGCCGCGCGCGACGGTGTCGGTCGAGGGCCTCGAACTCGGGCAACAAGTCGCGATCGCGGCCGACGACTACGGCGTGGAAGAGAGCCGCGGCACGCTGGTGGTGCTGGACGCGGACGAGATAGCGATCACGCGTGACGACGCGACGCTCGGCGCGCTGGCCGTGCACTTCCCGCGCAGCGGCTACCGCATCACTCGGCTGTAGGAGAGGCGCGATGTCAACGTCCGAACCAGGGGCCGCCGGCGGCGACGAGACGCGCATCGCCTACCGCGTGTGTCCCTTCTGTGAAGCCACCTGTGGCCTCGCGCTCGAGATCCGGGGTCGCGACATCGTCGCGGTGCGCGGCGATCGCGACGACGTCTTCTCGCGCGGCTTCGTCTGTCCCAAGGCGCAGGGTGTGAAGGAGATGTACCACGACCCCGACCGTCTCGAGCGGCCGGTGCTGCGCACGGCCGCGGGTTGGCGGGAGATCCCGTGGGGGGAAGCGTTCAGTCTCATCGCCACGCGCCTCGGCGCGCTGCGGGCCGCGCACGGGGACGACAGCGTGGGCGTGTTCGCGGGCAACCCGCTGGTGGTGCACGACCTCGCGTTTCTCTACCTGCCGGTGCTGGCGCAGGCGCTCGGCACGAAGAACGTGTTCAACCCGGCCTCGATCGACACCCTGCCGAAGGACATCCAGACCGGGCTCATGTACGGCGGCTGGCTGCCGGTGCTGAGCGTCACGGTGCCGGACATCGATCGCACCGACTACCTGCTGGTGATCGGCGCCAACCCCGCCGTTTCCCACGGCAGCCTGATGACCATGCCGAACGCGCCCGGCCGGCTGACCGCCGTGCGCAAACGCGGCGGTCGGCTGGTGGTCATCGATCCGCGCCGCACCGAGACGGCGAAGCTCGCGAACGAGCATCACTTCCTGCGGCCCGGCAGCGACGCCGCACTGCTGCTCGCCATGGTCCACACGCTGTTCGAAGAGCAACTGGTGTCGCTCGGCGCTGCCGAGGGACGCGTAAACGACCTGGAGGCGGTGGCCGATGCCGTCGCCCCGTTCACGCCCGAGGCGGTCGCGGCGTTCTGCCGCATGCCGGCGCCGACCATCCGGCGCCTGGCGCGGGAGTTCGCCTCGGCCGAATCCGCGGTGTGCTACGGACGCCTCGGCACCTGCGTGCAGGCCTTCGGGACGCTCGCGAGCTGGGGCGTGGATCTGCTCAACATCCTGACTGGCAACCTCGATCGGCCAGGTGGCGCGATGTTCCCGAATCCCGCCGCGCCCTACCGCGCGCTCGGCGCCGCGCCGCCCTTCAGCTTCGGCCGCTGGACGAGCCGCGTCTCGCGGCGGCCGGAGACCGGCGGCATGTTGCCCGCCTCGACCATGGCCGAGGAGATCCTGACGCCCGGCGAAGGCCAGATACGCGCGATGCTGCTGCTGATGACCAATCCGCTGCGCAGCGCCGCGAACTCCGCGACGCTGGAACGCGCGTTCCGCGAGCTGGATTTCCTGGTGGCGGTGGACTGCTACATCAACGAGACCACGCGGCTCGCGCACCTGATCCTGCCGACGCCGCCGGCCGCGCAGCACGGACACTTCGAATTCGGCCCGGCGCATCTCGCGGTCCGCAACACGCTGCGCTGGTCAGGGGCGCCCGTGCCTCCGCCGCCCGATGCGCCGAGCGCGTGGCAGGTACTGCTGCGCATCGCGGCGCCCTTCATGGGACTCGGCGCGGCGGACGACAAGACCGCCGACGACGCCGTGTTCGCGCAGGTGGCAGCCCAGGCGGCCGCGGCCGAGCCGGGTCTCGCGCTCACCGCGGAAGAGATTTGTGCCGCGCTCGCGACCGCCGTCGGGCCGGAGCGCATCATCGACATGCTGCTGCGCCTCGGTCCGCACGGCGACGCCTTTGGCCGCCGCCCACAAGGCATGACCCTGGACGACGTGAAGGCCGCGCCCCACGGCATCGACCTCGGCCCGCTCACTCCGCGCCTGTCCGAAGTGCTGAACACCGCGAGCGGCCGCATCGAGCTCGCGCCACCGACCATGCTGAATGACCTGCCGCGCCTGCGCGCGCGCATGGCCGAGCACACCGAGGAGATGCTGCTGATCGGGCGACGGGTGCTGCGCTCGAGCAACTCCTTCATGCACAACCTGCCATTCACCACCCGGGGCGAGTGGCCCTGCACGCTGCAGATGTCACCGCAGGACGCGGACCGCCTGGGCGTTCACGACGGCGGGGAGGCGCGGATCACCAGCCGCACAGGCAGCGTGGTGGCGCCGGTGCAGGTGACGCCGGACCTGATGCCGGGGGTGGTGAGCCTGCCCCACGGCTACGGTCACGATGCGGAGGGCATGCAGCTCGGCTTCGCGACGCGCCGCCCCGGGGTCAACGCCAATGCGCTGACCGATGACGAGGCCTATGACGAAGCGAGCGGTACGGCCGTGCTGTTCGGCACGCCGGTGACGGTCGAGCCCGCTTGAGTCGCGGGAGAAAAGGGCGTCAGAAGCCGCGGATATAGGGCTCGATCAGCGCGACGATACCGTCCTCGCCCATGCGCGGCGGACCGTCGGGGAACCACAGCGCGGACTGCAGCAACATGCGCCGCGCGATGCGGCGCGAGTCGTACATGCGCTCGCCATCGAGGCAGTCCTCGGTGAAGCGCGTGACCAGCGCGAGCGCGGCGCCGAGCACCTGCTCGCGTTCGCGCGTGGGCGCCGTCATGTCGGGCGCGGCGCGGTGCACCGGCGGCGCCTGCGCGGCCAGGCGCGGCACGGTCTGCTGGACGAAGTCGAGCAGCGGCTCGGCGGCGGCCGGCAGCCGTACG
>JAIEQK010000279.1 GCA_019747795.1 Gammaproteobacteria bacterium | reverse complement strand
GTCCTGCGTGGCGGGTTGAGACCTGCCCTGTAGGGCCGATTTCAATCGGCCAGGCACGGCCTCACTGGTCGATATGCACCCGCCGGTAGGTGAACCGCCACTCGCCGTTCTCCTTGCGCAGCTTGTCGTTGTAGCCGCCGACCGCGGTGAGCTCGGTCTTGCCGCCCTTGAGCGAGAAGTAGATCAGGTTGCAGAAACCGGTGGCGGTGTCGCCGTCGATGTCGAAACTGACGTTCACCATCATGTGGCGCACCTTGCCACCCTCCCAGGAACGCTGGTAGCCCTGGGTGAATTCGCGCAGCTTCGCGTGGCCGGGAAATTGACCGTAGACCGGGCTGTCGAAAATGCCGTCCGGCGTGAAGCACTGCACCCAGTCCTCGAAACGCTCGTTGTCGATGGTGATGGCGTAGCGGGCGTAGAGTTCGCGAATCTGTTCGCGATCCTCGGGCGTTCCGGTGATCTTCGGCATGGTCTCCCCCTCAAGCATTGGACTGGCCGGCTCGAACGCCGGTGACGGGCAATCCTGGCACGCGTACCCGGCATTGCCAAGCGCCCTCGCCGTGCGCGTAAATGCGCCGTCACGGACGCTGGAGCGCAGACCCCATGCACCTTCTGGAAGAACTCGGCTACCTCGGCAGTTTCATCAACGCGCTCGCGATGATCGGCTCGGTCATCTACCTCGCGCTGCAGGTGCGCCAGGCGAACCGTCTCGCGCGCCTGTCGGCCATCGACGCGCTGCGCGACGCGACCAACCGCTTTCGCGAAGTGCTGCTCAGTAATGACAACCTCGACGTGTGGGTGAAGGGCATTCGCCAGCGGCCCGAACTCAGCGACAGCGAGCGCTACCGCTGGGACGAGCTCGCGCTCTACCTCATGGACTCGACCCAGGCCACCTACCTGCGCGCGCTGCACCTGGGCGAGCAGTTCACCACGCGCCGCATCGGCTACACCATTCGCTACGCGAGCACCGCGCCCGGCTACAGCGACTGGTGGCAGAGTCGCCGCGACCGCTTCCACCCCGACTTCGCGCGCTTCGTCGACGGCAACATCGGCAAGCCGGTGGAGTCGATGGCGGACGCGGTGTAGGTCGGACTTCAGTCCGACGTTCATGTCGGAGACTTTGGGCATGCCCTGGAATGAATGTCGGACTGAAGTCCGACCTACAGGGGCGACGCCAGCGCCCCGAATTGGCGCAGGCGTGCCGCGCCTCGTTAGAATGCGCGTCGCCGGGCGCGAGCGCGGTGTCCGACCGCCCCTGGGAAGCACGCGCCCTTGCTCGAACCGTCCCGCCTGAAGCGCATCCTGAATCTCGCCCTGCCGGTGATCGCCGGCATGGTGTCGCAGAACGTGCTGAACCTGGTGGACACCGCCATGGTGAGCCGTCTGCCGAACAGCAACGCGGCGCTGGCGGCGGTCGGCTACGGCGGCTTCGCGCTGTTCCTCACCCAGTCGATCATTCTCGGCTTCTCGACCGGCGTGCAGGCCTCGGCCGCGCGGCGCAAGGGCCAGGGACGACTCGCCGAGACCGGCTGGTTCCTGAACGCGGCGCTGCTCATCATCGTGCTGGTCGCGCCGCTGTTGTCGGTCGGGCTGTACCACGCGATTCCCCACGTCTATCACTACATCAACCACGACCCGGCGGTGATCGAACTGGGCGTGCCCTACCTGCAGATCCGCTCGGCAGGCATCATCTTCGTCGCGACCAACTTCGCCTTTCGCGGCTACTGGAACGCGGTGGACCTGACGCGGCTCTACATGGCGACGCTGATCGCCATGCACGCGCTGAACATCCTGCTGAACTACGTGCTGATCTTCGGGCACTTCGGCGCGCCGGCGCTCGGCGTGCGCGGCGCGGCCATCGCCTCGGTGGTGTCGCTCGGCTTCGGCAGTTCCATCTACGTGCTGCTCGGACTGCGCTGGGCGCGCGCGCTGGGCTTCCTCGAACGCCTGCCGGCGCGCGCGGACATCCTGCGCCTCATTCAACTCTCACTGCCGAACGGCGTGCAGCAGGTGTTCTTCTCGGCGGGTTTTCTCGCGCTCTTCTGGATCATCGGCAAGGTCGGCACCGCCGAAGTCGCGGCCGCCAACGTGCTCATGAACCTGATGCTGGTCGCCTACCTGCCGGGCATGGGTTTCGGTCTCGCCTGCGCGACCCTGGTCGGCCAGGCGCTCGGGCGCAACGACGCGGCTGACGCCGCGCGCTGGGCCTGGGACGTGGTCAAGGTCGCGATGCTCGTGATGGGCGCGCTCGGCCTGCCCATGGTGCTCGCGCCGGAGTGGATCCTGACCAGCATCTACGCGCTGCCGCCGGAGACGCTCGCCGCGGCGCGCTGGCCGCTCTGCCTGGTCGGCATGAGCATGCTGTTCGAGGCGGTCGGCACGGTGATGCAGAACGCCCTGCTCGGCGCGGGCGACACGCGGCGCGTGATGCTGACCGCGATCGCCAACCAGTGGCTCGTGTTCCTGCCGGTCGCCTGGGTGGTGGGGCCGGTGCTCGGCCTCGGCCTGACCGCCATCTGGGTCGCGAACATCGGCTATCGCTGCCTGCAGGCCGCGATCTTCGCGCGCTACTGGCGCGGCCAGCGCTGGGCGCAGATCCGCATATGACGACGTCTCGCGGCCGGCGCTGGCGGCTGGCCGGACTGCTGGCGCTTGGCGGCGCGGCGCTGTTGCGCGCCGGCGCCGACCATCTCTGCCCTGGCGCGCGCTGCCGCGTGCCGGACTTCGATGCGGCGGCGCTGGTCGCGCTGCACGCCATGCAGACGCCGACGCTGGACGCGCTGTTCCGCACCGTGACTCACGCGGGCGGGCTCGCGGTGCTGGCGCCGCTGGCAGCGCTGGTCGCATTCATCGACTGGCGCGCCGGGCGCGGCCGCGACGCCGGTTTCGTGCCGCTCGCCCTCATGCTCGGCTGGGCGCTGGCGCGCATCGGCAAGGAGCTCGTACTGCGACCGCGCCCGGAGATCTTCGCCGCGCTGGTCCCGCTGCCGGCGAGTTCGAGTTTCCCGAGCGGCCATGCCGCTCAGGTAGCGGCCTTCGCCCTCGCGCTCGCGCTGCGCCCGGGCGCGCGCCTGCCCTGGCCTGCGTGGCCGGCGCTCGCTCTGCTGGTGGTGGTGGTCTGTGTCGCTCGGGTGTATCTGCAGGTGCATTACCCAAGCGACGTGCTGGCCGGCGCGTTGGCCGCGGCTCTGTGGGTGACGGCGCTGCGCGTGGCGCCGGTGTGGGGTGGGCAGCGATAAACGGGGACAGACCACGGTTGTCACGCGGTGCGGGTAAATGGGGACAGACCACGGTTTCGCGGTACCCCGCGAAACCGTGGTCTGTCCCCGTTTACGTCCCCGCTTACATCAACGCACCCGCATCAACCCGAAGTCGTACTCGAGCTTCACGTACGGCCCCTCGATGCCGAAGCGCTTCGCCTCTTCACCACCGACACCCGGCTTGAACTCACCCACCAGGCTCTGCTTGGTGGCGAACACCGCGTCGGAATCGAGATAGGCGTCGCCGTCGACGAACACGTGCGTGACGAGCGGCTCGCAGCCTTGCGCCTTGATCATGAAATGCAGGTGCGCGGGCCGGAACGCGTGGCGTCCGCCGGCGGCGAGCATGCGCCCCACGGGGCCGTCGGTCGGCACCGGGTAGGACACCGGCTTCTCGGTCACCAGCGCGTATTCGCCATGCTCGTTGGTGGTGTAGCAGCCGCGCAGGTTCCACTCGGGCGCGCTCGCGTCCTGCACGTCGTAGAAGCCGTTGGCCGCGGTCTGCCAGACCTCGAGCGTGGAGCCCGCGATGGGCGCGCCCTGCTCGTCCGTGACCTTGCCGGTGACGAGGCAGGTCTCGGCTTCCGGCAGGTGCCGGCGGCGGAGATCCGCGCCGAAGGCCATCGCGGGCGAGGCCGGCACGTAGAACGGCCCGAGCACGGTGGACTCGGTGCCCGCGCCGCCCTTGGGATGATTGATCGCATCCACCAGCATCGACACGCCGAGCGTGTCCGACAGCAGGATGAACTCCTGGCGCTTGTCGTCGCACTTCTTGCCGGTCGCGGTCAGGAACTCGATGGCGGCGAACCACTCGGCCTCGGTCAGCTCGACCTCCTTCACGAAGCCGTGCAGATGGCGAATCAGCGCGGCGAAGATCTCCTGCATTCGCGGCGTCACGGCCTTGGCGGTGTAGGCCGCGATCACTTCGTCGGTCAGATTGTCGACGGTAAAGTCCTTCACGCGCGTCTCCCCTGGTGGCGTGGTGATGAAGGCCGCGCCTCAGGCGAGGGGCGGCGGCGTCTCGTGATTGCGCAGGAAATCCTCGGGGATCTCCGGCCCCCAGTAGTGCAGGGCCGCGAGTGGGTCGAGCATGGTCGGCTGCCAGGCGCCGCCTGGTGGCACGAAGTCGATGTCGGACGCGTACTCGCAGAACGAGCCCCAGGGATCGCGCACGTAATGGAAGTGGTTGGCGCCCGCGCCGTGACGGCCGACGCCCCAGCCATCGGCGTGGCCGGCGTCGCGCATCTGCATCGCGCCCATGCCGCACTCGGCGAGGTCGGCCACCTCCCACGCGGCATGGTGAAAGCCGGGCCGCGGCGACTTGGCGAAGGCGAGCAGGTGGTGGTCCGAGCCGAGCTGGCCGCACAGGAAGGCCAGCAGGTCGAGCGAGGTGTCGCTGACCGCGAGGCCCAGGCCCGCGGTGTAGAACGCGCTCTGGCGCGGCACGTCGGGGCTGAACAGCATCACGTGGGACAGGCGCGTGGGACGCACGCGCTGCGCCTGGCGACGTCCGGGCTCCACGCCGCGCAGCCGGTCGGCGGGCGGCGGCGCGGGCG
>JAIEQK010000278.1 GCA_019747795.1 Gammaproteobacteria bacterium | reverse complement strand
CTGAAGTCCGACCTACAAAACCGCGCCGCAGCGGGCGCCGTGCGCGGCCGATTGAAATCGGCCCTACACAGTGCGCGCGGCGTCGGTGAGGTGGCGCGCCGACCCTGTAGGGCCGATTTCAATCGGCCGTGCACGGCGCGACCAAACGCCTCAGCGCCCCAGGCGCCGCAGCTCTTCCTCGATGTACGCCGGCACCATGCCCGCCGCGCGGTAGGTGGCGAGCGTCGCGGCGGGCAATTCGTCGCAATTGCCGATGGGCCCGCGGCACTCGGCCGCGCCGCACAGGCAGTCGAAGCGGAAGGGAAACTCGATCTGCGTGACGCCGTAGTCGAAGTACAGCTCTTCACCGGCCGCGATGGCGGCGCGCGCGACCAGGAACACGCCGTCCTGGTCGAAGCGCACGTAGGCATTCGGCGCGCAGGAATGGTTGACGAAGTCGTCCGGGCCGCCGGAAAGCGCGTAGAAGCTGTCGCGCGCGATCTGCAGGAAGCCATCCCCGGCCCCGGCGCCCGCCGCGCGCATCACCGCGTGCCGATCGCAGAGCGGTCCGACGAACTGCAGGATGCGCTGCCCGCCCGCCAAGGGTTCCAGGGTGAACACGCCGTGCCCCCCGTGAGAGGCCCTCACCTGCACCTTCGCTGTCCCTGACATCGACCGCCTTACCACCGAGAATGAAATCAGCGCGCGGCCCCCCGCCGCGCAGGCCGCATTGTAGAGATCACGGCGTGGGAACGCTCTACTTTGGTGGGGAGAATCGCCCCTCCTTCGGATCATGCCCTCAGATCATCGTGTAGCCGCCGTCCACCGCCCAGGCCTGGCCGTTGATGTAGCTGGCCTCGTCCGAGGCGAGGTAGAGCGCGAGCCCGGCCACCTCGCGCGGCTGGATGAGGCGCTGCAAGGGCACCGAGGCCGTGTAGCGGTCGACGAGCGCTTCGGGCGATTCGCCGATCGCCGCGGCATGGCCGGCGACGAAGTCATGCAGCATGTCGGTCTCGACTATCCACGGGCAGATGGCATTCACCAGCACGTTGTAGGGCGCCATCTCGAGTCCCAGGCAGCGGGTGAGTCCCACCACCGCGTGCTTCGAGGCGTTGTAGGCGCTCTGGTTGCGCGAGCCCCACTTGCCCGCGCTGGAGGCGAGGTTGATCACCCGTCCGCCACGCCGCGCCATGAGCCCGGGCAGCACCGCCTGGGTGACGTGGAACACGCCGTACACGTTGTGTTCCATGATGCGTTTGAAGTCCTCGAAGCTGTAGTCGACGAAGCGCGCGGCGACGTGGATGCCGGCGTTGTTGACCAGGATGTCGAGCGGCCGCCAGGCCTCGACCTCGGCGACCATGGCGAACACCGCGTCGCGCGCGGTGACGTCGCAGGGGAAGGCGCGCACCGGCACGCCGTGGCGCGCGGCGAGATCATCGGCGACCTTCGCGAGGCGCTCACCGTCGCGCGCGTTCAGCGCGAGCGCGCAGCCCTCGGCCGCGTAGGCCTCGGCGATGGCGAGCCCGATGCCGCGGCTGCCGCCGGTGATGAGCGCGGTGCGCGCCGCGAGTCGTGTACCCATGGGATGCGGTCTCCGTGTCGTCGATGCCGGGCATGCTATAACCTCGCCCCCGCCAGCACGACGACCGACGACCGACGAGGACCCATCGCCCATGCGCAAGCTCTACCACTGCGACGGCGCGCGCTCCATGCGCAGCCTGTGGCTGCTCCACGAACTCGGGCTCGAGTTCGAACTCGTGACCCTGCCTTTCTCCATGGCCGGCCTGCGCACGCCGGACTACCTCGCGGTGTCACCGCTTGGCCGCGTGCCCTGCCTGGTGGACGGCGACCTCACCCTGTTCGAGTCCGGCGCCATCGCCCAGTACCTGTGCGAGACCTACGACGACGGCCGCCTGCACCGCGCGCCCGGCCACCCCGAGCGACCGGCCTGGCTGCAGTGGCTGCACTACGCCGAGACGGTCGCGGTGCACGGCGCGTCGCTGGTCCAGCAGCAGGTGTTCGTGCCGCCCGAGCAGCGCTCGCCGGTGGTGGTGAAACTCGAAGCGCGGCGTCTGCACAAGGCGCTGGAAGTCGTGGACGGCGTGCTCGCGCGACACGACTACCTGCTGCCCTCCGGCTTCAGCGCGGTGGACGTCGCGGTCGGCTACAGCGCGCATCTCGCGCGTCAGCTGGTCGGGCCGTCGGGCCTGCCGGCGGTGGATGCCTGGTACGCGCGGCTCGCCGCGCGGCCGGCCTTTCAGCGTGCGGCGGCCCACGCGCCGGTGAAGACCATGCAGGAGATCATGCCGGGCGTCATCTAGGCGCGGGCGCTGGCGTGGTCGCGCCGCTGAAGCTGTCGCGCTCCACGCTGTAGATGAGGTCCGCGCCCTGCCCCGCGCCGGTCTGCGCCTCCACGCTCCAGCGCGGCGACAGCTTGTAGTTCACGAAGAAGGTCCAGAGTCTCTCGAAGGGATTGAACTCCGAGCGCACGGTCAGCTTGGGCGTCAGCCGCTTGCCGGCGACGATGGACGAGGTGCGCGCCGTCGTGCCGGTGTTGATGCCGAGTTCATCCAGCGCGAACAGTCCCGACAGCTGGCCGGCGATCACCGCCGCGCGCTCGGTGCCGAGACCGAGAGCCGCGCGGGCGATGAGGCCCGCCTCGCCCGACGAAGCCTCGCCGAGGCCGTGGCCGGTGACGAGGTAAGAGAGTACTTCGGCGTCCGGCAGGCTGGGCTCGGCGAACAGTTGGAAGCGCGGCGCGCGCAGGTTGCCGGTGACGCGCACGCCGGCGGTGGTGTCGATGTCCGGACGCACGGCGCGCACGTCGAGCGCGGGATTGTCGATCGCGCCGGCGAACATCAGCGCGCCGCTCTTGACGCTGAGCGACTGCCCATAGGCCTTGTAGCTGCCGGACTTCACCGTCAGACGCCCGCTGCCGCGACCGCGATCATCGTGGCGCGGCTTGGTCCAGTGCACGGCGCCGGCGACCTTGGCTTCGAGCCCAGCGGCGGACAGCCCGACCTCGTCGCCCAGTACCAGGTCGAGATCGGCCGACAGGGTGTCGGTGAACCAGTTGTCGCGTGGCGCTGCGGCGCTTGTCCGCGCGGCGGCAGGACCGACGATCACTTCGTCACTGCTGGTGGCGACGGCCTGCGCCGGCAGTTCGCGCAAGCGCACCTGCACCCGCGGCCAGCGCACACTGCCGACGACATCGAAGCGCTCCGGCGCGATCGCGAGCGTCAGCGTTGGACTGGCATCGGCCTCGACGTCCGGCAGACGCAGCAGCGCGAGGTTCTCGCCGCTCACCTGCAGGTCGGCGGTGAGCCCGCCCTCCTCCGGCAGTCGCAGGTCGCCGGACAGCGCGAGCTGCCCTTCACCGAGCTTCGCGCCACCATTCAGCTTGAGACCGCGCGCCGGCCAGCCGCGGAAATCGAGCGCGAGCTGTTCGATAACCGTGCCAGTGCGCGGCACGCGCAGCGTCGCGCCGCGCGCGGCGAGTTCGCCGGTGATCTCGGGCGCGGCGCGCGTGCCCTGCAACGTGAGCGCAAGTCGCGCGGCGCCGCTGCTGCCGGCCAGTTCGGGCACGAAGCCCTCCAGCCAGACGATGTCCGGCAGGTCCAGCGTGAAGCGGCCGCGCCACGGTGCGTCCGCCTCGAGTCCGGCATCGAGCGTCCCGTCCAGCGCCAGCCAGTCCGCCAGCGCGGCGTCGACGCGCGCCTCGAGGCGCGTGTCGTCCAAGGTGAAGCGGAGCGCCGCGCGACGCAGCGGCAGGTCACGCAGCGGCTCGCCCGCCACACGATAACGAAAGCCTCCGCGCGTCACTTGCGCGTCGCCCTGCCCGCGCCAGTGCTCGTCCTCACGCTCGAGCGCGGCGTGCAGACCCAGCGTGCCGCGTGGTGTGAGCGTGGTCGGCAACCACGGTCCGAGGAGTGTGAGCGGCAGCGCGTCCACGTCCAGCGCCACGGCCGCGTCGTTACGCCGCCAGCGCGGCACGGCGAGACACACGCGGCCGCGGCGCTGCGCGAGGCAGGCGCGTTCCAACGAGAGGACGTCGGGACCCCAGCGGAGTGCCGCCGGCGCCACCAGCCGCCAGTCCCCGACGCTGGGTTCACCCACGCGCGCCGACACCAGGCGTCCTTCCCAGCCCGGCGCGCGCCAGGCGCCCTCGAGCGCGAGTGCCAGATGCGGCGCACCGCCCTGCAGGGTGAGATCGATGCGCTGCGCGCGTGCATCGCCGCTGACCGCGAGTCCCAGGTCGCCGAGCCGGCGCGCCCCCTGCGACAGTTCCGCCAGGCTCAGGCTGAGCGACGAGGGCCGCGCGCGATCGAGGTCGAGATCGGCCGTGCCCTCCAGCGCCGTGGCGCGCCACGCACCGAACGCGAGTCCGGCGCCGTGGAGCACCGCCGCCACGCGCGGCGCGGCCAGGCTGCCGCCCAGGGTGCCGGTGGCTTCCAGTCGTCCGCGGAGCTCGGGCGCGAGTTCGGCCAGGCGCGGCGCGGCGAGCGTGAATTCCCCCGCCAGCGCCGCGTCGGTGAGACGCGCGTCGAGCGCAAGCCGATTGCCGCCCACGCGCAGCGTGAGCCCTTCGATACGCTGACCCGTCGCGTCCAGCAGGTAGCGCCCCGCGCCACGCACCCGCTGTCCGCGCCACGCGCCTTCGAGCGCATCGAGCGCGAGCCGCGCACGCCAGGCGTCGCCCTCGCGGCAGGCCTCCGCCTCGCCGCGCAGGCCGAGCGCGCTCTCGAGCCCCGGTGCCAGCGCGGCCACGTCCAG
>JAIEQK010000167.1 GCA_019747795.1 Gammaproteobacteria bacterium | reverse complement strand
CGCGCTGGCCTTGGCCACGGGCGCCGCGACCGGCGCGGCGATCGGCGCCGCCACCGATGGCAGCGCGGCGGGTTCGAACTTGCCCTTGCCATGCATGTCGTCGAGGAGCGCTTCGAACTCTTCGTCGGTGATGAGCTCGTCGGACGACGTGCCGGCCGCGGTCGGGGCGGCGACCTTGGCGGCGACGAACTGGCCCTTGCCGTGCATGCCGTCCAATAGCGATTCGAACTCGTCGTCGGTAATGAGATCCGCGGCCGCGCTGGGCGGGGTCGCTGGTGTCGCCGCCTTCTGCGCGGCGAGGCTGTCCATCAGCGCGTCGAATTCCGCCTCGGTGATGAGATCGGGGTCGACGGCGTCGCCCTCCGCCGCCTCTTCCGGCGCGCTCATCTCCTCGACGATGGCGGCCATCAGGTCCGGCTCGTCGGGCGCGGGCGCCGGTGCCACGGCATGGGCGGCGGTCAGCGGCGTGATGCTCGCGGGCGCGGCCAGCGATTCGCCGTTCTTGACCGCCTGCAGGCGTGCGAGCAGTTCGGCAGGGGCGGCGGACGGCGTCTCGCCGGCGCGCAGCTGATCGAACATGCCGCGCAGTACGTCCAGCACCTGCAGGAACACGTCCATCAGCGTCGCATCGATGCGCAGCACGCCGTTGCGCAGCATGTCGAACACGTCCTCGGACTTGTGGCTCACCGCCACCAGGTGCTCGAGCCCCAGGAAGCCCGCGCCGCCCTTGATGGTGTGGAAGGCGCGGAACACCGCGTTCAACAGCGCCTTGTCGTCGGGTGCGCTCTCCAGCGCCACGAGCTGCTCATCGAGCGACTCGAGCGTCTCGCCAGCCTCGATGAGAAAATCCTGGACAATTTCGTCGTCCATCGCCGTTCACCTGAATGAGTTCGCCGGCACGCCGCGCAGGTCCTGCGTGGCGTGGCGCGCGGCGCGCGAATGGGCGCGCGCCGCGGCTGCATATGTCATAGCGGCGGACGCCGCGGGGATCTGTATGGCCGTGGGCTCAGAAGCCCAGGTTGGCGAGCAGTTCATCGACGTCCGCCTGGCGGCTGACGACGTTCTCGTCCTCGCGCACCGCCGGGCCGTGGGAGCTCGCGGTCGAGACCGGCAGCGCCGCGCCACCGCTCGCCACCACGCCGCAGGCCGCGACCAGTTCCACCAGTTTCTCTTCCACCTGGCCCACCAGGTCGATGGTGCGCTTGATGACCTGGCCGGTGAGGTCCTGGTACTCCTGCGCCATCAGCACTTCGCTGAGCGATGTGCGCATTTCCTGGCTGTCGGCCTGGACAAGGTCGAGAAAACCGGCCACCTGCGGCGCCGCCGTGGCACCGAGCGTCGCGCGGAGCGCGAGCGCTTCCTGCACCAGGCGGTCGGCCTTGGGCAGCATGTTCTCGACCGCGGTCAAGGTGCGGTCCGCCGCCTCCTCGGTCTTCTCCACCACGTAGTTCAGACGCGCCCGCGCATCCGGCATGTGCCGCTGCGCGAGCGCCACGAGGCGCTCGTCCCCCGCCAGGCCGGCGAAGGTGTCGTGCACGTCGCGCGTGAGCTTGCCGATCTCCTGGTACAGCGCGTCGAAGCGTCCGTCGTGCAACGCCTTGATGAGGTGATCGGCGTGGTTCGAATCCCCCGACTCGATCGCGTCGACCAGGCGACGGGCGAGCGCGAGACTGTCCATCTGTATCGCGGGTTGCGCCATGCTCGTGTCCTCAGGCGGCCGCGCCAAGCCGTTCGAAGATCTTCTGAATCTTCTGTTCCAGGGTCTGGGCGGTGAAGGGTTTGACGATGTAGCCGTTCACCCCGGCCTCGGCCGCCGCCACGATCTGCTCGCGACGCGCCTCGGCGGTGACCATCAGTATCGGCAGTTCGCGCAGGTCGGCGTCGGCGCGGATGGCCCGGACCAGGTCGATGCCTTCCATGATCGGCATGTTCCAGTCGGTGATCAGGAAGTCGTACTTGCCGGTCCTGAGCATGGGCAGCGCGGTGCTGCCGTCGTCCGCTTCGTCAGTGTTGCTGAAGCCCAGATCACGCAGCAGGTTGCGGATGATCCTGCGCATCGTCGAAAAATCGTCGACGACCAGAATTTTCATGCTCTTGTCCACCGGATATCTCCAGTCAGTTGTCAGCGTCGCGGGCGCGTCAGAGTTGATCGGTCCAATCGGCCATGCGCGACTTGAGTCGAATCAGGGCCTGGGAATGGATCTGGCAGACGCGCGACTCGCTCACGCCGAGCACTTCGCCGGTCTCGCGCAGATTGAGTTCTTCCTTGTAGTACAAGGACATCACCAGGCGCTCGCGCTCCGGCAGACCCGCGATGGCGTCGGCCAGGGCCTGACGGAACAGGTCGCCTTCGACATTGGCGAGCGGCTCGGGGATCTTGGCCGTCAGGCTCTCGGTCATGCCTTCCTCGCCGGCCGGCAGGTCCTCGAAGCTGAACACGCGGTAGCCGGTCGCGTCCTGCAGGGTGGAGTAGTACTCGTCGAGCGACATGCCGACTTCCTTCGCCACCTCGGCGTCGCGCGCGTCGCGGCCCTCGCGGGCCTCGATGTCGGCCACCGCCTTGGTGATGGCGCGCACCTTGCGGTGCAGGGAACGGGGCGCCCAGTCGCCCTTGCGGATCTCGTCCAGCATGGCGCCGCGAATGCGGATGCCGGCGTAGGTCTCGAAACTCGCGCCCTGGGAGGCGTCGTAGTTCCGCGCCGCCTCCAGGAGCCCGATCATGCCGGACTGGATCAGGTCGTCGACCTGCACCGTCGGCGGCAGCCGGGTCATGAGGTGATAGGCGATCCTCTTGACCAGCGGCGCATAGTCCGTGACCAGCTGGTTCTGGCTTCGCGCCGCGATGTCGGACGCGGCGTTCTGCTTGTATGCAGCCAACTTCTTCATACGTTTACTACCCTCCCGAGTGACTCCATGCGTGTCATGCGTTCCACGAAAAATTCCATCCGGCCACTCGCCCATCGTGGAATGGGCCATTTATCGGTTGTGGCGGCGAGATTCTTGAATGCCTGGCCGGCGCGGCTGGCCGGGTAGGCGTCGACCAGGGCCTGGCGACGGCGCACGGCGCTGCGCACGTGGCCATCGAGCGGAATGACCCCGGCGAGATCGAGCGCCACGTCGAGGTAGCGATCGGTCACCTCGAGCAGGCGGCGATAGACCCTGCGCGCGACCTGGTCGTCCTGCGCCATGTTGACCAGCACGCGGAAGCGGTTGCGCCGGCTGCGCTGGTTGAGCACCTTGATGGTCGCGTAGGCATCGGTCAGCGAGGCCGGGTCGTCGGTCACGACCACCAGCACCTCGTGCGAGGCGTCGCAGAAATCGAGCGTGTTGGCGGCGATGCCGGCGGCGGTGTCGACCACCATGAAGTCCGCCGCGCGCTCGAGCTGGTTGAACGCCGAGATGAGGCCGGCGCGCTCGTGTTCCGAGAGTTCCGCCATGTGCTGGATGCCGGACGCCGCCGGGACCACGCGCAGGCCGGCCGGTCCGGTGACCAGCACGTCCTCGAGCGTGCAGCGTCCGGCGATGACGTCGGTCAGGGTGCGCGCCGGCGAGAGACCGAGCAGCACGTCGACGTTGGCGAGCCCGAGATCCGCGTCGAGCAGCACCACCTCGCGGCCGAGGCTCGCGAGCGCCACGGCCAGGTTGATCGACACCGTGGTCTTGCCCACGCCGCCCTTGCCGCTGGTCACGGCGATGACGCGGGTCGGCTGCATGGCGCGGAAGTGGGTCGCGCCATTCATGCCGAGAACGCCCGCTCGAAGGCGCCGCGATCGCGGGGCGCGGGCGCGCTCTTGGCGAGTTCCACCGTGCGCTCGATGAGGCCGCGCGCGGTGACGGTATCAAGATCGTCCGGCACGCGCTGGCCGGCGCTGGTATAGGCGATGGGCAGGCCGGCCTCGACGATGGCCGAGAGCGACGGCCCGAGGGTGGCGGCCTCGTCCAGCTTGGTCAGGATGCAGCCCGCGAGGCCCAGTTCGGCGAGCGCCTTCAGGCCCTTGGTCGCCGCGAGGTAATCGGTGGTGGCGGACAGCACGGCGTAGCACTCGATGCCGGCCTCCATCTCCGTGAGGCCGCGGGCCAGGTCCTGGTAGCGGGCGTCGCCGGGCGCGCTCCCGGGGGTGTCGATCAACACCAGGCTCTTGCCGCGCAGTTCGGCCAGCACCGGCGCCAGTTCCTCCAGATCGCGCGCGACCTGCACCGTCGCGCCGATCAGACGGCCAAAGGATTTCATCTGCTGATGGGCCCCCAGACGACGATCGTCCATGGACACGATGGCGACCCGCTCGGCGCCGTACTTGAGCGCGTAGCGCGCGGCCAGCTTGCTGACCGCGGTGCTCTTGCCGACGCCGGTCGGCCCGAGCAGGGCGACGCGCCCGCCGTGGCGGAGTATCGGGTCGTCGCGGGTGCGCAGACGCATCACGAGCAGCGCCAGCGCGCGGTGCCAGCCGGCGCGGTAGTCGAGGTCGTCCGGCACGTCGGTGACGAGGTCGCGGGCCAGGGCCGGGCAGATGCCGACCTGGCCGAGCACGCGCATCAGCCGCGCGCGCAGCGGGTGGCGCGAGCCGAACTCCGACCATGCGAGACCCGAGAGCTGCGATTCGAGCAGGCTCTTCAGGTTGTTCAGTTCCTCGCGCATCTGGCCGACCACCGAGGCGTCGGTCCACAGGAGGTCATCGCTCGCGAGCTGCGGCATGCCGGTCCCGGCGGCGCG
>JAIEQK010000219.1 GCA_019747795.1 Gammaproteobacteria bacterium | reverse complement strand
CCGGCCGCGGCGCCGACCACCGCGCCCACTGCGGCGGTGTTCGCGCCGCTGTCGGAGGCCGCCTGCTGCGGCGTCTTGCCGCCCAGCATCTGCTGGGCATAGCCCTGGCACATGGCATCGTCGAGGCGGAACTGTTCGAAGGTCGAGCCGCTGCCCGGTAGCGCCATGAGGCTCGGGCCGGTCGGGTAGGTCGCGCAGCCGGCCAGGCCGGCGCTGAGCGCGAGGGCGACGAGTCGCGTAGGTCTGTTCATCATCGTGGGCTCCTGCTCTTGCGCATCACTGCGCCGGGGCCGGGGCAACGGTGCTGGGATCCACCGTCACCCAGGGCTGGGTGCAATTCTGGACGTAGGGGTAATAGCCCGCCGGGTTGGTGCAGTAGTACCAGACCGTGGCGGGCGCCTGGGGCTGGGGCGCGGCCGGGCGCTGGATGTACACCGGCGGCTCGCGCTGCTCGATGATCACCGGGGGCGGGCTGTAGACGTAGGGGCGGTAGGGATACCAGAAGGGATCGGGGCCCCAGAACCAGGGATCGTTGTAATAGAAGCCGACGCTGCCGCTCCAGCGGCCGTGACGGGCATGGGCCCCTGCGGAATAGGTGCAGGTGACGAGCAGCAACAGGACCGCGGTGCTGCGCCACAGGGCTTGGGACATGGCTCGAACTCTCCAGGTCTGAGTGAGGGCGGTCAGCGTCCGCCTGGGCTTCTGACGCCTGACCGCGCATTTGGTTGCCTCGGCCGCCGCCGGCGCCGCCAGGCGTCGGGGCGCATGCTAGGCCGCCGCACTGAACGTGTTGTGAACTGCGCGTGCACAGTGCCTGCGCAATGTCGCGCGGCTCGGCCCGCGGATCACACGCGAAAGACGTCGTCGACCTCCACCTGCATCGCGTTCACCAGGCCATTGGTATGAAAGGCCATGCCGATCACCGCGAGCAGTTCGGCGTGCTGCGCGTCGCTCATGCCCTTGGCGCGCGCGGCGGCGGTATGCGAGTGGGTGCAGTATTCGCAGGAGTTGGCCACCGACACCGCGATGTAGATCAACTCCTTGGTCAGGGCGTCCAGTGCGCCGGGCGCCATCACCGCCTTGACCGCCTGCCAGGTGGCGGCGAGCTGGACGGGGTTGTTGGCCAGCGCCTTCCAGAAGTTGTTGATGAAGTCGGTCTTGCGCGTCGCGCGAATGTCGTCGTAGACGGCGCGCACGGCGGGCTCGGCGTCCTGGTATTCGATCAGGCGAACGGTGGTCATGGCGTGCTCCGTGGCAGGTGATCAGCCGGACACGGCGATGCGCCGCGTCCAGCCGTAGGGGTCGGGACGCCTGCCGGTCTGCAGACCGGTCAGCTCGGCGTGCAGCCGGCGGGCCACCGGTCCCGGCTGCCCGTCGCCGACGGTGATTTCTCGGTCCTGGTAGACCAGCCGGCCGACCGGCGCGAGCACCGCGCCGGTGCCCATGCCGAACACCTCGGTGATGTGCCCACTGGCGAGGCCGTCCAGCACTTCTTCGATGGAGATGCGTCGCTCCTGCGCGGGAAACCCCAGGTCGGGCGCGAGCTGCAGCAGCGAGCGGCGGGTGACGCCGTGCAGGATCGCGCCGGTCAGCACCGGCGTGATGATCTCGCGGCCGTTGCGCACGAAGGCGATGTTCATCGCGCCGACCTCGTCGACCCAGCGGCGCTCGACGCCGTCCAACCACAGCACCTGCTGGCAGCCGCGTGCGAGCGCGAGTTCGGTGGCGGCGATGGAGCCCGCGTAGTTGCCGGGCGTCTTGGCCTCGCCCGTGCCGCCGCGCACGGCACGCACGTAGTCGGCCGCGACGTAGACCGCGACCGGCGCGAAGCCTGCGGCGAAGTAGGGGGCCACGGGCGAGAGGATGATGTAGTGCAGGTACTCGCGGCTCGCGCGTACCTCGAGGGTCTTCTCCGTCGCGATCATCACGGGCCGGATGTACAGCGCCGTGCCGTCGCCGCCCGGGACCCAGCGATGCTCGAGCCGCACGAGTTCGGTGATCGCGGCGACGTGCTCGTCGACATCCACCTCGGGCATGCCCATGCGCCGCGCCGAGGCGTTGAAGCGCTCGGCATTGCAGTCCGGTCGGAACAGGTTGATGTCGCCGTCGGGGCGCCGGTAGGCCTTGGTGCCGTCGAAGATCATCTGGCCGTTGTGGTAGACGGTTGCGGCCGGGTCCAGGGTCAGCGGCCGGTAGGCCTCGATGCGTGCGTCGTGCCAGCCGCGCTCGCGGTCGTAGCGCCGCGTGAACATGCGCGTGGTGAAATGACGACCGAAGCCCAGGGTCTCGGGCAGGGTCACGGGATTGTCGGGCAGGGTCTCGACGTCGATGTGCATGGTCTGGTTGTAAATCCGTGAGGGTGTCGATGGCGCGTCAGTACTGGACAGGCGTGCTCCAGCGCGGCTCGTCGTGCGCGCGCCAGTAATTGTCGGACAGCGCGCGCGTGATCTCGCCCGGCCGTCCGTCACCGACCGGTCGCCCGTCCAGCCGCGACACCGGCATGATGCCGCCCGCGGTGCTGGTCAGGAAGATCTCGTCGGCGCGCGCGAGCAAGGCGGCGTCGAAAGCTGCGACGCGGGTCGCGAGACCGTGCTCGGCGGCGAGCGCCAGCACGGTGTCGCGGGTGATGCCCTCCAGCACGCCCGCGGCCGGCGTCCACAGCACGTCGTCGCACCAGGCGAAGAGGTTGAAGCCCGGCCCCTCGGTCACCTCGCCGGCGGCGTTCAGCAGCACCACCGTCTCGGCCTCGCGCTCGTAGGCCTCGAACAGCCCGCGGGTGAGGTCTGCCCAGTGGAAGTTCTTCACGCGCGGGTCGACCGCTTGCGGCGGAATGCGCACCACGTCGCGGGCGATGGCGAGATGCAGGCCGCGCGCCTGCACCTCGGGTGTCGCGATCCACACGTAGGGAATGGCGAAGGCGTAGAAGCGATTGGCGAAGCGCCGCGGGTCGCGCACGCCGGGGGGCGGTGAGCCGCGCGTGACCACCATTTCCACGTAGGCGTCGCGCAGCCCGCTGCGGCGCACGCACTCGTGCAGCACGGCGGCCATGCCGTCGCGGTCCAGCGGCGGCGACAGGCGCAGGGCCTGCCACGATCGTTCGAAGCGCGCGAGGTGCGCGTCGAGACGAAAGAAGCGCCCGTGCCACACGGCGACCACGTCGTAGGTGCAGTCCGAGCGGGTGAAACCGGTGTCCGTGATGGGAATGCGCGCGTCGGCGATGGGCAGGTACGCGCCGTCCACCCACGCGCAGCCGGCGGCATAGGCGGCGTCCTCTGTGAAGGCGGCGGGGACTGTCGTGGACTCCTGCATGGCGAGCCTCAGAAGGTGTAGCTGAGATAAGTCTGCGCCACCCAGAACTCCTCGTTGCCGAACACCTGGCGGGCGGCGGCATTGGGCGTCGACCAGGCGAAGCCGAGGTAGGTGTAGTAGCGCTTCGCCATGAAGTGCTCGACGCCGACGTTGACCTCGTCCGCCCAGTTGCGCTCGGTCAGCTGGGTGGCGAAGTAGTGCGGCTGCTCGAGCGCATGGTGGTAGTACCACAGGCCGAGCGCCCAGTCGGGACGCGGAAAGGTCTTCAGCTTCAGCATCTGGGTCACCTGGTTCTGGTTGAACAGGTGATACTCGCCGGCGATCTCCCCCTGGTAGAAGGTGTCCCAGTCGCGGCGGAAGATGGTGAAGAAGAGTCCGCGGTATTCCTCGTTCTCGACCGTTTCCGGCCGATCGCCGGACAGCCAGGTGTAGCGATAGCTGAGCCGCGTGGTCCACGGCAGGCGGGGCAGGGTGTACTCGCCTTCCAGGTACCAGCCCGTGGCGTCGTTCGGCCGTCCGCCGGCCTGGTCGTCGTTGCCGAGTTGGCGCACCCATTCGCCGTAGAGCCTGAGCGCCGGGAAGCTCGGCAGGTGCATGCCGCGGCCGCGCACGTTCACGACTTTCATGCCGTCGTAGTTGAAGGCGCCGCCCTGGATGACCTCCATCCACATGAGCCCCAGCGAGCCGAAGCGCTCCTCGGTCGTGGTCTCGAGGTTGATGCCGACCACGCGTGCATCCTTGAAGTCGGTGTCCGAGCGCAGCCAGAACACGTCGCCGCGCACCGGCTTGGTGTTGACCTTCAAGACCGCGCTGTTGCGCCAGGATAGAAAGGCCCCCGACCAGTACTGGCCGTTCTCACCGCCCTGGTTGAAGTTGCCGTCGCCGATCACGAAGCCGTCGCCGACGGTGAACTCCTGGCCGCCGACGGAGAGATCCAGCACCTCGTTGCGGAGCCCGAGGTAGGCGTGGTCGGTGTCCACCGCCCAGTCGCCGGCGCGCGCGACCTGGCCGGAGATCTCGCCGTCCAGTTGGGTGGTGGCCGCGACCACCGACACCGCACCGTAGGCCTCCGCCTTGCCGCCCGCCGTGGCGGAGGCGAGCGGCAGCAGCAGGTCGACCTTGGGCTTCGCGACCAGGTAGCTCACGTCGCGCTCGGTCTCGCCCGGCGAGTCCAGCGCGCCCACGCCGTAGTTGATGCCCTCGCCGTGCTGGAAGGTGACGATGGCCTGAAAGGTCGGGGTCAGCGCCAGTTCGCCGACGCGCAGAGTGTCGAAGGCGCGCGCCGCCGGCGCGCCCGCGCAGAACAGCAGCGCGAGCGCCAGGCGCGGCGCCCCCGCGGGACCTCTAGCCACCGCCGTGCGAGTCCGGGCGCGGCTCAGG
>JAIEQK010000288.1 GCA_019747795.1 Gammaproteobacteria bacterium | reverse complement strand
CGTAGCTGCAGCAGGCGCTGGTAGGCGAACAGCACCAGGCTCGC
Source organism: Gammaproteobacteria bacterium (assembly GCA_019747795.1). Taxonomy (GTDB): domain Bacteria; phylum Pseudomonadota; class Gammaproteobacteria; genus JADJYF01. Next base: position 4,529 of record JAIEQK010000288.1, on the reverse strand, counting down.
GACCAGCGCGAGCGCCACGGACGGGGCAAAGCCCTGGTGGCGACCGAAGCGGTAGACCTGCTGCAGCACCGCCGCGCCGAGCAGCAGTTCGAGCGCGCGCAGCGCGGGCAGGCCTCCGGCGCGATCAACCAGCGCCACGAGCACCTCGAACAGCCATTCCTGGTAGTGCTGGGCGTGCCCCGCCGAGGTGAAGAGCAGCGGCTCCGCCGCCGGCAGGCCGTGCTCGGCCAGGAATACGCGTCCCAGGGCGACGTGCCACCAGGTGTCGTCTGCGAGCAGCGGCTGGGCGAGGTCGATCACCAGGCGACAGGCCACAAGCACCGCAAGCGCCAGCAAGAAGGGCCAGGCGAACGTGGCCGCGCCACGCGCCGGCATCGCTGCGAAGGAGGGTCGGCTCATGGACGGGCGCTTACGTGACGGTCGGCGGCGATTGCATCGCGGGAAGGCTACGCGATTCACGACGTGAAGTATCTGTCTGGGTCGTCGGTGCGTGCGTTGCGGCCATGGTCCGCGCGGACAAGAGCGCCGCCTGCCTTGACAGGGTTTCTGCCGCCTGCCGAGAATCCGGCCACTCGATGGCAGCCAACGGCCCGAATCAAGGAGGATTCATGAACGCATCCACTCCGGACCCCACCACCGCGACGCGCTCGCGCGAAGTGCGTCTCGGACTGGTGATGTACGGCGGCGTGTCGCTCGCCATCTACATCAACGGCGTGGCCCGCGAGTTCCATCGCGCAGTGCGCGGCGAGTCGGTGTACAAGCTCATCAAGGCGCTCACCGATTCGGACATCGTCGTCGATATCATCAGCGGCACCTCTGCCGGCGGCGTGAACGGCGTGCTGCTCGGCTACGCATTGGCCAACGGCACCGAGTTCGCGCCGACCGCGCAGCTGTGGCGCCAGGCGGGCAGCCTGGACAAGCTCATGCGATCCCCCGGCAGCGGGAGCGGCAAGGTGCTCTCGGTGCTGGACGGTGAGGGCTACTACCAGCCGGCACTGGAGGGCGCCTTCGCGGCCATGGATCGGTCGCCCGCCAGCGAAGCTGATTGTGAACCGTCACCGGTCTCGGAACTCGACGTGTTCGTCACCAGTACCGATGTGGACGGAAACGTATACACCTGGGTCGACGCGCATGGCCATGCCGTCGATGTCAAGGATCACCGTGCCGCCTTCCGGCTGCAGCGCCGCGGTACTCGCAAGAACGACTTCAGGCTCGAGAATGCCGCGGCTCTTCACCCGGCACTGGCCAAGCTGTGTCGCATGACCTCGTGCTTTCCGGCGGCCTTTCCGCCCGTCCGGCTGGCGGTGGAACCGGGCCAGGATGATCCTGAGGGCAGAACGCGCTGGAACGCCTGGCTCAACGACAAAGCGAATCGAACGTATTGGAAACAGTGGCAGGAAGCGGATCGCCTGCTGGCCCGTTGGGGTCGAGTGGGAAAGCTCGACAGCTATTTCCTCGATGGAGGACTGCTGGACAACAAACCCTTCACCTACACCATCAACGAGATTTTCCATCGGCTCGCGCATCGTGCGGTGGAGCGGCGGCTGTTCTACATCGAGCCGGATCCGGAGACCTTCGACCATGACACGCCCGCCACCGAGGTCGACGCCGTCTCCGCCGTGCAGCGCGCGCTGCTGACCATCCCCGGCTACGAAAGCATCGCCGGTGACCTGCGCGAACTCACCCATCATAACGAGCGTATCGAGCGCTACCGGCGACTCATCGGCCAGGACCCTGACAAGATCGACGGAGTGAAGGCGCTGATACGGGCGAAACAATCCATCGACCAAGAGTCGCAAGCCTTCATCGCTCGCATGCAGGCTCGCGAGGACGGTGAACAGGTCGATATCGAGCGAGGCGAAACATGGAATCGCTACGCCAACTGCCGGCTGGTGACACTGAGTGAACGCGCCGTGCATGGCATCCTCAAACGAGGCGGGCAGGCGCAACGCTTGGACAAAGCGGCGACCGCAAAGGCGTCGCAACTGCTGAAAGCGTTCGATGACTGGGATTCGGCCAAGTACCAGCATGCGGAAGGCGAAGCCACGCTCCACACGTTCGACGTGTACTTTCGCCTGCGTCGAATGTTTCACCTGATGTATGCGGTCAAGGCGCCGCCGCTCGGCGGTGGCCCTGTCGCCGAGCTGCGGTCCGACGTGCGCCTCGTCATTGGCGCCCATATCCAGGCGCTGGAGGTGGTGCGCTATGCAATGGAGCGACTCGTTGATGACGGCGAATTCGACTGGATGGGCAAGGACAGGGATCCGGTCGACATCTGGGACACGCTGCGCAAGGCCTACGATGAGTTGCTCAAGCCCGTGGGGAGCATCGGTGCGGGCCAGTCGCTCGACGAGAAAAGCATTGCCGATCTGCATCGCGAGCTCAGCGACCGCCTCAAGCTTATCTGGCCCAAGCTCACGGCCGACGCGTACACGTCGTATTCCGTGGACGGAGCTGACAGCGTACTGCTCGCGATCGATCGTTCACTCCGGTCGCGACTCATCGAACTCGACCAGCGGGCGGTGAAGCTGGCGAAACATGGTTCACCTGCGACCGTCCTGTTCGACGCTCCGGAGGCGATTCCAGCGCCGCCACAGGATTCAACCCAGCAGCCCCCCAAGCCGCTCGCGGACGCCTTCCGGGATTTCATCTACTTCGACGCGGATCTCTTCACCCTCGAGACTTTCGCTGACCTGCGTGAGAAGGACGTCATCCGCACCGTGCGTATCAGTCCGAAGGACGCGCAGCGCGGACGCTACGGACGCGATCTCGCTGCCAAGGTCTCAGGTGACGCCGTGTTTCATTTTGGTGGTTTCTTCAAGCGCTCCTGGCGCGCGAACGACATACTGTGGGGACGCATGGACGGCGCCTGCCAGCTCATCGAGACCCTGATGGACCAGGAGCGGGTAACCAACGTGCTAGCGACCCCGGGGGTGGCCGCAGCGCTGAAGGCGCGCATCGCGGCCGGCGGGGACCTGTCACCCGACAAGCTGTTTCCGCGCGCGCCCGCGGCCGTGCGCGCCAAGCTCGACGCCTGGCTGGCATCCCTGATCGAGGCCGGCACCCTCGGCACGACACTCGAGGAAGGCGCGTTCGACAAGGGCATCACGGCGCTGGTCGAAGCCGCGCAGTGCGATTTTCTCGGGGACGAAATCGGCAATGTGCTGGAGGATGCGACGGAAGAACAGCTCGAGTGGAACTACGGACGGGAAACCGTGGGCCTACGTCAGGATCTTGAAGCGTCCACCTGGGAGAATCCCAAGTGGGCGTTTCAAGTAGGCCCGCAGCGCTTCGATGGCCTAGTTCGTTCAGTGGTCTCGACCGATCTTGTTCGACGGACGCGCGAGATGCTGTCGCGAGGCGAGGACGCGGATCGATTCTTCGTGGAGAAGTACGCGGTCGGCAAGGAGACGATCGCAACAGACGTGCCCGTCTGGATCCTGCTCGAGCTGACCTTCAAGGGCTTGCTCGTCGCCAAGGACGCCATCGTCTACAGCCTGCCCGAGGCCTGGCGCGGCAACGTGGTCGGCAGCCTGCCATTTCGCGTTGTCTCTTGGGTACTGAAAGGCATGTATGCGCTGGCCTGGACCTTGCGCAGCGGCAAGCGCGTGCAGATTGCGCTGCGCTTTCTGCTGGCGGGGTTGCTCGTGATGGCGGTCGTGACCGCCATCACGTTGAGGCAAGGCTACCTATGTGAAGGCTCTCACTTTCGTCCGCTGGCCCTGTTCTCTCTGGTCGCCCCCACGGCCCTGTTGAGCCTCAGCTTCGGGCGCTGGCTGATGGCAATCTCAATCGCCGCAGCGGGCGTGCTTGCATTCTTCTGGAAGTGTCCACTTTGCTGATCGAGAGGACGGCGGCCACGCTTGGGGCAAAGCGCTATGCCCCACCGCGCGCCGACGTCGGCGCGCGCGGGAATGGCGAGGGGCGTGCTCAGGCAGCCTTCGCCGCGCTCTGCCCCAGCTGCTCGAGCAACGCGTAGTCGAGCACGAAGTCCGGCTTCAGATCCGGGGTCAGGAACTGGATCGCGCCGTGGTTGGTGAAGTAGAGCTCGGACTCTTCGGGGAAGAAGGTCTCGTCGTGCAGCACGCCGTTCGGCTCGTAGCCGTAGTCGCCAGCCTTGGCGGTCACGCCGCCCTTCTCCTTCCCGCCGCGGACCTGCATGGTGCCCTTCAGCATCAGGTACTCGCCGCCGGCGAGATGGCGATGGGGATTGAACGACGAGCCCGCGGCGCAGCGGAACAGCACGCTCCAGGCGCCGGTCTCCTGGCTGGTGCGCAGGATCTTGAAGTCGATGCCGTTGCCGAAGTTGAGCCAGGGCATGTCGCCGGTCGCGACGTAGGTGTCGTGGGTCACGGGTTGGAACCTCCAGGCAGTTGAACGATGCGCGACATGCTATGCGCTAAACGCGCGGCCCTCCAGCCGTGGCCACGGCCCTGGCCGCCGCGCGCCGGGAACCCCCTCAGCCCACCGCCAGCCAGTCCTGCCCGCGCCGGTAGCCGCGCGCCGCGAGGTCCGCCGCGACCGCCTCG
>JAIEQK010000247.1 GCA_019747795.1 Gammaproteobacteria bacterium | reverse complement strand
AACTCAGCTGCTTGCCCATCCCAGAATCCCTCAAGACCTCGTTCCCGCCTTGATCGGGGACTTCTTCAGAAGTTCCTGAAGTCCGACCTACAGGCGTGTCGGGCTGAAGCCCGACCTACAATAGCCGCATGGACGACACGACCAGGCCGCCTCACCACACCCCCACCGGCTTTCGCAACAACCACCCCGACGGCTGGCGGCGCGGCAGCTTCTGGAAATGGCAGCAGGAGCGCTGGTTCAAGGGCAGCGCGGCCAAGCCACCGCCGGGCGGCTGGCAGTTCCCGAGCGAGACGCCGAACGCCGGCTGGCTCGCCGCGAATCGCGGCCTCCCGACCCTCACCTGGCTTGGCCACTCGACCTTCCTGCTGCAGCTCGGTGGGCTCAACCTGCTGACCGATCCGCATCTCACCGCGCGCGCCTCGCCGTCGCGCTTCGTCGGACCGCGGCGCTGGATGCCGCCGGCGCTCACCGTCGAACAGCTGCCGCACATCGACTTCGCGCTCGTCTCGCACAATCATTACGACCACCTGGACGAAGGCACGGTGCGGCGGCTCGCGCGCCAGCCGGGCGGCGCGCCGCGTTTCCTCGTGCCGCTCGGTCTCGAAGAATGGTTCGCGCGACGCGGCATGACGACGGCGACCGAAATGGACTGGTGGCAGAGCTTCGAGCGCCACGGCCTGCGCTTCACTTTCACGCCGGTGCAGCACTGGAGCGCGCGCAGCGCGTGGGACCGGGATCGCACGCTGTGGGGCGGCTGGCGCGTGGATCACGCGGATCACAGCGTGTTCTTCGCCGGTGACACCGGCTACTCGCCGGACTTCAAGGACATCCACGCGCGGCTGGGCCCCGTCGACCTCGCCTTGCTGCCAATAGGCGCCTACGCGCCGCGCTGGTTCATGGCGGTGATGCACACCGATCCCGACGACGCGGTGCAAATCCACCTGGACCTCCATGCTCGCCGCTCGGTCGCCATGCACTGGGGGACTTTCGTGCTGACCGACGAACCGCTCGACGAACCGCCGCAGCGCCTGCGCCGTGCCATGGCGGCCGCCGGTCTTGGAGAAGACGAGTTCTGGCTCCTGCGCCACGGCGAAACGCGGCGGCTCGACATACGGGGACAGACCACGGTTGCGCAGCAACCGTGGTCTGTCCCCTGAACGCGCTGAGCTTCCGGGCGCCGTGCCCGGCCGATTGAAATCGGCCCTACATCGAAGCCACGTGTAGGGCGGGTCTCAACCCGCCGTGTACGGCATCAGTCGAAGCGATACGCCGCATACCCCTCGGCCGCCATTGCCTCCAACTCCCGCGCGTACGCCGCCATGCCGCCCATGTAGAACATCGCGGCGCGCGGTTTGCCGGGCACGTTGGCGCCGTTGATCCAGCTGTCGGTGCGTGCGAAGAGCGTCGCGGCCATGCCTTCGCGACAGCGCTCGACCCACGCGGCCTCGGCCGCCATGTCGACATCGAGACGGCGATGACCACCGCGCTCGGCATGCGCGACGAGCGAAGTCATCCAGTCGATCTGCCATTCGTGCACCAGCGGCTGGCTGGTGAACGGACCGAAGGGTCCGAAGATCATGAACAGGTTCGGAAAGCCCGCGATGCTCATGCCGGCATAGCCGAGCGGACCGTCGCGCCACTTGTCGGCGAGACGTACGCCCTCGCGACCGACGGTGTCGATCTTGAGATAGTTGCCGGTCACCGCGTCGAAGCCGGTGGCGAGCACCACCACGTCGAGCGGGATCTCTTCCGCCGCGGTGCGCACGCCGCGCGGCGTGAACTCGATGAGCGGCGTGGCGCGCAGATCCACCAGGCGCACGTTGTCACGGTTGAAGGTCTCGTAGTAGCCGTCCACGGCCAGCGGCCGCTTGGCGTAGAAGTCCTGCGGCGAGAGCGCGGCGGCGACCGCAGGGTCGCGCACGAGCGCACGAATCTTCGCGCGGATGAAGTCGGTGGCGGCGCGGTTGGCCTCCTCGCTCACCAGCAGATCGCCGAAGGTCTCGAGCATGAAGCCGAAGCCGCCGCCACGCTGCCAGGCGGCTTCGAACACCCGCTCGCGCTCCAACGCGGACACGCTCATCGCCGGCGTGCTGCTCTCCTCGAGACCGAACACCGCGGCCGAATCCAGCGCCCAGCGCACGTAGGCCTCGCGATCGGCGTCCATGCGCGCGCGCTTGGCCTCCGGAAACGGTCCGCAGCCGAGCGGCACCACGTACTGCGGCGTGCGCTGCAGGACCACGAGTTCCTCCACCTCGGGCGCGATGGCGGTGATCACCTGGATGCCGGTGGAGCCGGTGCCGAGTACGCCGACGCGCTTGCCGGCCAGGTCAACGCCGCCCGCGGGCCAGCGCGCCGCGTGGTGCAATTCACCGCGATAGGACGCCATGCCGGGAAAGTCCGGGAGGTTGGTGGAGGACAGGAGGCCCACGCCCTCCAGCACGTAGCGCGCGGTGAAGCGCACGCCGTCAGTGGTGGTGAGGTGCCAGCGCGCGGCGTCTTCGTTCCACTCGGCGCGCGCGATGCGCGTGGAGAAGTGGATGGAACGCCTGAGATCGTGTCGGCGCGCAACTTCGTGCAGGTAGGCAAGCACTTCGGGTTGGCGCGGATAGCGCTCCGACCACCGCCATTGACGAAACAGCTCGGGGTCGAAGGAATAGCAGTAGATGGCCGCCTCGGTGTCCACCCGGCAACCGGGATAGCGGTTCCAATGCCAGGTGCCGCCGAGATCCTCGGCGTCGTCGAAGGCCAGCACCCGCATGCCCATCTGGTCACGCAGGCGTTGCAAGGCATACAGGCCGCCGACCCCGCTGCCGATCACCGTGGCGTCGAGCGCCTGACCTTCGAGTGCGTCTCGTGCAGTCATGGCGGCCACTCAGCGCGACGGCAGGTTCAGCACCTGCCTGGCGAGGATGTTGCGTTGAATCTCGTTGCTGCCGCCGTAGATGGGCGTAGGTCGCGCCTGGTAATAGGGGCTCAGCACGTCGACCCGCTGGTCGCCGATGCTCGCGAGCCCGACCTGCGCGCCGGCCTCGTCCGCGCATTCGAGGATGAATTCCGAGAGCCGCGCGAAGGTCTCGCTCGCGAACACCTTCAACAGCGAGACGTCGGCGCCGAGCGTCTCACCGCGCTTGAGCGCCGCCGCGAACTCCTTGTACAGGGCCTCCAGATCGGCGACGTCGGCGGCGAAGCCCGCGTGGCGATCGGCGAACACGGGATCGGCGAAGAGACCACGCGCGGCAGCGAGAGACTCGAGGCGATTCAAGGCGTACTGGCAGGTCTTGGGACTGCCGACGAAGAGGCGCTCGAAGCCGAGCAGCGCCTTCGCGATGGTCCAGCCGTCGTTCTCGCAGCCGACCCGCGCGCTCATCGGCACGCGCACCTCGTCTAAGAACACCTCGCAGAACTCCTCGTCGCCGGCGAGATTGCGTATCGGTCGAATGGTGATGCCCGGCGTGCGCATGTCGATGAGCACGAAGCTGATGCCGGCCTGCGGCTTGGCGTCCGGGTCGGTGCGCACCAGGCAGAACATGTGCGTGGCGTCCTGCGCGAGTGTGGTCCAGATCTTCTGGCCGGTAATGACATAGTCCTCGCCGTCCTTCGCGGCGCGGGTGCGCAGCGAGGCGAGATCGGAACCGGCATTGGGCTCCGAATAGCCCTGGCACCAGATGTGTTCGCCGGACAGCGCGCGCGGCAGGTAGAAGGCCTGCTGCGCCTCGCTGCCGTAACGCATCAGCACCGGGCCGATCATGATGATGCCCTGGTCGGGCGTGCGCGCGACGCCGTGGCGCTCGCGCTCCTCGGTGAAGATGAGCAGCTTGTCGGCGTTCAAACCCATGCCGCCCCACTGGCGCGGCCAGCCGGGCGCCGCCCAGCCGCGCGCATGGAGTGCCGCGTACCATGCGCGGCATTCCGCCCAGCGCAGGCGCGCCGGCGGATTGCGCAGCGCCTCGGGATAGTGGGCGCGGAACCAACCACGCACCACGGCGCGGAACTCTGCGTCGGGCAGCGCGTTCCAGTCGCCGTCCGGCGCAGCGCGCTCGATGTCCACCGCCACAAGCTCGTCTGCGTCGCTCGCGGGTGATGCCGCGCGCAAGGCCGCGAGCGCGCGACGGTGCAGGGCGGCGCTGCCGTAGCGCGCGGCGTTGACCAGCGCGCGGTTCAGGAACAGGCCGACATCGCAGTCGTCGGTGTAGCCGATGCCGCCATGCATCTGCACCGCTTCGCGCGCCACCATGAGCGCGGCGCTCACGCAGCGCAGGCGCACGCGGCTCGCGGCGCGCGCGGCATGTTCGGGGTGGTCGATCAGCGCTGCGCAGTCGGTGACCGCGGCCTGGGCCAGGCGCAGCTGCAGGTAGAGGTCCACCGCGCGGTGCTGCAGCGCCTGGAAGCTGCCGATGGCCTGGCCGAACTGGCGGCGCGTGCCGAGGTAGTCCAAGGTCAGCGCGAACAGCGCATCGGCGAGGCCCAGCGCGTACGCGCCGGCGGCGAAGGCCGCGCGCTGACGCGCGCGTTCACCGGCCGCGCGCGCCG
>JAIEQK010000092.1 GCA_019747795.1 Gammaproteobacteria bacterium | reverse complement strand
GCCTCGGCGCCCTGCCGGTGACGGCCATCCTCGCCCGCGACCGCGTCGGCCTGCCACCCGCGCGGCCGTGGCGCCTGCTCGGCATGCTGGCCGCGTTCGCGGCCATCGCGCCCTGGCACGGCGGCAATCCGCGGCTGGTGGTCTACGCGCTCGGCGGCATGCTGGTCTCGGCCCTCACGCTCGCGGCCGCCGGCTGGTGCCTCGTGCGACTGCTCGGCGGCCTGCGCGGCCAGACGCGCATGAGCTGGCGCTTCGGGCTCGCCGCGGTGGCGCGCCGCGCGCGCCTGTCGGTGCTGCAGACCACCGCCATCGGTCTCGGGCTCGCGGTGGTGCTCCTGCTCGGCGTGGTGCGCGAGGACCTGTTCCGCCAGTGGACCGAGCATCTGCCGCCCGACGCGCCCAACCAGTTCCTGATCAACATCCAGCCCGACGAAGTGCCGGCCATGGGCGAGTTCCTGGCGCAGGAGGCGCGCACCCAGGTCGAGTTCTATCCCATGGTCCGTGGCCGGCTGGTGGCGATCAACGGCGTGCCGGTGGTGCCCGAGAACTTCGAAGACCAGCGCGCGCGCCGCCTCGCCGACCGCGAGTTCAACCTGTCCTCCGCCACGACCATGAAGCCGGACAACCGGCTGGTCGCGGGACGTTGGTGGTCGGCGGGCGCGCGCGGCGAGCTCTCGGTCGAGGAAGGCATCGCCGAGACGCTCGGACTCGCGCTCGGCGACGAACTGAGTTTCCTGGTGGCAGATCGCGAAGTGCGCGCGCGCATCACCAGCCTGCGTCACGTCGACTGGGACAATTTCCAGGTGAACTTCTTCGTCGTCGCCACGCCCGAACTGCTGGCCGACGCGCCCACCACGCACATCACCAGCTTCCGCCTCGCGCAAGCCAATAGCGGCCTCATGGCGCGGCTGGTGGCGCGCTTTCCGAGCGTCACCGTGATCGACGTCGATGCCCTCATGCAACAGGTCCGGCAGGTGATGGCGCGCGTCGCGCAGGCGCTGACCTGGGTCTTCATGTTCGCGCTCGCGGCCGGCGCGCTGGTGCTCGCCGCGGCGGTGCAGGCCAGTCAGCGCGAACGCGTGGCGGACACGGTGCTGCTGCGAACGCTCGGCGCGCCGCGACGCTTCATCGTCAGCGCGGTGCTGGCGGAATTCGTGGTGCTCGGCCTCGTGGCCGGCTCGCTCGCGAGCGCCGGCGCGCTCGCCACCGGCTGGGCGATCGCGCGCCGCGTGCTCGACATTCCCTGGGCCGCGGACTGGCGCGTGCCCGCGCTCGGCAGCGGCGTGGCACTACTCGCGCTGGCGCTGGTGGGCTGGCAGGTGGCGCGGCGTGTGCTGCGCGCACCGGTGGCGCAAGGCCTGCGCGAGCACGCATGAGAGCAGCGTCCGCCACTTTCCGTGCCGCGACGCTTGGTGTAGCGTCGCGCGTTTGCCCGTGGCGGAGAGAGCGCGCATGACCAAGTATCTCGGCACGCCGGACTTCGCCCATGGCCGCCGCGCGCGCATCGGCGTGCTGGTGTGCAACCTGGGCACGCCGGACGCGCCGACCGCCTCGGCCGTGCGTCGCTACCTCGCCGAATTCCTGAGCGATCCGCGCGTGATCGAAACGCCGCGCGCGATCTGGTGGCCAATATTGCACGGCGTGATCCTGAACGTGCGGCCACGGCGCTCGGCGCACGCCTACGCCAAGATCTGGGGCGCGGAAGGTTCACCGCTGCTCACGCTTTCTCGCAGCCTGGCCTCGAGCCTGGCGCGCGAACTCGCGGGCGACGCGCAAGACGGCATCGCGGTCGCCCTCGGCATGCGCTACGGCTCGCCCTCGATCGCGAGCGCGCTCGACGAACTCATTGCCCAGGACGCGCGCCGCATCGTCGTGCTGCCGCTCTATCCGCAGTACGCGGCACCGACCACGGCCTCGGTGATGGACGCGGTGTTCGCACACTGCGCGCGCCTGCGCTGGGTGCCGGAGCTGCGCTTCATCAACGATTACCACGCCGACCCGCGCTACATCACCGCGCTCGCGAACTCGGTGCGCGCGTGGTGGGTGAAGAACGGGCGCGGCGACCGCCTGCTCCTTTCGTTCCACGGCCTGCCACAGAAATACTTCCTGGCCGGCGATCCTTATTTCTGCCAATGCCAGGCCACCGCGCGCCTGCTGCGCGAGGCGCTGGACATGCCGGAAGAGGCCTGCACCGTCACGTTCCAGTCCCGCGTCGGCCCTACCCGCTGGCTCGAGCCCTACACCGACGTCACGGTGCAGGCCCTCGGCCAGGCGGGCATGGGCAGGCTGGACGTGCTGTGTCCAGGCTTCGCGGTCGATTGCCTGGAGACGCTGGAAGAGATCGCCATGCAGAACGCGGAGCGCTTTCACGCCGCGGGCGGTGGTGAACTGCGTTACATCCCCGCGCTGAACGACGCCGACGAGCACATCGCCGCGCTCGCCGCGGTGGTGCGCGAGCACCTCGGCGGCTGGCGTGCCACGCTCGCGGACGACGAATCCGCGCGCGCGGCGACCGCGGCCCGCGCGCGCGCGCTCGGCGCGCCGCGCTGAGCGCGCATCATTCCCCGAGGAAAGTCAGGTCCAGCAGCCGCTGATGGGCGCGGCGGCGATGCTCCCACAGGAAGACGCCCTGCCAGGTGCCGAGCGCCAGCCGCCCCGCGCGAACAGGAATGGTGAGCTCGGTCTGGGTGAGCACGCTGCGCACGTGGGCGGGCATGTCGTCCGGGCCCTCGTCGACGTGCTGGAACAAGGCGTCGCCGTCCGGCACCAGGCGGCCCAGGTAGCGCTCGAGATCGCGCAGCACCTCGGGGTCCGCGTTCTCACTCACCAGGAGCGAAGCGCTCGTGTGGCGGCACCACACCGAGCAGAGCCCGGTAGTCACGCCGCTGTCCCGCAGCTGCGCACCGATCTCCGCGCTCAGTTCCACGAAGCCGCGACCGCGGGTGGCAACGCGGAGTTCGGCCGTGACGACCTTCATTCGATGCGCGACAGCACCTGTGACAGCGGGCGGCGCTGTTGTTCCAGCACCTCCACCGGGCGGCCGTACCAGAACAGGCCAACCACGAACTCGCGCGCGGCGTGCAGGCCGAGCAGGTGGAACAGCTCGGGGTCACGCGTGATGCCACCGGTGGTCCACTTGCAGCCCACGCCTTCGGCCCACAGCGCGAGCATCATGTTCTGCGCCGCGCAGCAGCAGGCAGCGTAGTCCTCGCGTTCGCGAAACGGGTCCTCGCTGCGCAGGCAGGTCATGAGCAGCCAGCCCGGCACGGCCTCCCAGCGCGCGCGCTTCACTTCGGCCGCGCGCTCGCCCTTCTCGTCTTTCACCAACTGCGTGTTGCGCGCGATCAGCTGGCTTCGCGCGAGATCCCCCAGCAGGTAGAAACGCCACGGCTCGGTGCGGTGATGATTGGGCGCCCAGCGCGCGGCCTCGATGGCGCGTTCGACCAGCGCCCCGTCGACGCGCTCGGGCAGGAAGTCGTGGACCGTGCGGCGTCCTCGCAGCACCTCCAGCGTCGTCGCCGCGCGCGGCGAGAGAGCAGTCTCGTTCATGGTTCCTTGGTCCCTTGAAGATCGATCATCGGCTTCGCGCGTCGGGGCGCGCCTCGTATTGGCGCCACGTCGCGGCGCTTCTCTGGTGGGCGCCCGGCGCGGGCCCTACACTGCGTCTCGCCCCGCCGGCCAGCCTTCGAGTCCATGTTAACGCCGCCACCGCGCCGATGAACCTCCTGTCACGCCTGCTGCGCGCGCTCGCGCCGTGCCTCGTGCTGTTGACCCTCGCGGCCGCGCCACGCGCCGACACCGGGGAAACAGAGCGCGCCGTGTTCCAACGCGCGCGCGCCGCCCAGCAGCGGGGGGATTTCGCCGCGGCGCGGGCGCTCGCGGCGCGCATTCCCGACTACGCGCTCACGCCCTGGCTGGTCCACGAGGACCTGGTGAAGCGCCTGCCGACGCTCGAAGACGCGGAAGTGAGCGCGTTCCTCGAAACTCAGGCCGACACCTGGCTCGGCGAACGCCTGCGACGCACCTGGCTGCGCGAACTCGCACGGCGCGAGCGCTGGCAGGACTTCCTGCGCCACTACCGCGCGCAGGACGACATCACACTGCAGTGCCAGTGGCTGGTGGCGCGGCTGCGCGGGCCGCGGGACGCGAGCCTGATGGACGACATCGAACGGCTCTGGCAGCGGGATGACGACTACGTCGCCGCCTGCGCGCCGGCGTTCGAGCAGCTCTACGCCAGTGGTCGCCTCGACGACACGCGCCTGTGGACGCGTCTCGAGCGTGCGATGGAAGCGGGTCGCGGCGGCGCGGCGAACGACATCGCCGCGCGGTTGCGGACGCCCCGCCTGCGCGAACTGTTCGCGTTGTGGCGGCGCGCGGCGAGCGATTCTGCGGCGGCACTCCGCAGTCCGGCGCTC
>JAIEQK010000001.1 GCA_019747795.1 Gammaproteobacteria bacterium | reverse complement strand
GCCGGCCGTCGCCGCGCCGTTGCTGGCGGCCGGGGCGCGCCTGCCGCGCGCTGGGCTGGATCTGAAGGAGCACCTCACCGTCATCGAGCGCGACCTCATCCTGCAGGCGCTGGAGGAGACCGACTGGGTGGTGGCCCATGCCGCCAAAAAGCTGTGCATGGGGCGCACGACCCTGGTCGAGAAAATGCGCAAGTTCGACCTCGCGCGCGAGGGGCTCTGACGGATCTCTGACACCCGTCGCACGCCAGCGGCGGGTCTTTTTTCTCAAGTTACGGAAATTAAAGGAATAATTTCCGTGGCATGGTCCTTGCTCAAAAGCTTCCGGGTGACCGCCGCATTGACGCGGGGGTCGGAACAGAGAAGCCGAGAGCATGAGCACCGCAGCCTCCATCACCATCTCTCACCTGTGTGAAGCCCTCACCGGCTTCCGTGACCTCCCCCGTCAGCGTTCCGTCGCACAGCTCGAACGCGAGCTGGCCGAGGCCCGCGCCGACGAGGGCCGCGAGCGGCGCGAGCGCGAGCGTCTCGCCGCGCGCCTGAACAACTTGCTGGACGCGCTGCCGGGCGGCGTGGTCGTGCTCGACCAGCGCGGCACCGTGCAGGAATTCAACCCGGCGGCGGTCGAGCTGCTCGGGCCGCTCAGCCGCGGTGAAGCCTGGGCCGGTGTGGTCGGCCGCGCCTTCGCGCCGCGCTGGGACGACGGCCACGACGTGTCCCTGACCGACGGGCGCCGCGTGAACATCGCCACCCAGGCGCTGTCCGGCGAGCCGGGCCAGATCCTGCTGGTGAAGGACGTGACCGAGACGCGCCTGCTGCAGGACCAGCTCGCGCATCACAAGCGGCTCTCGGCCAAGACCGAGATGGCCGCGGCGATGGCGCATCAGATCCGCACGCCGCTCGCCGCGGCGCTGCTGAACCTCGGCAACCTGCGCCGCGCGCGCGACGAGGCCGGCCGCGAGCGCGCGCTCGAGCGCGGGCTCATGTCGCTGCGCAAGCTCGAGCGCCTGGTGGACGAGATGCTGCTGTTCGCCCGCGGTGGCCAGCTCGCGGTCGAAGCGGTCGAGGTGGACGCGCTGTACGCAGCGCTGCAAGCCGCGGCCGACGAGAACTTCCAGGTGAGCGGCTTCCAGGTCGAGTTCGCGCCCTGCGCGGCGAGCGGACGCCTCTACGTCAACCAGCCGGCGCTGACCAGCGTGGTGCTGAACCTGATCGACAACGCGTGCCACGCCTGCCGCGGCGAGGGGCGCATCGCGCTGTCCGCGACGCAGGACGAACACCACCTCCGGCTCTGCTTCGCCGACCAGGGACCGGGCATTCCGGCGGCCCAGGCCGAGCAGATCTTCGAACCTTTCTTCACCACCCGCGCCAACGGCACCGGTCTCGGCCTGCCGGTCGCGCGCGCGGTGGCTCGCGCCCACGGCGGCGAGCTCACGCTCGAGGCCGGCGACGGCGGCGCGTGTTTCGTCATGACGCTGCCGCTGATCGGCGCGCAGCACGCCGGCACCGATGCCCACGCGAGCGACCTGCCGGTCGCCGCCAGCCACGCAGGATGAGTCCCATGAACGCGCATCACACCCGCATCCTCATCGTCGAAGACGACCACGCGCTGCGCGAGGCGCTGCTCGACACCGCCTCGCTGGCCGGTTTCGACGCCACCGGGGCGTCCGACGGTCGCGCCGCGCTGGCGCGCCTGGAAGGCGACGACTTCGATCTCGTGATCAGCGACATCCAGATGGAGCCGATGGACGGCCACGCGCTGCTGCGCGAGATCCGCAGCCGCAACCGCGATCTGCCGGTGGTGCTGATGACCGCCTACGAGTCCATCCAGAGCGCGGTCGCTGCGCTGCGCGAGGGCGCGACCGATTACCTGGTGAAGCCCTTCGAGGCCGAGGTGCTGATCGCGCGCATCGACGACTGGCTGCCGCCGGCGCCGGCGCCGCTGGAAGACGACGTGGTCGCCGTCGACCCGGTGTCGGCCAAGGTGTTCGAACTGGCGCGCCGCGTGGCGCAGTCCGACGCCTCGGTGATGATCACCGGCGAATCCGGCGTGGGCAAGGAAATCGTGTTCCGCACCATCCATCGCCACTCCAACCGCGCGACCCAGACGCCGATCGCGATCAACTGCGCGGCGATCCCGGACAACATGCTCGAAGCCGTGCTGTTCGGCTACGAGAAGGGCGCTTTCACCGGCGCGTTCAAGGCCTGCCCGGGCAAGTTCGAGCAGGCGCAGGACTCGAGCCTGCTGCTGGACGAGATCTCCGAGATGCCGCTCGCGCTGCAGGCCAAGCTGCTGCGCGTGCTGCAGGAGCGCCAGGTGGAGCGTCTCGGCAGCAACAAGATCATCGACCTCGACGTGCGCATCGTCGCCACCACCAACCGCGACCTGAAGCGCGAAGTGGAAGCCGGGCGTTTCCGCGAGGACCTCTACTACCGTCTGAACGTGATGCCGATCCACGTGCCGCCGCTGCGTCAGCGCCGCGGCGACATCTTGCCGCTAGCGCAGGCCCTGCTGGCGCGCGCCGCCGCGCGCGGCACGCAGCGCGTGCCGCAGCTCGGCGCGAGCGCCCGTTCCTTGCTCATGGCCCACGACTGGCCCGGCAACATCCGCGAGCTCGACAACGTCATGCAGCGCGCGCTGATTCTCCACCAGGGCGAGGCCATCGAGGGCCGCGACCTGGTGTTCGAGACGCTCGGCGGCGCGCTGCCCGAGGCGCGGCCGACGGTCGCGGCCAGCATGGCGAGCGCGCCCATGGAGACCATGACCGAGTCGCACGACGAGGCCGACGAGGACACCGCCGAGTCCCTGGGTGGAGATCTGAAGGAGCACGAGCGTCGGCTCATCCTGAGCGCGCTGGAAGAGGGCCGCGGCAGCCGCAAGTTCGCTGCACAGAAGCTCGGCATCAGCCCGCGCACGCTGCGCTACAAGCTCGCGCGCCTGCGCGACGCCGGCGTGGCCGTGCCGGAAGTCTGACGCGCGTCGTCGTCTCGCGGAGAGCAGCCCATGAGCAGCAACACCATCGACGCCCAGGCCGTGCTGGCGCAGATGCGCCTGCTGGCCGCCCGGGCGCGCGGCGTCGACATGCCGCAGGCGGTCTCGCCGATCGAGACCGGCGCGCACAGCGTCAACTTCGGCGACGCGATGCAGAACGCGCTCGAGTTCGTCAACACCCGCCAGGTCGAGGCGCGCAATCTCACCGAGCGCTTCGAGCAGGGCGACAAGAACGTCGACGTCGCGCAGGTGATGGTCGCGATGCAGAAGGCGAGCCTGTCCTTCCAGGCCGCGACCCAGGTGCGCAACAAGCTGGTGTCCGCCTACCAGGACATCATGAACATGCCGCTGTGATCCCGACGTCCACGACACCCTAGAGCACGACCATGGCCGAAGCCGCCACATTCAACGCCCAGGCATCCCTGATGCTGCTGCTCCGCCAGGCCGGCGTGCTGGTCGGACTGGCGGCCGCGGTGGCGCTCGGGCTCTACGTCGCGCTGTGGGCGCGCCAGCCCGAGTACGCGCTGCTGTTCGCCAACATCGAGGCGCGCGACATGTCGCGGGTCACCGAGGCACTGAACGCCAACGCCGTGCCCTACAAGCTGTCCGGCGACGGCAGCAGCGTGCTGGTGGCCGCCGACAAGCTGACCGAGACGCGCATGAAGCTCGCGAGCGCGGGCCTCACGCCCGACAACGGTGAAGGCGGTTTCGAGAAGATGCAGGACGCGCAGCCCTTCGGCACCAGCCAGTTCCTCGAACAGGCGCGCTACCAGCACGCCATCGAGGGCGAGCTGTCGCGCTCGGTGGCGCACATCACCAACGTGCGCGCCGCGCGCGTGCACCTCGCGCTGCCGAAGCAGTCCGCCTTCGCGCGCACCAAGCGCGACCCGAGCGCGTCGGTGATAATCGATCTCTACAACGGCCGCTCGCTCGAGCAGCACCAGGTCGCCGCCATCGCGCAGATGGTCGCGGCCGCGGTGCCCGGCATGCCGGCCGACAAGGTCACGGTCATCGATCAGCGCGGCAACCTGCTGACCGACAACGACAGCGGGCCCGACGGACTCATGCTGTCCGCGAAGCGCTTCGAATACACCCGCACGCTCGAGCAGTCCTACATCGACCGCGTCGAGGACATCCTCTCGCCGCTGGTCGGCGCGGACGGCGTGCGCGCCCAGGTCACCGCGGCGCTCGACTTCACTGACTCCGAACAGACCCGCGAGAGCTACAACCCCGACCTGCAGGCGGTGCGCAGCGAATCCTCCACCGAGGAAGAACGCAGCGGCGATGCGGCCAACGGCGTGCCGGGCGCGCTCAGCAACCAGCCGCCGGGGCCGGCCAGCGCGCCGGAGCAGACCGCCGCCGCGGACGGCGCGCC
>JAIEQK010000210.1 GCA_019747795.1 Gammaproteobacteria bacterium | reverse complement strand
TCCTTCTTCCCCGGCGCCAAGATCGGCGTGCTCGGCCTGAACGGCGCGGGCAAGTCCACCCTGCTGCGCATCATGGCCGGCATCGACAAGGAGATCGAAGGCGAGGCCACGCCGCTCAAGGGACTCAAGATCGGTTACCTGCCGCAGGAGCCGCAGCTCGATCCGACCAAGACCGTGCGTGGCAACGTCGAGGAAGGCCTGGGCGAGACCATCAAGCTGCTCGAACGCTTCAACGAGATCTCGATGAAGTTCGCCGAGCCCATGAGCGACGACGAGATGAACGCGTTGCTCGAAGAACAGGGCACGCTGCAGAACAAGATCGACGCGGTCGGCGGCTGGGAAGTGGACCGCAAGCTGGAGGTCGCGGCCGACGCGCTGCGCCTGCCGTCGTGGGATGCCGACGTCAGCAAGCTCTCCGGCGGTGAGCGGCGTCGCGTCGCGCTGTGCCGCCTGCTGCTGTCCGAACCCGAGATGCTGCTGCTCGACGAACCGACCAACCACCTCGACGCCGAGTCGGTGGCGTGGCTCGAGCGCTATCTCGAGGAATACGCCGGCACCGTGGTCGCTGTGACCCACGACCGCTACTTCCTCGACAACGTCGCCGGCTGGATCCTGGAACTCGATCGTGGCCACGGCATTCCGTGGCAGGGCAACTACTCCTCCTGGCTCGAACAGAAGGAAGCGCGCCTCAAGCAGGAAGAGCGCGAACAGGCCGCGCACCGCAAGACGATTGCCGCGGAACTCGAATGGGTCCGCCAGGGCGCCAAGGGCCGCCAGGCCAAGAGCCGCGCCCGTCTCGCGCGCTTCGAGGAACTGCAGTCCAAGGAATTCCAGACTCGCAACGAAACCAACGAAATCTACATTCCGCCCGGCCCGCGGCTCGGCGACGTGGTGATCGAGGCCACCGATCTGAAGAAGGCCTACGGCGATCGCCTGCTGATCGACGGGCTCAGCTTCAGCCTGCCGCCCGGCGGCATCGTCGGCGTGATCGGCGCGAACGGCGCCGGTAAGTCCACGTTGTTCAAGATGCTGACCGGCCAGGAGCAGCCGGACGGCGGCTCGATCCGCATGGGCGAGACGGTCAAGTTCGCCTACGTCGATCAGAGCCGCGATACTCTGAACGACAAGAACACCGTGTTCCAGGAAATCGCCGGCGGCCAGGACGTGCTGCGCATCGAGGACTACGAGGTGCAGTCACGCGCCTACGTCGGGCGCTTCAACTTCAAGGGCACCGATCAGCAGAAGCAGATCGGACTCTTGTCCGGCGGTGAACGCAATCGCGTGCATCTCGCCAAGGTGTTGCTCGCCGGCGGCAACGTGCTGCTGCTCGACGAGCCGACCAACGACCTGGACATCGAGACCCTGCGAGCGTTGGAAGAGGCGCTGCTGAACTTCCCCGGCTGCGTGGTGGTGATCTCCCACGACCGCTGGTTCCTCGACCGCATCGCGACCCACATGCTGGCCTTCGAGGGCGACAGCCACGTCGAGTGGTTCCCCGGCAACTACGCCGACTACGAGGCCGACCGCAAGCGTCGCCTTGGAGACGAGGCGGACAAACCGCATCGGATCAAGTTCAAGCCGGTGGTGCGCTGAGGGCGAGTGACGTTTCACAGAGCGTCCGCCGCGCGGGCGCTGTGACCATCACGTGGATGCCTGCTATCGCACGTATGACCGCGAGGCAGGGATGGTCGCGGAGGATCGCTCGCCGTTCCTTCAGGGCCTCCGTCACCCTCGCGAAAGCGAGGGTCCATGGGCTTTTCGCGAAGCCGCGGGCGATTCCACGTTGCGGGCGATCCCGAGCGCCGATGGATGCCTGCTTTCGCAGGCATGACGAAGCGAGCGGACGGAGGCCCCGCGCGTCACACCTTGCTCAGGCGTCCTTGCCACCCGGCGTATGCACCCCGGGCAGCGGCGGCACTGGCTGCGGCGGAGTGTCGGCGTCGTCCTCGTGCACGTCCACCACGCCGCGTCCGGCGAAGCTGCGCGCGCGGCTGTAGCCGAAGTACACCACCAGGCCGATGACCGACCAGGCATAGAACATATGCTTGGTCTCGTCGCCGAGCGACCAGAAGAGATACAGGCAGCCGACGATCGAGAGCGGCGCGATGAGGGTCACCGCCGGCGTGCGGAAGGGGCGGTGCCGCGCAGGCTCGGTTCGGCGCAGGACCAGCACCGCGATGGACACTGCGGTGAACGCGAACAGCGTGCCGCTGTTCGAGATGTCCGCCAGCTTGCCGACCGGGAAAAAGGCGGCGAACAGCGCGACGAACACGCCGGTCAGGAGCGTGATCACGTGCGGCGTGTGGTAGCGCGGGTGGATGCGCGAGAAGAGCTGCGGCAGCAGCCCGTCGCGGCTCATGACGAAGAAGATGCGCGTCTGGCCGAACATCATCATCAGGATCACGGAGGGCAGGGCGAGCCCGGCGGCGAGGCCGACCAGGTTGCCGACCTGCGCCCAGCCGATGGAACGCAGTGTCCAGGCGAGCGCCTCCTTGGAGCACACCACCGCGGCGTCGTCGATGGTGGCGCACTGCGCGCTCAGCGCCAGGCTGCCGGGCGCGAGCGCTTCCCCGTCGGCGCCGAACACTGGCTGGGCGCCGACGCTGCCGATCACACCCGCCGCCACCAGCAGGTAGAACACCGTGCAGATGGCCAGCGAGCCGACCAGGCCGATGGGCATGTTGCGCTGGGGATCGCGGGTCTCCTCGGCGGCGGTCGAGACCGCGTCGAAACCCACGTAGGCGAAGAAGATGGAGGCCGCCGCCGCCGAGATGCCGGCGAAGCCGAGCGGCGCGAAGGGCGTGAAGTGGTCCATCTGGATGACCGGCACCGCGAGCGCGATGAAGGCCGCGAGCGCCACCACCTTGACCGCCACCAGCACTGCGTTGACCTGCGCGCTCTCGCGCGTGCCGATGACCAGCAGCCAGGTCACGAGCACGGCGATGCCCGCGGCCGGCAGGTTGACGACGCCGCCGTCGTAGGGACCGCGCACCAGCGCCGCGGGCATCTCCCACCCGAGCAGGTGCTCGGCGAGGCCGACCACGTAGCCTGACCAGCCCACCGACACCGCGCCGGCCGCCACCGCGTATTCGAGGATCAGCGCCCAGCCGACCATCCACGCGACCAGCTCGCCCATCACCGCGTAGCTGTAGGTGTAGGCCGAGCCGGACACCGGCACCATGGCCGCCATCTCGGCGTAGCAGAGCGCCGCGACGGCGCACACCACGCCGGCGATCACGAAGCTCGCCATCATCCCCGGCCCGGCCTTCTGCGCGGCCTCCGCGGTGAGCACGAAGATGCCGGTGCCGATCACCGCGCCGATGCCGAGCATGGTGAGCTGGAAGGCGCCGAGGGAACGATGCAGGGACTTCTTCTCGGCCGTGGCGAGAATGGCGTCCAGCGATTTCACGCGATCGAAAATCATCATGCCTGCCTGTGCGCCTCGCGGCCGCGGGTGGTGGCGGAAATCCCTCAGACTGGCCCGCGTGCGTGCGTCTCAGCGCAGCATGACGGCGAGGTAGCCGACGTAGAGCAGGCCGCTCGCGGCGACGTGCCAAACCTGCAGCCTGCCGCGGTGAGCGTGCACCACCAGCCACGCGCCCGCAAGCAGGGTGGTGACGACGCCGCCGAGGATCTCGGCGTTCGGCTGCCAGGGCGTGATGGCGAGACCCAGCGCCGGCAGCAGGCTGCCCTGGAAGACCATTGCGCCGGTGATGTTGCCGAAAGCCAGCGTGTCCTTGCCGCGTCGAATCCACAGGATGCTGTTGACCTTCTCCGGCAGCTCGGTCGCGACCGGCACCAGCAGCAGCGACAGCAGCAGCGGCGACACGCCGAGCAGGGTCGAGGCATGCTCGATGCCGTGCACGAAGCCCTTGGCGCCGTAGATCAAGAGCGCGAGACCGAGCAGCGCCTGTGCCGCGGCGGTGGCGATATGGTCGGGCAGCCGCGCCTTCACCAGGAACAGGTCCGAATGGGCCTCGGTGCCGTGGCCGTCGGCCACCAGGGCCGAGGACGCGCGCAGGGTCAGCATGACGTAGATGAAATAGACGCCGACCAGCAGCACCGCCGCGCCGACCCGCATGAGACTCGCGTCTGGTGGCAGGTAGAGGCTCACGGTCGCGAGCGTGAAGGCGCCCATGAAGAACCAGGCGTCGCGCTTGAGCCCGACACGCTCCGGGCGCAGCTCGCCGCCGCCGCCGCGCTTGCCCAGCACGGAGAAGGCCATCAGCGACAGGCTGAGCGTGGAGAGCATGAGCGGCGCGCCCAGGATCGCGCCGACGCCGACCTCGACGTTGGTCTCCTGGTTG
>JAIEQK010000281.1 GCA_019747795.1 Gammaproteobacteria bacterium | reverse complement strand
GTCCAGCCCGCCCGCGAGGTGCGCGAACACGGCGACCGCCGCGCTCGCGAAGACCGCGGCGGCGAGGCCGCGGCCGCCGTCCAGGATGCCGAAAGCGCGGCCCTGCGCCTGCGCGCCGCCCCATTCGCGCGTGGCGCGGATCATCGCCGCCCAGAACAGCAGGACGGTGGTCACGCCCCAGTAGCCGTAGAGCAGCGCGAGCCCCCGCGGCCCGGGCAGGGTGGCGAAGTACAGGCCACCCAGCGCGGTCGCGAGCAGCGACAGGCACAGCAGGCGACGCGGCGGCAGGCGATCGGCCAGCGCGCCGCCCGGGAAATAGGACAGCATGGCCGTCACGCCGTAGACCGCGAACACGTCGCCGAGCGCGGCGTTGCTGAGGTCGAAGCCGGTGAGCACGCTCGCGCGGAAATAGCGCGGCACGTGGAACGGCAGGCTGAAGATCAGCTCGCCCGCCACCACCAGGGCGAGCATGGTGAGCGTGCGGCTGCGCGCACTCGGGACGGCGACGGACATCGGCCGACGATAAAGGCTCGCGAGCGGCGACGCCACCCGGCGGCGGGTGCGCCTCCCGAGTCGCTGGGCTATTCTTGCCCGCCTCTTCGCTCAGTCATTCAACCTGGAAAGCCCGTCATGCACACCGCCATTCATCAAGACGCCAAGGCGCTCAAGGCCCAGCTTCTCGCCTTCATGGACAAGTACATCTATCCGAACGAGGAGCACTACCACGAGCAGCTGCGCGCGCTGCCGAACCGCTTCTCCACCGTGCCGCTGATGGAAGAGCTGAAGGAGAAGGCGCGCGAGGAAGGGCTGTGGAACCTCTTCATGCCGGCCAACCACGGCGGGCTGTCCAACGAGGACTACGCGCCGCTCGCCGAGATCATGGGGCGCGTGGGCTGGTGCCCGGAAGTGTTCAACTGCAACGCGCCCGACACCGGCAACATGGAAGTGTTCATGAAGTACGGCACGCCCGAGCAGCAGAAGCAGTGGCTGGAGCCACTGCTGCGCGGCGAGATCCGCTCGTCCTATGCCATGACCGAGCCGGACGTGGCGTCCTCCGACGCGACCAACGTGCAGACCTCGATCCTGCGCGACGGCGACCACTACGTGGTCAACGGCCGCAAGTGGTTCATCACCAACGCCATGTACGAGCGTACCAAGATCATCATCGTGATGGGCAAGTCCGATCCGGACAATCCGAATCGCCACCTGCAGCAGAGCCAGATCCTGGTGCCGAAGGACACGCCCGGGGTGAAGCTGGTGCGTCCGCTCACCACCTTCGGCTACGACGACGCGCCGCTCGGCCATGCGGAGATCGTGTTCGACAACGTGCGCGTGCCGAAGGAGA
Source organism: Gammaproteobacteria bacterium (assembly GCA_019747795.1). GTDB lineage: Bacteria > Pseudomonadota > Gammaproteobacteria > JADJYF01. The sequence goes on along the minus strand of JAIEQK010000281.1, from coordinate 2,878 downwards.
ACATCCTGCTCGGCGAGGGCCGCGGCTTCGAGATCGCGCAGGGCCGCCTGGGGCCGGGCCGCATCCACCACTGCATGCGTCTCATCGGCGCGGCGCAGCGCGCGCTGGAATACGCCTGCCGCCGCGCGGTGTCGCGCACCACCTTCGGCCGCAAGCTGGCCGAGCACCAGTCGGTGCGTGAAGACATCGCCAAGTGCTTCTGCGAAATAGAGCAGGCGCGCCTGCTGACGCTCGCCACCGCGCGCAAGATGGACGAGGTCGGACCGAAGGACGCGCGCGACATGATCGCGGCCGCCAAGATCACCGTGCCGCTGATGGCCCAGACCGTCATAGACCGCTGCATGCAGATCCACGGCGCCGGCGGCTTCACCGCGGATTACTTCATGGCCGAGGCCTGGAGCTACGCGCGCTGGTGCCGCCAGGCGGACGGCCCGGACCAGGTGCACATGATGGCGCTCGGCAAGCAGCTGATCAGCGAGTACGCCGGCGGCTGAGGCAGATGACGCGTCGGCGGCCACCGCGAGGGCGGAGGTCGCCGAAGTGCGACGGACTCCGCCTTCAGCGCCCTGCGCGCGGGTGTACCCGCCGATGTGGATGCCGTAGCTTGGCCTGCCAAGGAACGGCGTGACATCGGAGGTCGACATGGCGGCTCGCCTGCTTCTGCACTGGCTGCTCGGTATGACGGTCGCAGGCGTGGCTGGCAGCGTCGATGTCGAGGCCGCGGGACTGCTCGATGCGCTGAAGGCAGTCACCCAGGTCAAGTCCTACACCGTGCGCGGTCGCATGCAGGTCAAGGACGGACAATGGTTGACCTGCTTCGACGGCATCACCACGGGCTACCTGGGCGCCGCCGACCTGGCCCGCCCCGGGGATGCGGAACTCGACCCCGCGAGCGGCCAGGTGAGCGTCACGACCGCCGCCATCCCGGCCGTGATCATGACCGCGGATGGCACGGTCACCTCCAATGACTGTGACGCGCTGGCCCAGCAGGGACTGTTGCTCACGACCAGCCCTGGCATGTCGTCTGGAGGTGGCGCGGCTCGCCCCGACACCGGTTACAGCGATCCCTATGGCTGCGTTTCGCCCGACATGACGGGCGACGAGGTGGTCACCAATCGCCGCGCCATCATGGACTGTCAGAGCGACGCGATCACCGAACACGCCTGGCAGCGCGCGCAGGCGCGCAACCAGGTCGGCGCAGCCGCGGCAGCGACGGGCGATGACGCTGCTCGCCAGTCCGCCTTCGCCAGATTGCAGCAGGACACCGCGGCCCAGTTCCGCGCCATTCAAGCCAATCCCGCGCCGGCGGTGGCCGGCGCGGCGCCAGACGCAGAATCCTTGGCCTGGGACGGCGCGAAACTGTGCGGGCTCAAGCCCGCTTTTATGATGAAACTGCACGACGAAGCGCTGCGCTTCGTCGCCTTCGACGCCACCTCGGGCCAGATCCGCATGTCGGAGTTCGCCGGTGGCGAGCGTCGCGACATCGCGCTCGACGGCAATGCTTTCGCCCAACGCGCCGCGTTCAATGCCAGCGCCGTCGGCCAGGGCGGCGATGCCTGTGGGCGCGCCTTCTGGAACGCCGAGGCGATCAAGGCCGCGAGTGCCGCGATGAGCGCGCCCGCGCCCTGAGCGCCGCGCGCCCTGGCCGGCGCGTCCGATCCAGGTCGGAAGTTCCAGGCTGCCTCGTCGTTCAGACCAGGTGGCCGCCGGCCGATGAGTGAGACCTCAGTCGGACGCGAGGACGTTCCAATGTGCCAGGTCTCCCCCGACAACGTCGCCATGCTCACCGCCTTCGGCTGGCTGTTCTTCGGCGGCGGCGTGGTCTCCATCCTGACTGGTCGCAGCTACTTCCGCGGTGTGATCGCGCGCGATGACGACCCCTTTGGTTACTGGAGCGCGGTCTTCTGCCTGCTGTTGCTGGGCGGGTCCTGCCTGTTCGGGCTGGCGGTGTGTCCGCGGGCGTGACAATCGTGACCGGAAGCGGCGTGGCCCCTATCGAACGCCCCGCACGCGGCGGTGACCGATGGCCGCGAGCATGGCGCCGAGCAGCAGCATGGCCCACGTGGGCAGCGGCACCTGGCGCGCGGGTACCGCCGAGATCGTGGGCAAGCGGAAACTCACCGTCAGGCGCGGCCTATCGGCGGGCGGATCCGACTCGCCGCTCAGGAAGCGGCGCGCGGTCTGGGGCCGACCGTCCTCGGGTCCGAGCAGAAACCACCCGTGATTGTTCGAGGGCGCGTCCACCCAGCCTTGCACGTCGCTCACCAGTCGCGCGCTCGACACGAATACCGCCGGCCCGAGTCCCGCGAGCATCGCCGTGGCCGAGGGCTGCAAGTCGAAATCACCGCCGGGCATGAGCCAGGGGACGCTCGGCACGCCGGGCGGCGCGTTGTGGAAGCGCGCCAGCCAGGTGGTGTCCTGCGGGGTGGCGAGGTCGCCGCCGCCGCCGGAGGCGAAGCTCGTGCCTTCACCCCAGTCCGCGCGCGCGCGGTGCAGCGAGAACGGGTCGACGCCGGCGCCACGCGCCACCATGTTCGCCACCAGGCGCAGGCTCACGGCATCGATCCTGGCCCCAGGCGGAATCGCCGTCAGGTCGAACGCGAGAACGCTGCGGCGCAGCGCATTCGCCGTGGTGCCGGCAAACAATGGTCCGAGACCGTTGGCGTAGGTCTCGTTGTCCTCCAGCAGGGTCGCGTCCCTGGCGGGTTCGAACACAAGTTCCTCGGCCGGCGCACAGGGCGCGAGCCCGAGCAGCGGCGCGAGCAGCGCCCACGTGCGTCGCGCGCGTCGCCGTGGGCGAGAGAGGGCGTACACGCGCGGCGCCTGCGGGCGGGTGCCGCGCTCAGGCCGAGCGCAGCCGACGCCGCAGCGAGAGCGT
>JAIEQK010000224.1 GCA_019747795.1 Gammaproteobacteria bacterium | reverse complement strand
GTCGACGACGGCGGTCAGCTCCAGCGCCTGTTCCATGTTGCGGTGGATGATGCCTTATCGCGAGGTCGCGGTAATGCTCAGGAACGTGGCGAACGCCCGTAATACCGCTGAGCATTTCGCCACGTCCTTCACATTATTTCACAGGGTGTCGAGCCATTCCATCAGGCTGGCATCCCGTTTCCACGACGGTGGCACGTTGCTCGCCGCTGGCGCACCCACCTGTTCCAGCGCCTTACGCTTGGTCTCCAGATTGGCCTGTGCGTAGTGGTTGGTCGTATCGAGGCTCACATGCCCCAGCCAACTGCGGATGACGGTAATGTCCACCCCGGCCGCGACAAGGTGGACGGCGGTCGCGTGCCGGAAGCTGTGCGGCGTCACATTTTTGGAGCGAAGCGACGGCACGGCCTTGGCTGCTCCTGCAACATAAGCGGCGAGTTTGAACCGCACTCCCGAAGCCCCCAGCGGCTCACCGTATCGATTGACGAAGATTCGCTCGTCTGGCGCACGCGGTTGGCGTTCCAGCAACTTCATGAGCAACGTGACCGTTTCCGGCCAGAGTGGACAGATTCGTTCCTTGCGCCCCTTGCCATAGAGGCGAGCGCAGTGGGGTGCATCGAACCGGATCGCATTGGAACACAGATCGAGGGCCTCCTGGATGCGCGCGCCGCTATTGTACAGGAACGAGAGCAAAGCATGGTCGCGCATACCCTCAACGGTCGCCCGATCTGGCTGGGCGAGGATCGCCTCAACCTCCCCCGGCTCAAGATAGCAGGGTGCTGATGTCGGTTCCCGCTTGAGCGGGACTGTCAGGATCTCGGCGCATTGTGCAACGTACTCGGGATTCTTGTCCGCTACAAAGCTGAAGAAGCTGCGGATCGCAGCAAGCCGGCAGTTGCGTGTACCGATCGTGCCTCCACGCTCATGCTCGGTATGGTGGAGGAACGCGCGAACCTCTCCGGCCGAGACGTCGTCCAGTGCGATCCGCGCGACCCCGCAGCCTTTTCGCTCCGCAATGAAGCGCAGGAACAGCCGCCAGGTGTCGCGATAGGACCGGATCGTATGGACCGAAGCACTACGCTGCTCGGCCAACCATTCCTGGAAGAACGCCCGCAACAAAGCGGGGAACGGATTGCCCTTGGTCATGGCCGCACCTCCACCGTGAGACATCCGGCACCGACGGTACGGAACCGCTCGCTTGCTTCCTGCAGCAGGTCCTGAGTGACGGTGATGTAGACCAGTGTGGAGTTGACGTCCCGGTGGCCCATGTAAGTGGAGAGGAAGCGCAGTTTGTCCTGCGGATTGACGCCGGATCGATACCATTGGAGGATTCGGTTCACGACCATCGAATGGCGCAGGTCATGAACACGCGGCCCCACCCGCCCGGTTGGGAGCTTGAACCCGGCGCGGCGCATGACCCTGGTGATCATCGTTGAGACTGACACCGGGGTATAGCGATCGTTGAAGTGCTCGTGCCAGAAGAACCCTGACTGAGGATCCTGCGGCGCGCCAGCGCGCCGCCTTGCGTCGATGTATGCGCGCAACTCGGCTACGACGCTTTCGGTCAGCGGCAATATCCTGGTCTTGTAGAACTTCGTTTCCCGGATCGTGATCGTGCCTGATTGAAGGTCAAGATCGCCCAGATCGAGCCCGGCGAGTTCGCCACGGCGCAGTCCGGCACAATAGGCCAGAACCACCATGGTGTAGAGAACCATCGGCCGCAGCGGTGCATCCGGTGACGGATATGAACGGGCAACGTCGAGCATCTGCCGGACATCGGCCGGGCTAAAGATATGGGGTCGTCGATGCTCACGTGCCACTTCCCGCTCGGGTCGGGCATTGAAGCGCTTCGGCGGGATGCTGGGATCAAGGCGATACCGTGCCTTGGTCAAGAGGCGCCCGAGCTTCTGGCATTCAGCCGCGTGATTGCGGGTTGGTTTGGCCGCTTCCCAGCGCGCCAGCATTGTTTCCAGCGATGCACCGGCAAGTTCCGAGTTCGCCTGGAGGAACCGATCGAACCGCAACAGCCAGTGAGCCTGCGTCTCATACTGATAGCCCCGGCTGCGCATCAGCGTGACATGATCGCGCATGAAGTTGCCCAGAACGCTGCCGTAAGGTGCCGGTCGTTGCAACGCGGCGAGTGCCTCGTCGGGATTGGACGAAGCAAGTGCCCGCCAGATCGGCTTGTTCTGTTTGACGTTGTACCGACGGCGAAGCATGGCAACAGGATTATTGGCTATCAGCCCGATTTCGACGAGGTAGTCGAGGAAGCGGTCGACGATGCAGACCTGGTTCAGCAATGACGACAGTTGCCAACATTTATCCATTTCCTTCAGCCAGTCCTCCAGCATATGTCGGTCAACTACTGGATGCCGCAGAGCTGCATTCTCGAAGCTACGAAGGAACCAGCGATAGGTGGGTCGGCTTGCCGGCCGGAACTGTGATTTTTCCAGGAAGGCGTCGATCACGGTGCGATCGGGATCGTACCAGGCGCTCATGACAGCACCTCCGATCCGGGCACGTCGAGCGCCACGGCTCGAAGATCTTCGGTGGCCAGCTTGAGATAGGCGTTGGTGGATTCGGTGGATCTATGCCCCAGCACGTCGCCGATAATCTTTTGCGGTACCGACGCCCGCAGCAGTTCGACCGCCCGCGCGTGGCGGAAGACATGCGGCCCTCGCTTTCCTGGCGGCTCGACGCCAGCGGCTGCCAACCGCCCGCGGATCATGCCGTACAGGTTCGTCATCGCGATGTAGGGAGCGCAGGATCGGACGAAGATTTCGCGGCCGTCGATTTTGGGTCGTCCAAAGCGCAGATAATCGAGCAGCGCCTCACCAACAGGCGTCAATAGCGGCATGTAGGAGTATCCATTGGTCTTTGTGTGACGGATGCGCAGGGATTCTTCGCGCCAGTTCACGTCCTCGATCCGAAGGCGGCAGATCTCGCCTTGTCGCAGCCCGTATGTCGCAAGCAGTTGAAGGATCGCATAATCGCGCAGTCCCCGCGGCGATCCGTCCTCCTTCGTCGCGGCCAACACCGCGGCGATTTGGCTCCTGCCCAGAGTCGATGGCACATCTTCGTAGGCATAGAGCATGGGACCGATGATGTGCGACGTGAGGTCGGTCGGGATGCGCCCCGTCCGGTGTAGATAGCGCACCACCGAGCGGAGCCGCTCAGCAACATCGGCCAATGATTTGCGTCGCAAACCAGGGGCGCGCATGTCCATGTAGAGATCGACGTCGATGATGCTCAACATTTCGAGGCTGACAGCACCGTCCCGGTCGAACTGCCATCGCAGGAAGTTGCGCGCCTCCCACATCAGCGCCGCGATGGACGCGCTTGCCAAGCCGCGCTCCTCACGCAGCCATGCCTCGTATTCGCGGCAAATTTCGTGTCGAACTTCGGCATCGGGACCGAGCACCTCAGAGTCCGGGGGCCACTTGCCTTGAGCAAACCGAAGAAGCTTCGCGATCACGGCGCGAGGCAACATGTGCCAGCGAGAACTGGGAGGCCGACCGTATTGGACCTCAAAATCCTGAACCGCATAGCAAAAATACTGATCGACCTGTGCCGGCGTCACAGTCTCGACCGGCATGTCGCACTCGGCCAGATAATCGAGAAACGCGCGGGCGTAGAGACGGTGGTTTGCCACGACCACGGGATTGTAATTCTGTGTCGTGAGCGAATTCGTAAGTTCAGCGATCAACTCGTCGTGCAACTTCAACATGCTTACCTCCTCAGCTGGTCCAGGGACCGCCGAGGTTCGTAACCAATATAATGCGCAGCAACTTCGCCTACTATCACGGGAAATCAGTGACTACGCCGCGTTCCTGCGCATTACCGCGACCTCGCGATAAGCGATCATCCACGCGAACCTGCGCGCCGCGCTCGACGCGACTCGCGTTACCGACAGCTTCTCGAACGACACCTACAACAGCGGTGCCAAGGCAGCCGCACTTTCGATCTTCGAATCCACCAAGCAGCGGTTCTTCTGCCAGCTTCTGATCGGGATGAAGCTCCCATCGCTCATCCCCGCGATCCGCGCCGATCTCGCACGCGGCGAAAGCGTCGTCATCCAGCTGGTTTCCACCTCCGAGGCGATGCTCAACCGGGCGCTCGCGGCACTCACGGTCGAAGAACGGGCGAACCTCGACATCGAGTTGTCGCCGCGCGAGTTCCTCATGTCCTACCTGACCGCCGCCTTCC
>JAIEQK010000017.1 GCA_019747795.1 Gammaproteobacteria bacterium | reverse complement strand
CGGCGCTGCTGCCGGCCGAGCGGCCGCGGTATCTCATGGGCGTCGGCACGCCGGCGGATCTCGTCGCGGCGGTCGGCGCCGGGGTCGACATGTTCGACTGCGTGATGCCGACCCGCAACGCCCGCAACGGGCATCTCTTCACCAGTCGCGGGGTGGTGCGCATCCGCAATGCCCGGCACCGCGCGAGCACCGCGCCCCTGGACCCGGCCTGCGGCTGCTACACCTGCCGGAACTACAGCCGCGCCTACCTGCACCACCTGGACAAGAGCAACGAGATCCTCGGGTCGCGCCTGAACACCCTGCACAACCTGGCCTATTACCTGGGCCTCATGCGCGCCGCCCGGGCGGCGGTGCTGGCCGGGCGCTACGCCGAGTTTGCCCGCGAGTTCGCCGCGGCCACCGCCGAGGACGAGGCCGCCTGACAACCCGGCAAACCCCTGTGCCATAATGCGCGGCCATTTTTTCGAGGTTTTCCATGGACTACCTGATCCCCAACGCCTGGGCACAGGCGGCAGGCGGCGCGCCCCCGGGCGGCGGCCTGGCCGGTTTCCTGCCGCTCGCGATCCTGTTCCTGGTCTTCTACATGTTCCTCATCCGGCCGCAGATGAAGCGCCAGAAGGAGCACGCGAAGATGGTCCGGGACCTCGCCAAGGGCGATGAGGCGGTCACCACCGGCGGCCTGCTGGGGCGGGTCACCGAGGTCGGCAACAACTTCGTCAAGCTGGAAGTCGCCAAGGACACCGAGGTGAAGGTGCAGAAACACGCCATCGCCCAGGTGATGCCGAAGGGCACGCTGAAGGAAATGTAGGGCGGCGCGGCCCCGCGCCGGCTCCGCCTGGCGGGTCGCACCCGCGCCACACCCAACCATCATCTCGAGTTCGACCGATGAACGAATATCCGTTGTGGCGCTACCTGCTGGTGCTAGCCGTGGTCACCATCGGCGTGCTGTATGCCCTGCCCAACCTGTACGGCGATGACCCCGCGCTGCAGATCTCCGCGCGGCGTTCGGAGACCGTCGACCAGGCGCTCGCGGACAAGGTCGACGCCGCGCTCAAGGCGGCGAACGTCGCCTCCAGGCGCACCGAGGTCCAGCAGAAGCGCGTGCTGCTGCGCTTCGACAGCCTCGACACCCGCGCCAAGGCGCGCGAGGTGGTGGAGAAGACCCTGGGCGAGAACTTCATCACCGCCCTCAACATGGCGCCGGCCACCCCCGAGTGGCTGAAGAAGATCGGCGCCAAGCCCATGTACATGGGCCTCGATCTGCGCGGCGGCGTGCACTTCCTGATGCAGGTCGACATGGACGCCGTGCGCACTCAGACCGACGAACGCTTCGTGTCCGAACTCCGCTCGCACTTCCGCGACGAGAAGATTCGCTACCGCTCCATCGCGCGCGAACCCACCGGCGGCGTGAAGGTGGAGTACCAGAACGTCGAGATGAAGCAGAAGGGCGATGCCATTCTCGCCAAGGACTTCGCCGATCTGCAGCGCCAGGACCTGGCCGAGCCGAGCGAAGTCCTGCTCACCGTCAGCCCGAAGCTGACCAACGAGACGCGCAAGACCGCCATCAAGCAGAACCTGACCACGCTGCGCAACCGGGTGAACGAGTTCGGCGTCGCCGAGCCGGTCATCCAGCAGCAGGGCGAGGGCCGCATCGTGGTCCAGCTGCCCGGCGTGGAGGACACGGCCGAGGCCAAGAAGATCCTGGGCGCGACCGCGACGCTCGAATTCCGCATGGTCGACACCACCAACAGTCCCGAGCAGGCCGCCCAGACCGGGCGCGTGCCGGTCAACTCCAAGCTGCTCTACGACAAGCAGGGCCGGCCGGTGCTGGTCGAGAAGAAGATCATGCTGACCGGCGAGTACATCATCGATGCTTCATCGGGCATCGAGCAGTCGAGCGGTGGCCCGGCGGTGTTCATCACCCTCGACGGCAAGGGCTCGCGACTGTTCAGCCGCGCGACCCGCGAGCAGATCGGCAAGCCCATGGCGGTGGTCTACATCGAGCAGCGCAAGGGCCGGCCGGTGGAGGAGGTGATCAACGTCGCCACCATTCGTGACGAGCTCTCGAAGCGCTTCCAGATCAGCGGGCTGGACTCGACCGACGAGGCCCACACGCTCGCGCTGCTGCTGCGCGCCGGCGCGCTGGCCGCGCCCATCGAAATCGTCGAGGAACGCACCGTCGGCCCGAGCTTGGGCCAGGACAACATCGACAAGGGTTTCATGTCGGCGGTCATCGGTCTCGCCGCGGTGGTGGTCTTCACCGTGCTGTACTACAAGGCCTTCGGCATCATCGCCAGCATCGCGCTGTCGATGAACGTGGTGCTGCTGGTGGCCCTGCTGTCCATGCTGCAGGCCACGCTCACCCTGCCGGGCATCGCCGGCATCGTGCTCACGGTCGGCATGGCCATCGATGCCAACGTGCTGATCAACGAGCGCATCCGCGAAGAACTGCGCAGCGGCAACACGCCGCAGGCGAGTATCCACGCCGGTTACGACAAGGCTTTCGCCACCATTCTCGACGCCAATGTCACGCACATGATCGCCGCGCTCGTGCTGTTCCTGTTCGGCACCGGCCCGGTGAAGGGCTTCGCCGTGACCTTGACCCTCGGCATCCTGACCTCGGCCTTCACCGCCATCACCGGCACCCGTGCCATCGTCAACCTGGTCTACGGCCGTCGCCGGCTCAAGGCCGTCTCGGTCTGAGGAGGACTTCGCCATGGCGAACAAGGAACACAAGCCCTTCGACTTCGACTTCATGGGCAAGGTGAAGCCGGCGGTGGCGCTGACCACGCTGCTGGTGATCATCTCCGTCGGCGCGAGCATCTTCAAAGGCTTCAACTTCGGCGTCGACTTCACCGGCGGCACGCTGGTCGAACTCGGCTACCAGAGCGAGCCGGATCTGAACCAGATCCGCGAGACCCTCGCCGCGTCGGAATTCAAGAACGCCACGGTGCAGCGCTTCGGCACGCCGACCGACGTGCTGGTACGCCTGCCGCCGACCGGCGATCAGAAGGCCTCGGCCGTCAGTCAGCGCGTGGTGGAACTCTTGCCCGGCGCGGCCCTGCGCCGCATCGAGTTCGTCGGCCCGCAGGTCGGCGACGAACTGGCGGAATCGGGCGTGATGGCGCTCTTGTTCGCGCTTGGCGGCATCTTCCTGTATGTCGCGCTGCGCTTCACCTGGAAGTTCTCGGTCGGCGCCATCGTCGCGACCATGCACGACGTGGTGATCACCATCGGCTACTTCGCGGTCACCGGCCGCGAGTTCGACCTGACCGTGCTGGCGGCGGTCCTCGCGGTGCTCGGTTACTCGCTGAACGATACGGTGGTGGTGTTCGACCGGGTGCGCGAGAACCTGCGCAAGATGCGCAAGGGCGAGGTCAAGGAAGTGGTGAACCTCGCGCTCAACCAGACCCTGTCGCGCACCCTCATGACCTCGGGTGAGACGATGCTCGCGGTGCTCGCCCTGCTGTTCTTCGGCGGCGAACTCCTGCACGGCTTCTCCATCGCACTCGTCATCGGCATCGTGATTGGCACCTACTCCTCGATCTACGTCGCAACCGCGACGGTGGTGGCGCTCGGCATCAGCCGCCAGGACATGCTGCCGGTGCAGAAGGAAGGCGCGGCGGTCGACGATCGGCCGTGAAGGGGCGATCTCTGCGGGTTGGATGAGAATGTCGGACTGAAGTCCGACCTACAGTCCGACCTACAGGCCGACCCGCTTTTCCAGCGTGCAGATCCTCGCCGACAGCCAGATCCCCGCGCTCGCCGAACACTTCGGCGAGCTGGGTGCACTGCGGCGCTTCGAGGGCCGCGCGCTCGACCGCGCGACGCTCGGCGACGCTGAAGTGCTGCTGGTGCGCTCGGTCGCGCGGGTCGACGCCGAGCTCGTCGCCGGTAGCCGGCTGCGCTTCGTCGGTACCGCGACGGCCGGCGTCGATCACATCGACACCGCGGTGCTGGCCGCGGCCGGCATCCACTTCAGTGACGCCGCGGGCTGCAACGCGCGGCCGGTCGCCGAGCACGTCGTGACCCTGCTCTACCTGCACGCCGCGCGCCTCGGCTGCGCGCCGTGTGCCCTCAAGGTCGGCATCATCGGCTGCGGGCATGTCGGCGGTCGCCTGGCCGCGTTGCTCGACGCGCTCGGCGTCGCGCACGTCGACCACGACCCGCCGCGCGCCGCGCGCGAGCCGGGCTGGCGCAGC
>JAIEQK010000211.1 GCA_019747795.1 Gammaproteobacteria bacterium | reverse complement strand
GATCTCGAGCGCCTGGCCGAGGAACTCGCCGCGGGGCTCGCCGTGGTCGCGCCGAAACGCGGCGCCGCGACCTGCCGTCACTGCGACTACCCGCTCTTGTGTCGCGTAAACGAAGTGGTGCTCGCCGCCGAGGCGGACGAGGACGGGGCCGATGACGACGGTCCCTGACGCAGCCGAGCGCGCGCGCGCGCTCGACGTCACCACGAGCTTCGTGGTGCAGGCGCCCGCGGGTTCGGGCAAGACCTCGTTGCTCACCCAGCGCCTGCTCAAGCTCCTGACCTGCGTGCGCCAGCCCGAGCAGGTGCTCGCCATCACCTTCACGCGCAAGGCCGCGGAGGAGATGCGCGCGCGCATCATCGATGCGCTCGAGCTCGCCGCCGGGCCGCCGCCGGACGAAGACTTCCGTCAGACCGCCTACGCGCTCGGCCGCGCGGTGCTCGATCACGACGCGGCCCAGGGCTGGGAGCTCCGCGCCCACCCCTCGCGCCTGCGCATCATGACCATCGACGCGCTCTGCCAGAGCATCGTGCGCCAGGCGCCGATCAGCGCCGGCTTGCCGAGCGCGCAGGGCGTCGAGGAGGACGCCACGCGTCTCTACGCCGAAGCGGCACGCGAGGCGATCGCCATGATCGCCACGCAGAGTGAATGGCGCGCGCCGGTCGCGCGCCTGCTCGCGCATTTCGACAACGACTGGCCGCGGCTGGAGAGCCTGCTGGCCGCGATGCTCGCGCGGCGCGACCAATGGCTGCCGGTGCTGCGCCACGGCGACGATGTCGCGGCGCTGGAGGCCTGCTACCGGCGCCTGGTGGCCGAAGACATCGAGCGCGTGCTGGCGCGTCTGCCGACCGCGCTGCACCGCCGGCTGGTGACGATCGCGGCCGGGGCCGGTGAGCGCCTTGCTGCGCTCGGCGGGGACGACGCGAGCCTCATCCAACTGGCGACATTGCGCGCGCTGCCGGGGACCACGCTCGACGCGCTTGCCCATTGGCACGGCCTCGCGCGGCTGTGCCTGACCGGTAAGGGCGAATGGCGCAAGAGGCTCACCGTCAAGGAGGGCTTTCCCGGCGGCAACGCCGGTAAAGCCGACAAGGACGAGATGACGGCGCTGCTCGCGGCGCTCGGCGAGTGCGATGGACTCGCGCGTGCGCTGGCGCGCGTGCTCGAGCTGCCACGCTCACCGTTCGGTGACGCCGAGCGCGAACTGGTGGCCGCGCTGCTCGCGGTGTTGAGGCTCGCGACCGCGATGTTCGATACCGCGGTCGCGCGCGGGCGGGTGGACTTCACCGGCTTCGCGCTGGCGGCCCGCGCCGCGCTCGGCGCGCCGGAGGCGCCGAGCGAACTCGCGCTCGCGCTCGACTACCGGCTGCAGCATCTTCTGATCGACGAGGTGCAGGACACCTCCGCGTCGCAGTACGCGCTGATCGAGGCGCTGACCGCCGGCTGGACCGGCGACGACGGGCGCACGCTCTTCCTGGTCGGCGATCCGATGCAGTCGATCTACCGCTTTCGCCAGGCCGAGGTCCAACTCTTCACACGCGTCCTCGCGCGCGGCGTGCTGGGCGAACTCAGGCTCGAGCGCCTGGCGCTGACCGCCAACTTCCGCGCCCAGGCCCACCTGGTCGAGTGGATCAACGATGTCATGCCGCGCGCCTGCGCGACGGTCGCGGAATTCGATTTGCCCTGCGTCGCGCAGCGCGCGATGCGCGCGGGGGAGCCCGTGGTGCGCACGCTCAGCGTGAGCCTGGGGCGCGACGTGGCGCGCGAAGCGCGCGAAGTGCGCGCCTGTATCGACGCCATCCGTGCGCGCGAGCCCGGTGCCAGCATCGCGCTCCTGGTACGCAGCCGCGCCGCCCTCGGCGAAATTCCGGCGGAACTCATGGCCCACGGCCATGCGCTCGCCGCGCGTGAGATCGAACCGCTGGCGAGCCTGCCCTGCATCGGCGATCTGCTCGCGCTGTGCCGCGCGCTGCTGCACGAGGGCGATACCGTCGCCTGGCACGCCGTGCTGCGCGCGCCGTGGTGTGGCGTGACCCTGGCTACCCTGCACGCGCTCGCGCAGCATCCCGGCACGCTGCGTGAAGCGCTGGCCGAGCCGCGGGTGTGGGCGGGACTGTCGGAAGAAGAGACCGCGCGCCTCGCACGCATCGCGCCGCTGCTGGCCGCGGCCCACGACCAGGTCGGGCGCGAGGCCTTCGCGCCGCTGGTCGAGCGCTGCTGGGTTGCGCTCGGCGGTCCGGCCGTGCTCGAGGACGACGCCCGCATCGATGACGTGCGCGGTTTCTTCGCGCTGCTCGCCGACCTCGAGGCGCGTGTCAGTCCGCTCACCCTGGAGGCGCTCGGCGAAGCGGTCGCGGCGCGCTATTCCACGCCGCCACCGGCGGCCGGCGTCGCGCCGATACAGATCATGACCGTGCATCGCGCCAAGGGACTCGAGTTCGACCACGTCATCGTGCCCGGCTGCGGCGCCAAGCCGCGCGCGGACGACCGCCCACTGCTCGCCTGGCGCGAGCGACGCGTGGACGACGAACTGGAACTCTTGCTCGCGCCGTCGCCCGCCAAGGGCGAGAGCGCGCTCTACGACTATCTCTGCGCGCGGGATCGCGAAGCGGGCGAAGCCGAGGCGGTGCGCGTGCTGTACGTGGCGCTGACCCGCGCGAAACACGCGGTGCACCTGTTCGGTCACGTGCCCGAGCCGAAGCCGGGCCAGCCGGCGCGGCCGTCCAAGGGATCCTTCCTCGCCATGCTGTGGCCAGCGGTGGAGGCGGAGGTGCTGGCCGGCCTGCCCCCCGAGGCCGCGGTCGTCGCGCCCGCGGTGGGTGGCGCCGCTCCGTCGCGCAGCCGCGCGCGTCTGCAAGACTTGCCCGCGCCGCACTTCACCCTGCCTCCAACGGGCAGCGATCCGCCGCTCGAATTCGACTGGGCGGGCACCACCGCCAAGCACCTCGGCACCGTGGCCCACCGCCTGCTGCAGGCGCTGGCGGACGGCGCCGGTCTCGGCGCCTGGAACGCGTCGATCGCCGGCTACGCGCGCGGCAGCCTGCGCGCGCTCGGCGTGCCGCAGGATGTGCTGGACGATGCTATCGAGGAACTCGCACGCGCCGTCGCAGCGACCCGCGCCAGCGACCGCGGCCGCTGGCTGTTCTCGAGCACGCAGCGCGAGGTGGAAACCGAGCTCTGCCTGGCGGCGGTCGAGGCGGGGCGGCCGGTCCGAGTGATCATCGATCGGACCTTCGTCGACCCCGAGGGCCGGCGCTGGATCGTCGACTTCAAGACCGGCAGCCACCGCGGCGGCGCACGCGAGGCCTGGCTCGACTCCGAGCTCACGCGCTACCGCCCCCAGCTCGAGCGCTACGCGCGCATCATGGCCGCGCTCGACCCGCGGCCCATCATGCTCGGCCTGTATTTCCCGCTGGTCGACGGCTGGCGCGAGTGGTCCTGGCCGCCGGTGGCGTAACGCACGCGCAGTTCGCGCAGCGTGAGCCCGAGCAGCGGCGTGACGAACAGGAACATCGAACCCGGCAGCGGCACCGGCGCCGGACTCAGGTTCCCACCGAGCCGCAGGTTGTCGATGCGCAGCGTGCCGGTGGCGGCGCTGGCGCCGAGGCCGATGAAGTCCAGCACCAGCGGTCCGACGCCGCCGGCCAGGGCCAATGGCAGGTCGACGGCGCGAAAGCTGGTCGTGACATTGCCGCTCGCCAGCGTGGCGCCCGCGTGGCGCAGTTCCCAGGCATTGGGACCGCTCGCCGAGGCGCGCACGTCGAACGCGAGGCTGTCCAGCGAGAGGCGCAGTCCGTCGGCGATCGCGAGCGTCAGGTGCAGCTGGTTGCCGCTGGTGAAGCCGCTCAAGGACAAGGCCCGTCCGGGATTGCCGGCCAGGTCACCGATGCGTCCGGCATCGTCGCCGAGCGTCGCCGACGTGAGGCCGGGCGCGAGCGTGGTGGGCGCGGTGGTGAAGCTGCCGCCGGCGTCCTCGAACGCGAAACTGACGAGCGTCGCGGCCGACGCGGGCAGCGCGGTCTGCAGGGCAAGGCAGGTGGTGAGGGCAAGGGCGCGCACGCGCCCGGAAACGCGGATATCCATATCCAGAACTCCTGTGGTTTGAGTCAGACGCCGTCCTGGCGTCGCCTGAGATTCTAGGCCCAGGCGACGGCGTTCGCCAAGGCGTCG
>JAIEQK010000110.1 GCA_019747795.1 Gammaproteobacteria bacterium | reverse complement strand
GCCTGAATGCAGCGGCGCACCAGGTGCTGCGCTTCCGAACCCGATACGCGCGTGTCGAAACGCACATACGAGACGTCGTCGCTGGGACCGTTCAGAGCCGCGATGTCGCAGGCCAGGAACGCATCGCCCTTCTTGGGCTTCACTTCGCGGATGCGATTGAGATACCCGAGGCCGGTGATGTGCAGATCGAAGTAGGATTTTTCGTTGGAAGTGGTCATGGTGAATCTCCTGGGAACAATGAGGCGGAGACACACCCGACCCAAGGCGGGGAAGGTGTGGAACCCCCGCGTGGGTTGATGGAACAGCTTGGTGGCATCGCCATCGAGAACCGATGGCCGTTCGCGCATGGATGCCGGTGCGAACTGGGGTGATCAACGCGGTCGGAACCGCGTCGCAGCCTTGAAGATCGTGGCTGCCTGGGCATGTCGCTGACGGACGTCAGCGGAACATGGCCGGAAGCGTGGCGCCAGGATGGCGCGCAGGCGAGCGGCAATCGGCACTCGCGGCTGTCCGCATTGCCGGGAAGAATGAGGCCCCCGGAGCGGGGGCCAGGGATGGGCGGTCAGTTGCCGCTGGGCGTGGAAGGAACCGCCTGCAGCGACAGGTGTGTCGCGGTGGCGGACACGTCGAGGTCGTCCTCGCTGTGCAGGATGCGCGCAAACACGCCCTCCTGCGGATCGAAGAACTCGCCGAAGTCGTCGCCACCGAACTCGGCGCGCGCCAGCTCCCACCAGTCATCGAACGCATCGACATCCGGGTTGCAGCCGGCGGCATAGGCGATGGTCTTCTGGCGACCATCGGGTCGGCGCTCGCCGCGCTCGGCCAGGAAGTACACGCCGTGATCCTTGACCAGGATGACGCGGCACTGATTCGCCACCGCTTCGGCGAGCACGGGCCGCAGCTCCGTGCCTTTGAATCGAACAGTCATGGGTGTGATCTCCAGGGGGCAGGAAAAGAAGCTTCCCGCCGCGAGGGCGGGAAGCTGCTGAGAGGTCAGTGCCGGACAGCCTTGCGACTCGACAGGCACTGCACGCGGATGCGCCTCCAGCTCCCGTCGTCAATCAGCCGTTCCAGCGTCTCGCCGAGGGTGTCGAAGAACACCTCATCGACCCGTTCGACCAGCTCGCCGTCGCGGCGCAGCTCCACCGCGTAGAGGTCGAGGCCACGCTCATACAGCACGGTGACGCGACCCTGGAACTTCATCGTGTCGACGGTGAAGCCGATGGCCGGTGGCGTGCGGATGATGTCGGCAGGCAGCGGATCGACCCAGGTGATGTCCCGCGCACCGGCATCCACCAACAGGTGGGTGATGCGCCGGAAACCATCGGGAGCGGGCAACTGCTCCAGTTGGACGATCAGTTCCTGCAGCTCGGGGCAGCGCGGCTCGGGGATCGGCAGCTTCGCCGGTGCGGAACCGAGCACGAACCGCTTCACCGTGTAGGGCTGGCCGTCGGCGGTGAACTCGGTCTGCTCCTCGGGCGTGTCCGCCCGCTGACCGTCGAAGCGGCGTCTGACATAGGGTTCGACCTGCACCTTGGCGCCCTCGTCGGGCACTTCGGTCACGAGCGTGCGATCAAGCACCGCGAACTCGGCCCGTCCCGTCTTGACTATGATGGCCTCGTCGGTGGTGGCGATGACCTTGCCCTCGAAAGGCTTCGGGTCGATGTGAAAGCCCAGCGTCGAAACCTTGGGCTGGCCGTCGAAGATGTTGAACTTGAACGAACGGACGTTGGAAGGCACATGACCGACGACGAGCGTCGGCATCTGTGCGCGGATGGCTTGGGTATCCATGGGGAGACTCCTTGTGGCAACCAAGGGACTCCCGCCCGCAAGGGAGGTCGATCCCTTGAGGGTGAGGTGGATGGACGCGGCATGCGTCCGGCGAAAGAAACGACCAGCGCGGCGGACCGCACCGCAGTCTCGAAGGTCTCGACTGCCTGGGCATGCTGCCGGCAACGCCAGCGAACATGCGGCCAGCGTGCGGCACATGGCGGCGGCCGTCCGCCGGGAATCGGCAATGCGCCGGCACCGCGTTCCGCGAAAAAGAAGAGCCCCGACGTGGGGGCTCGAATGGGTTGCGGGTTACTCGTCGTCGTAGAGCGTCAGCCCGTCCAGCACGGGCGCGTCGGCATCGAACACCAACATGCGAACGTCAGCGAGCGCAGCCAGGTGCAACACTTCCACGAAGGATTCCGGCACGCCCTTGGCCCGGTGCTCCTGCCGCAGCTCTTCGGCGGTGATGCCCTCGACATGCTGCAGGTTCGCATCCGTCCAGGGGGTGGCGATCAGCTTCACGCCGACCGCCGGGCTGTAGGGAATGCGGAAGGCGACGAACAGAAAGCCGCTCGGCGTGGCGACGTCCGCCAGTTCGGCGAGGAAGCGGCCGGCCTCCTCGGTGATGTGCGCCGAACTGATTTCCCAGGCACGGCTGTAGAAGCCGGTCTCGAAGCGCAGGCGCCGCACCACCTCGCGCGCGGCTTCCTCGGAGTAGGTATCGCCGACGTGCAGCGGCTGGCCGGCTTCTTCGGCCATGACGGCGTAGACGAGGTTTCGGGCGATACCGTGGCTGGGGCACTGCGCGTCCAGCTCGGGCGGCACGTTCTGGCCCTCGGTGATCAGCGCGAAGTCGTCGCAGAAGACGCAGGCATGGCGCTCGACCTGGCTGTCCGGCAGGTGCGACTGCGAGACGTGCAGCGGCAGGTAGCTCAGCGGGCAGTCGTCGTCGTAGGAAATCGCCAGCAGCCGCTGCACGGACAGGCCATCGTAGCCGCGGGCGAAGGGATTGTTGGAATGGGACATGGGATTCCTCCAGCAGAGGATGGCCGAGGCAATCCCCTGCCGGGGATTGAACCCCAGCGAGTGGATGAAGTGGCAGCCGGTCAGCCGGCCGCGGCGTCGGGCCGCCCTGGTGGCGGGCGGTGCAGGTCAGTGGAAGATGCTGATTCGGGACATGGCCGCTCCTGCGAAAAGAAGGAGGGACATGGCCCCGAACGGGGACGCATGTCCCTCGTGGGGTGGGATGAAAAGACGGTGGGTTGCCAGGCGCGGCTCACCAGCCGTTGTAGTGCAGCGTGAGGTCAGCGATGACCTGGCGCCGTTCCAGATCGAGGCCGCCGAAGTCGGACAGCCCCTCGAAGCCGCAACGCTTGAGCATCGCGCCGCCCTCGCGGGAGTTGTAGAAGCTCACCATCGCGGACAGGAACATGCGTTGACCGCTGCTCAGCACGCCCAGGGCGTCGTTGAGCATCAGCATGTTGGGCCGCAGGTCCCACTTGGTGGTGGCACGCTGCAGACCTTCGCGTGTGCCGTCGCCGAACCACTCGTGGCCGGCGATCTGCGCGCCGCGCTTCCAGGCCTCGAAGAAGGCCTGCGGTGCAGCGTCGAAGTGCGCCTGTTCCAGCGCCATCTGATCGAGCACGTCTTCGGGTAAAGACAGATTCATGAGAGAACTCCTTGAAGGGTGGGAATCAGGGGTGAGCGCGCTGTGTCCAGGCATGGGTATCCAGGGCGCGCTGTGCTGCGAGGTGGGTCGGGAAATACTCGACGGACTCCCGCGATACCGGTCCTTCGTCGTCTTGTGTGCCGATGTAGTGGCCGGCCGCGCTGCGCAGCACCTGTAGCGGCAAACGCTTGCCGGTCCAGGTCAGCGCCAGCGCACCACTGCGCACTGCGGTTGCAGAGGAAGATGCGGAAGGTTCAGACATGCCGTGCTCCTTGGTGGGTCGGGGAGCACGCATCCCGCAGGGGATGGGGTTCCCCTCGGGTGGTTGAGAAAAGTGCATCGTCGCCAGGCCGGCGAGCGTCCGCGGTGGGCGATGCGAAGCGGACTGGATCGGTCGACGCGGCGAACCGCGTTGCAGTCTTGAAGACCGAGACTGCCAGGGCATGCCGCTGACGACTGTCAGCAACGCATGGCGTGAGGATGGGCGCGAAGCATGGCTGCCGTCGCAGGGAAAACCGAATCGCGGACGGCCCGCTTTAGGGCAATGGCCCGCGTCACGGGACAAGGCAAAGACCAGGGCGCCGAAGGCCACACGGGCCTTCGGCTGAAGAGAAAGGAAAACCACCTGTGGGCTGCGTCAGCGCAGGCCGTCGTCAAAGCCGTTCGCTGCGTCAGCAATCGCACCCGGCCCGTTTCGTGGCTGGGGCCGGAAACCTCTGGCG
>JAIEQK010000100.1 GCA_019747795.1 Gammaproteobacteria bacterium | reverse complement strand
GCGGCGAGCGCCTTAGTCGTCATCGTCGTCACCGCTGTCCTCCCTCACCATGAGCGGCAGCAGGGGCACGCCGAAGCTGCGCAGGATCGTGTCAATCTCGGCCTGGTTGTCGGCGATGAGCCGATTGACCTCGGCCTTCCAGGCCTTGTCGGGATGTCGAACCGCCATCGCGATCTGGAAATCGAAGCGCATGCCTGGTTCGTTGCGCAGTGGAATGACCGCCACCTCGACGCCACGCGCCTTGGCCTGCTGCGCGTAGTAGCCCGCTATCGGCCCCCACACGAAAGTCAGGTTGACGCGATCCTCGATGAGATCGCGCTCGATGACCTTGCCGGGGCTCTCCTGCGTGTCGCCGGTCATGCTCTGGAACGGCGTCGCGCGATCCATCAGGTCGTTCTGCGCGACCCAGTCGGTCGCCGGCCCCTTGTCGAAGATGCCGATGCGCAGGCTCTCGCGCTGCGCGGGCGTGAGATTCACCAGGTCGTCCTGCGACTGGATGAAGTCGAGTCCCCTGCCCTTCACATAGACCATGGCCCAGGCGGAGCGCATGTAGGGTCGGGTGGGCGCCGCCATGTCGAACTGCTCGGTCACGCTCATCACGAGATCGCAGCGATAGCTGCCATCCTCGGTGTCGTTGTTGGTGAGCGTGTTGCGAATGAAGCCCAGGCGCTGCGGAAACCACTCGTAGGTCACCGGCAGCCCGAGCTTGCGACCGAACAGTTCGGCAATCTTGTTCTCGTAGCCCTGCTGTTCGCGGTTCGAGGACGGCAGGCTGTGCGGATCAGCGCAGACCTTGAGCGCGGTCCGCGGCGCGGGCGGAGGCTCCGCATGCGCCGCGCCGACCACGCAGAGCGCGGCCAGCAGCGACAGCTGCCGCATGCGGCGCCGACCCACGGTCGGCGCCGGCACGCGTCGCGCGCGGTTCGCGCTCACCACGTCGCTTACTGGCTCTGGCCGGAGGCCATCGCCTCCTTGGCTTTCTTGATCGCGCGCTGGACCATGTTCTTGCCGACCTTGACGTTCGGCAGGGCCGCCTCGAGCGCCGCCTCGTTGGCCGGCGGACGCGCGTCACCCACGATCACCACGCCGACCATGCCGGTGGTCATGTGCGGGTTGCACTTGTAGATGTACATGCCTTCCTTGTCGACGGTGGCCGTGAAGCCCTCCTCGCCGAGCTTGGCCTTCCAGGGCTTGGCGCCCTCGGGAATCATGCCCTCGATGGTCTCCGTGTCATGGCCGGCCATCTGGGTGAAACGCAGGGTATCCCCCGGCTTGGCAAAGGTCACCATCGGTTTCCATTGGGTGACCACGGCTTGCACGACGTGTTCATCGGCGCAGGCCAGCGAGCCGAAGGCAAGCAGCAGGGCAGACGCGCCAAAAACGACCGTGTTCTTCATCATGTGAGACAGACTCCCCGTGAGTGGCTGTGACCGTGGCCCCTTGCCACGGCGGCTATGAAAGTAGGCGCGGATGCTTGAATTACCGCTGAACCCGAAGGCGGCTCTTTATACCAGAGGCCCCCGGAACACGGAACCGACAGCTCGCGCCCTGTGGGCGATTATCACCGCGCGCGCCGCGCATCATGCGGTGCCGGATCAAGCGCCAGGCTCGAAGCTTCGAGGGCTCAGAAGCGAAGCGGTTCCATAAATGAAAAACCCGGCGCGTTGCCGCGCCGGGTCAATGAAAGCAGAGAGCTTGCCCGGCTCACGCCGGGCAAGCTCCAGGCCCATCAGGGCAGGCTGAACACGCTCAGCACGCCGCCGAGGCGGGTGTAGCTGCTCAGGCCCTTGTACGCGCCCACGGCGCCAAGGCCGTCGGTCGCGTTGATCAGGCCCGCCGCCATGCCGATACCGGCCCAGCCGCCGACACCGGACAGCACGCCGACATACTGCTTGCCGCCGTGACCCCAGGTGTTGACGTTGCCGATGATGCCGGACGGCGTCTTGAACTTCCAAAGCAGCTTGCCCGTCTTGGAGTCGATGGCCTTCAGGTAACCCTCGAGCGTGCCGTAGAACACGACGTCACCCGCGGTTGCCAGGGCACCCGACCACACCGAGAAGCGCTCCGGGATCGACCACACGATCTTGCCCTTGTCCGCATCCCAGGCAATGAAGTTGCCGAGGTTGTTGTTGTCGGCGTTGTTGCCGAACTCGGCACCGGGCGACACGCGGCCCGCCGGGAACATCGACAGTACGGCGTTCACGTAGGGCTGACCCGCGACGTACTCGCCGCCGGACACGGGCTCGTAGTTCATGCAGACGTGGTTCGTCGGCACGTAGAACAGGCCAGTCTTCGGGCTGTAAGCCGCCGGCTGCTGGTCCTTGGAACCGAGCGCGGCCGGGCAGATGTTGGTCGAGTTGACGTCTTCGCCATTGTGGTGGGTGCTGTACTTCGGCACCACCTGCGGACGACCGGTCTTCATGTCGACGTGGGTGGCCCAGTTCACTGCCGGGTCGTACTTCTCGGCGACCAGCAGGGCGCCGTTGGTGCGATCGAGAGTGTAGCCGAAGCCATTGCGGTCGAAGTGGACGAGGGCCTTGGTGTCCTGACCCTTGACCTTCATGTCGGCCAGGAT
The DNA here is from genome assembly GCA_019747795.1 of Gammaproteobacteria bacterium. GTDB lineage: Bacteria > Pseudomonadota > Gammaproteobacteria > JADJYF01. Next base: position 1,538 of record JAIEQK010000100.1, on the reverse strand, counting down.
CATTTCATTGATGCCGTCGTAGTCCCACTCGTCGTGCGGCGTCATCTGGTAGACCCAGTGGGCCATACCGGTGTCGACGTCACGCGACCAGATGGACATGGACCACTTGTTGTCGCCAGGGCGAACGACCGGGTTCCAGGTCGAGGGGTTGCCGGTGCCGTAGTAGAGCGCGTTGCGCTCCTTGTCGTAGGGCCACCAGCCCCACACGGAACCGCCGCCGATCTTCCACTGGTCACCCTTCCAGGTCTTCAGCGAGGAGTCCTTGCCGATGGGCTGGCCGAGCGAGGTGGTCTTGTCGGGGTCGACCAGCATGTCCGCGTCCGGGCCCATGCTGTAGGCACGCCACGCGCGCTTGCCGTCCTTCAGGTTGTAGGCATTGATCCAGCAGCGCACGCCGAACTCGGCGCCCGACATACCGGTAATGACCTTGTCCTTCATGACGTGCGGCGCGTTGGTGTTGGTCTGGCCAAGCTTGGGATCGCCATTCTTGACCGACCACACCTTCTCACCGGTCTTCGCGTTCAGCGCGACCAGCGTGGTGTCCGCCTGCTGCAGGATGATCTTGCCGTCACCGAAGGCGAGACCACGGTTGACCGTGTCGCAGCACATGACCGGGACCGTCTGGTCATAGTCCTGTACCGGCACGTATTCCCACAGCACCTCGAGGGTATCGAGGTCGATGGCGAACACGTTGTTGGGGAAGGCCGCATGGATGAACAGAGTGTCACCCTTCAGGCCGGTGGCGGATGCCGGCAGCACCAGCGGACCACCCTCGTGGCCACGCAGGACACCGGTGGAGAACGTCCAGGCCGCCTGCAGCTTCTGCGCATTCGTGTTGTTGATCTGATCCAACTTCGAATAGCGCCAGTTCCAGTAATCGCCACTGGGCGTGACCCAGTAGTTCGGATCCTTCATCAGCTTCTCGAGTCCCTCGTTGGCCTGCACCTGAGCGGTGCCGGCAAACGCCACCAGAGAGGCTGCCGCTATGAGCCATCGCTTGAACGATGATGTCCTCATGACCTCCTCCTTACACACTTTCTTGTTGAGTATCACGTGATCGACCTCTTGTTGTTGGAACTCCGAGAAGGCCCGAGATCGATGAGCCGAAACAGAGTATTGAAAGACTGTGCAGTGCGGGAATACGCCGCCGAATGGCAGGGCGTGGAAATCGGGGAGGCGTCGGCCTGCGGAACGAGGCCTGAAGTCGGGCACGAATGGCGGTACTCGCCCAATGCTGGTCCACCCCTCTGCTCACACGCGGCGCTCGGGACCGGCATCTCACCCACCCGGTCGAGGCTTCGCGCATGGCGACATGCAATCGTTCATGTATGGCGCGCAAGTGCCTTCGCGCCGGCTCGTTCGTGAAATCTCACTCCACGACAAGCTCGAATTGTTGTCCCCACCCGATGCGCTCACAGCCACCGGGCAGTGGAAGGTTCACGGCAATTATAGGGATATTTTCCTGAGCGGCAACTGCGACAGGGCATGCGCACGCCACCGTCACGGCGTCGCGGCAGGCGGCTGCGCGGGCGCCGTCG
>JAIEQK010000123.1 GCA_019747795.1 Gammaproteobacteria bacterium | reverse complement strand
GTTGATCAGCGCCCGTCGCCCGTCCGCGGTATCCACCAGGGCGAGCAGCCCCGGTGGCTGGTCGCGACGATGCAGGGTCGTGTAGCCCGCCAGGCGCCCGCGTCCCGTGTGGCTCGCCAGCACGTCGACCGTCCCTTGAGCGCGGGCAGTGTCGGCGCTCACGTCCCGCCACTCGAACGGCGTGGCCGGCGCGGACGCGCCGAACAGCCCGAAGCCCTGCTTGGTCAGCATGCCGGACACGCTCGAGATCAGCGCATGGCGGCCGCGCCCGGCACGCAGCAACTGGGCCGCGCGGCAGGTGGCCTGCAGCACGTAGTTGTTCCACGGGCCGCCGGCGAACGACATGCCGCCCGTCAAGGTCACGTCGCGCGCGAGGTCGATGCCGAGTTCGGCGGCATAGATCTCGACCGCCGCTGGAAAGCAGCTGTACAGCTCGACCAGGTCCAGATCGTCGCTGGTGAGCCCGGCGACCTGCAGCGCGCGCTGGCCGGCGAGGCGCGCGCCCGGACAGGCGGTCAGATCGGCGCGCGCCGACACCGGCACCTGGTGATTGGATTCGGTGCTCGCCAGCGGATACACGCGCCGCTCGTGGGCGATGCCCAGTTCATCGGCGCGTGCCGCCGAACAGAACAGGAGCGGGCCGGCCTGGTCGATGTTGAAGGTCGAGCAGAGCGCGCGGGTATAGGGAAAGGCCTGCATGGGATTGCGCGCGCCGGGCGTGATGATGTCCGCCGCCGCGCGTCGCTCGCGATGCCAGGCGTGCGGATTGTCGGCGGCGATGTCGCTGAAGCGCGCGTACAGCGCGCCGAGCCGCGCGCGATGCTCGTCCACCGACCAGCCGTGACGCTGGCGCCAGGCGCTTTCGATGATCGCGTAGAGCCCGATGGGCATGGTCAGGCCAAGGGCCTGCTCCACGGGGTGGAACAGTGCGTCCTTCGGCGCGAGGTGTACGTCGGGCAGATCGTCCTGCTGGCGATCCCGCACTTCGTCGCCTGCGATGCTCGCGCGCAGCAGGCGGTAGCCGCAGTCGCCGCCCACCACCAGGGTCGCGCGCGCCTCGCCCGCCGCGATGCGCGCGCAGGCCTCGCCGATGAGACTCTGCTGCAGCACGCCGACGCTGGCGAACACGCTCTGCGCATGCATGGCGCCGATCTCGCGCGCGAGCGCCCCACCCGGGTTGCGGTAGCGCCAGCGCCCATGGGGCACGGCGAGATAGTCGACCTCGGCGAGCAGCGTCGGGGCGCCGCTGTCGACGGCGGCCGCGCGCACCGCGTCCAGCATCAGGTCCAGCGGCTCGCGTGCGCGGCGCCAGTCTTCCTCGCGCTGGGTGGCGGTGCCGATGCCGACCAGCACCGGGATGCGTGTCGCGTCCATGCACAGAGCCTCGCTGGCTATTTCGCGGTGACGAACTCGAGCACGAAGCTGACCGGCACGGCCTTGCTGATGGCGGGTAGCTTGGCGACTTCGCGCAGTTTCTCCACGCCGGCGGTCAGCGCGAACTGATCGGCCGTCACGATCAGTGGCTGGCGGCTCGCCACCACCACGCGTCCGTCGCTCAAGCGCATCGCGGTGACCGTGAACTTGAGCGGCTGGCTCGCGCCGTGGAGATCGAGCTTGCCTTCGAGCGGCAGATCGACGCTCGCGCCGGCGGGCAGGTCGAGCGCATTGGCGGGCAGCTTGGCGGTCAAGGTCGCGGTCGGAAAACGTTCGGTCTCGAACAGCATCGCGCGCATGCGCTCGTCGCGCACCGGGATGTGGGTATCGACGCTGACCAGCGCGATGCGGACCACGGCCTCGCCGCCGTCGGACACGCCGCCTTCGAGCGTGCCGAAGCGATGCACCTCGGCGATGTCGCCGGCCTTGACGGTGACGAAGGAGAGTTCCGAGCGCGCGGGATCGAGCGTCCACGCCGCGCATGCGGGCAGCGTGACGAGCGCGCCGATGAAGGCGGCGGCGAGGCGCAGGGCGGGACGAAGGCTCATGCATGTTCTCCAGACGATGCCAGCGCGGGCGGGGCGCCATGTATAGCACGCGACGCCGCGCGCGCCGATGCCGTCGTGACGGGTCTCAGGCGGGGAGATGCCCGGACTTCACCCACAGCACCGCGTCCTCGCTAGCCTCGGGGGCATGCCGGCTGCCGCGCGGGCGTCTGAGCCAGGTGCCGGCCGGGTAGCTGCCGTCCGCGTCGCGGATGGCGCCGGACAGCACGTAGATCTCCTCGCCGCCTGGATGCGCATGCTCGATGCCGGGCGCACCGGCGGCGAGCGCCACCAGCACCACCTGTTCCTCGCGAAAGCCATGCAGTGGCAGGTAGCGCGCGCCGGGGGCTGCGTCCTGCCAAGCGGCGCGATCCGTCTGGATGGCGAGGTGCGTGGTGTCGTCGGGCTGGAACTGGTGGAGCTTGACCAGCAGCAGGCAGCCGTCCTCGCTATGCGGCGCATGCCGGAACCCCGGCGGGTTGCGCAGGTAGGTCCCGGCGCCGTAGTCGCCGGTGTGATCGGAGAACGTGCCGGCCAGCACCAGGATCTCCTCGCCGAGCGGGTGATCGTGCGCGTGGAAGCGCGCGCCCGGCTCGTAGCGAACGATGGACGTGGCATGGGCGTGCTCGGCGTGCTCGCGTGCGAGCGGCTTGCGCCACACACCGGCGCGTGGACTGGCGAGCCACGGCTGCTCGCCCGTCGCGATCGTGACGGCGAGCGAGAAGTCCATGTTCAGCATCGCGAGTCCTCCACGCGCCGAGAGCGGCCCGAGCATCGGTAAGCCCTGGCCGCGCGTTTCTGCGATTTCAATTCATGTATCTCGTCTGCGCTTTTCTACCATGCGCGCCGTCGCTCACAAGCGTCGGCCGATATCCATACACAGGCCGCTGCGTTCGCGTCAGCAAGTTGAATCGCATTTTCCTTAAACAAGCTCAGGAAAATCTCCAGTGCACCACTATGGGGCGCGACCTACAATTCGCCGGCGTATGGCGACGAACGCCATGCATTCCCCAATAGAAAGAGAAGACAAGATGATGAATCGCATAACCACTACCATCGCTCTCATTGCCGTCGTCAGTGCAACACCGGTCCAAGCCGGCGGCTTCCAGCCCTGGGTGCGTGATGGTGTCGTGGCCGAGAAGGCGGCCACCGGCTCTTCGGTTTCCGAACCGCTGGCGACTTCGTACTACAGCGGCGGCCTGCCGAAAATCAAGGTAGCTGCCTCGGGCAGCACCAGCGGTCTCGTCATCCAGCCCTGGTACAAGACCGGCCAGCGCTGAAGCCTCACCGGCCTCGGAAGCCCACGCGCGGCTTCCGAGGCCGAACCGGTCGATTCACGCAGCGCGTCCCTCACGTCCTACAGTGCGGTGAACAACCAAACCCACTGACACTCCTACCCGGCTCCGTCATTCCTGCGAAAGCAGGAATCCATGGGCTTCAAGCAACGTAGGTGGGCTTCAGGCGGCGCTGCCGCCGACTGACGCCGGTGGACCCTCGCTTTCGCGAGGGCGACGGCGGGAGCGAAGTGAACAATCAAACCACCTGATGCCCCTCCAGGACACCGTCATTCCTGCGAAAGCAGGAATCCATGGGCTTCAAGCAACGCAGGCGGGCTTCACGCGGCGCTGCCGTCGACTGACGCCGGTGGACCTTCGCTTTCGCGAGGGCGACGGCGTGAGCGAAGTGAACAATCCAACCAACTGATGCCCCTCCAAGACACCGTCATTCCTGCAAAAGCAGGAGTCCATCGGCTTCAAGCATCGCAGGCGGGTTTCAGGCGGCGCTGCCGCCGACTGACGCCGGTGGACCCTCGCTTTCGCGAGGGTGACGGCGGGAGCGAAGTGAACAATCCAACCAACTGATGCCCCTCCAGGACACCGTCATTCCTGCGAAAGCAGGAATCCATCGGCTTCAAGCATCGCAGGCGGGTTTCAGGCGGCGCTGCCGCCGACTGACGCCCGTGGACCCTCGCTTTCGCGAGGGTGACGGCGGGAGCGAAGTGAACAATCAAACCAACTGATGCCCCTCCAGGACACCGTCATTCCTGCGAAAGCAGGAATCCATCGGCTTCAAGCATCGCAGGCGGG
>JAIEQK010000285.1 GCA_019747795.1 Gammaproteobacteria bacterium | reverse complement strand
GCGGTCGTGGCAAGGCGCGATTCGCAGGTAATAGCGAGCTATTGCCAAGAATCGCAACGCAGCCACGGCCGTCCAGGCGCGGCCGGATGTAGAGATAATTTCGACCAGGGGCCTAAGCCTCAGCGCTCCAGCAGGCGCGGCATCAGCTCCACCAGGTTGCAGGGCCGCGTGCGGTAGTCGAGCTGGTGCACGATGAGCTTGTCCCAGCCGAGCGCGCACGCGCCGCTGGATCCTGGCAGGGTGAAGACATAGGTGGCGTTGGCCACGCCCGCCACCGCACGCGACTGCAGGGTCGACGTCTTGATGTCTTCATAGGACAGCACGCGGAACATCTCGCCGAAGCCGTCCAGCACCTTGTCGAACAGGGGCGTCACCGCCTCCGGCGTGCCGTCGCGGCCGGTGACTCCCGTGCCGCCGGTGGTCAGCACGACATTGACCTCGGGCGCGGCAATCCAGCGCGAGACATGCGCGCGGATGGCGTAGATGTCGTCGCGGCAGATGGCCTTCTCATGGATGCGGTGACCGACGCCCAGCACACGCTCGCACAGCAGCCGGCCGGAGGTGTCGCTGCTCTCGTCGCGGGTGTCGGACACGGTCAGCACGGCGATGGACAGCGGCACGAACTCTCGCGCCTTGGGGCTTGCGGTGGTCACGGCTGGTCGACCTGCTGTAGTGTTGGCGGCGGATTCCGATACAGGCAGCATGATGCCCGGCGCCCGCCCTCCGCACAACGACACGCCGGCCGCGCCGTCCGCCGAACAGCGTATCGATCGCTGGCTGTGCAACGTGCGGCTGTTCAAGACTCGCGGCCTCGCGGTCGAGGCGATCGACAACGGTCGCGTAGAGATCAACGGCGCGCGCGCCAAGGCCTCCAAGCTGGTCAAGGTCGGCGATCGCGTCCGCGTGCAGCGCCCGCCCTACATCTACGACGTCGAGGTGCTCGGCACGGTGCCGCAGCGGGTCGGCGCCCCGATCGCCCAGGCCCTGTACCGGGAGAGCGAAGAGAGCATCGCCGCGCGCGCGGCGCTGCGCGAGCGCGAGGCGCTGACGGCGGTGCGCGAGGAAGCCCGCGAGGGCAAGCTCGGCAAACACGAGCGCCGCGAGCGCGAACGGCTGAAGCGCGCGTGGTGAGGCCCTGCGCAAAGGAGATGCCCGCCGCATGAACGCCCCCGACACCCGCGCCGCGCTGACCCATGCCCGCGCCACCTTCGAGCGCCTCGCGCGCGCGATCAATGGCGTCATCACCGGCCAGGAACAGGTGGTGCGTCACCTGCTGGCGGCCTTCCTGAGCGGCGGCCACGTGCTGCTCGAGGACTATCCCGGCACCGGCAAGACCACGCTCGCCAAGGCACTCGCGCGCGCGGTCGGCGCGGACTTCCAGCGCATCCAGTTCACCCCCGACCTGCTGCCGACCGACGTGCTCGGCGCGTCGGTGTTCGACCCGCGTACCCAGGCCTTCGAGATCCATCGCGGCCCGGTGTTCACCAACATCCTGCTGGCCGACGAGATCAACCGGGCCTCGCCGCGCACCCAGTCGGCGCTGCTCGAGGCCATGGCGGAAGGCCAGGTCAGCCTGGACGGCAGGCAGATGCCGCTGGCGCGCCCGTTCTTCGTCATCGCGACGCAGAACCCGGTGGAGTTCCACGGCACCTATCCGCTGCCCGAGGCGCAGATGGATCGCTTCGCGCTGCGCCTGGGGCTCGGCTACGTGTCGCTCGACGAGGAGGTCGCGATCGTCACGCAGGGCGATCTGCGCCGCGCCGAGAGCATCACCGCGCCGGTGGTCAGCGCCGAGGACGTGCTGGCCTTCCAGGCCGCCACCGCCCAGGTCGCCATCACGCCCGAACTGGCGCGTTACCTGGTGGGGCTGGTTGCCGCCACGCGCACGCACCCGGCGCTGGCGCTCGGCGCCAGCCCGCGCGCGTCCATCGCGCTTCTGAAATGCGCCCAGGCGCTCGCCATCGGCGACGGCCTCGGCTTCGTCACGCCCGACCTCGTGCAGGAGCTCGCGCCGCCGGTGCTGTGCCACCGCCTGACGCTGCGCGCCGAAGCGCGCTTCGGCGGCGCCAATGCCGCGACCTGCGTGGCGGAGCTGCTGGCCGCCACGCCGGTGCCGCGCTGACCCGACGTTCGCGGTGACCCCGCGCCTCCTGTACCGCTGCTTTCCCCTGGCGGCACGCACCAGCCGCTGGCTCGAGGAACGCTGCACCGCCGCCGGCCGGCTGCTGCTCGGCCTCATGATCGCCGGCGCCGTACTCGGCATCGATCTGAACCAGACGCTCGCCTACCAGCTCGCCGCGCTGGCCTTCGCGCTGCTGGTCGCGAGCCTGCTGGCGAGCGTCGCCTGGCGGCCGCGCCTGCGCGTCGCGCGCGTCCTGCCGGACCTGGTCACCGCGCGCCAGGTGGGACACTACTGGCTCGAGATCACCAACCTCGGCGCGCGCACCGAGAGCGACCTCGTGCTGCAGGAACGCCTGGCGGATGCCCCGCTGCCCTACGCGCGCTTCGCCACGCGGCTCGGTCGTGCGCGCGACGGCCGCAACTGGTTCGATCGCGCGGTCGGCTATCCGCGCTGGCTGGAACTGCGCAACCGCCTGCGCGGCGCGCGCATCGCGCTGACCGCCGTCCCGCCCCTCCCCCCCGGCGAGACGGTGCGCGTGAAGGTGACGCTCGAACCGCTGCGACGCGGCTGGCTGCGCTTCCACGAGGTCACGGTGATGTGTCCCGACCCGCTCGGGTTGTGTCGCACGCGCCGCGACTTTCCGCTGCCGGGCGCGGTGCTCGCCCTGCCCCGCCGCCACGCGGTGCCGGCGCTGCGTCAGCACGCCGGCCAGCGAGACCGGGCGGGCGCCACCTACCTGGCCCGCGCGGTCGGCGACTCCCAGGAATTCGCCGGGCTGCGCGACTACCAGCCCGGCGACGCGCGCCGCCACATCCACTGGCGCAGCTTCGCCAAGACCGGTCAGCTCATCGTCAAGCAGTTCCAGGACGAGTACACGTCGCGTCATGCGCTGGTGGTCGATCTGCAGCTGGCCGACGCGCCCGCGCGCTTCGAAGCGGTGCTCGAGGTGGCCGCGTCGCTGGTCAGCGGCACGCGGCCCGACGACGCGGCGCTGGACCTGCTGTTCGCCGGCCCGGCGGTCCTTACGCTCGGCGCGGCCGGCGGCGGCAACGCGGCGCTGGTGGCGCTCCGCCACCTGGCCGAGGCGCAACCGCAGCCGGGCACGGACTGCGGCGCGCTGACCGCGCTCATCGAAGCGCGCCTCGAACACCTCGCGAGCGTCATCCTGGTGCTGGGGCGGGACGATCCCTCGCGGCGCGCGCTGGTCCGCAGCCTCACGCTGCACGGCCTGGAGGTGCGCTGCCTGGTGGTGGTCGAGGACGATGCCGAGTCGACGCAAGACCCGGCGTTCGAACCAGGCTGGCACCGCCTGCGGGTCGGCCATCTGCCGGCCGATCTCGCCGCGCTGGAGGGCTGGTGATGAGCGCCGAGGCGCGGGTCGCGCCCATGCCGCCGCTGTGGATCGCCTGGACCCTGCTCGGCTGGGGCCTCTTCACCGGCAATCTCACCGGCGCGGTGGTGATGGCCGCGCTGCTCGAGGGCATCGCGCGCGCGCCAGTCAAATGGCGCATGGCGGAGCGTGAATTCCACCGGGCCGCGGACCTGACCAGCGTGGTGTTCGCGGTGGTGACCGTCGCGCAGTTCTCGCGCTACTCGGTCCACGGCGTCTACCAGATCCTGAAGGTCGTGCCCTTCTGCTTCTTTCCCCTGCTGCTCGCGCAGCGCGCGAGCACCGCCCAGACCATACCCATGAGCGCGCTGTTCTACAGCCTGCGCCGTCAGCAGGACTACCGCGAGCGCCTCGACGTGGCGCCGGCCTACATTGCGCTGTGCCTGCTCGCGGCGAGCACCGGCGCGCCGCGCGACCCGCGCTTCGCCGCGTTCGCGGTGGTGGTCGTGCTCGGCCTGCTGATCGCGGCGCGGCCGCGGCGCCACGGGTGGCCGCGGGTC
>JAIEQK010000064.1 GCA_019747795.1 Gammaproteobacteria bacterium | reverse complement strand
AAAGCGGGAATCCATGGGCATCGACGATCGTCGATGGACCCCTGCTTTCGCAGGGGTGACGGTGTCAAAGCAAAGCCGCCGCCCATTCCGCCTACTCGTTACCAATAGACCCGTCATTCCCGCGAAAGCGGGAATCCATGGGCTTCGACGAGCGCCAATGGACCCCTGCTTGCGAAGGGGGGACGGAGAAAGTGCAACGCGGCGACTGCCGTCATGCCTGCGAAAGCGGGCATCAACCGAGGTCGACGAAGGCACGACCGCGAAACTGAGCCTGGTACCTTGTCCCCTGAGGCTGAAGCGAACGGTACCGCCGAGTGTCCGCGACCACCCCCGTTGCCGGCAGGTCGCGGACGTACGCGCTTGCTAGACTGCGACCAGTTCGCAGCACGGAGTTCTCGTCATGCGTCTCACAAGCTTCATCGCCACCGCCGAGGGCGGCTCGCGCTTCATCGAGGTGGAGGCGCCCTTCAGCCAGGCGCGCCAGGACGAGTTCGGTCACACGCTGCGGCTGTCCGAAGCCTACGCCTCGCCCGCGGTGCAGTTCGTCGAACTGCCGGCTGGCATGGACCAGGACTGGCATTGCGCGCCGGCGCGGCAGCTGGTCGTGGTGCTGTCTGGCGAGATCGAAGTCGAGACCACCGACGGTGAGACGCGCCGCTGGCGCGCCGGCGAGGCCTTCGTGCCGGCGGACATCACGGGCCAAGGCCATCGCACCCGCTGCGTCGGGGGCAAGGTGCAACTGTTGTTCGCGCCGCTCGCGGAGGGCTTCGAGTTCGCGCGGGTGTGACGGCGCCCTAGGGCTGCCCGTCCACCGCCGGCAGATCGTGCAGGTCGTCCACCCAGCCCTGGCGCGAGCGGTTCCACACCTGGCGTGCTGGCTTCAGCAGATCGCGCTGGTGGATGGTGCCGACCCTGAGGCCGTAGACCTTGGGACCCGGCCCGCTGGCGGTGGCGTAGAGCTGCGTGCCGCAGTTGGCGCAGAAGCCCTGCTCGCGGGCGCGGCCACTCTCGGCGATCTTGACGTAGGTGGCGGGCATGCCGCGCGTCACGCTGAACGCGTCCTCCTGGGTGAAGGCCACCACGCGAAACGCCGAGCCCGACAGGATCTGGCAGTCCGTGCAATGGCAGACGACCACGCGCTCGGGATCGATCTCCGCCTGGTAGGCGATGTGGCCGCAATGGCAGCCGCCGTCGACGTGCATGGTGTCACTCCTCGCCGCTGCGCGGCCATTTGATCGTTTCGCCGCTCTCGTCGTACTCCGGGAATACCGTCACGCTCACCACCTTGGCGCGCACGATGCCGTAGGTCAGATCGAGAATCCGATCGGTGTAATAGCGCTCGTCCCGTCCGACCTCCACCTCGAGTTCGAGGTGCGGGTACTTCATCAGCAGCAGCTTGCCCGACAGGCCCATGGGATTGAAGCCGCGCACCAGGGTGTAGGGATGGTAGGACGTGATGTGTGACAGGCGGTAGTCGTTGTCCGAGTCGAACGACAGCTCCAGGCGCAGCATGCGATAGGTCCAGATGGCCGAGGTGGCGCCGTCGTCGTGGCGGTCCTCGGCGATGCGGTCCGGCGCGCCCAACGCGGCCTCGATCGCCTCGCGGCTGCTGCCGAGGCGCAGCGCGTCGATGCCGAGATGGGGGAGAACCTCCATCTCAGGGCGCGGCGTGACCGACCAGCTCGTCGCGCACCCAGCTCGCGAACAGGGTGCGCAGCGCGGCGACGAAGGCCAGCGGCTGGTCGAGCAGCAGGTGATGGCGAGCCTCGGGGATCTCGATGATCGGCGCGCGCGGGCCGAGCAGTTCGCTCATGTAGTCGGCGGTGTCGCGACTCACGAGCGCGCTGTGCTGACCGAATATCAGCGCCGCGCGACAACCGAGATTCTGCAGGTGCTCGTGGAACGGCTCGCCCCAGCGCCGCGGTGTCATGGTGTTGACGTCGAACTTCCAGGTCCACCCCGCGGCTTCCTCGCGCAGCGAGTGGCGCGCGATGAACTCCACCAGGTAGCCGTTCTCGCACTCCTGCTGGGGCAGCAGGCGAAAGCGCTCGAGACCGGTCGCGAAGCTCGGGTAGTGGCGCTCGAAGCTGCGCGGCCGAGTGGCCGTGTTGGGCGTGCCGTCGGGCTTGGGTCGCATGATGGGCGAGTCGACGATCACCGCGCCGCCGATCTCCGCGCCGTAGGCCGCGCCGAAGCGCATGGTCATGTAGCCGCCGAAGGAATGTCCGACCACGAAAGGCCGCGCGCCGAGTTCGGCGGCGGTGAGCACGGCGCGCATCTCGTCGGCGCGCAGGCCGGCGTTGTACTCCGGGCGTCGGCCGCTGTCGCCCATGCCGGACAGGTCGAGCGCCGCCACGCGAAAGTCGCGGGTGAAGAACGGCGCGATGAAGCGCCACCAGTTGGCATGCGCACCGCCGCCGTGCACGAGCAGCAGGCCGCGGCGATTGGCCGCCTCGTCATCGCCCGGCCACACCATGTAATGGATGGGGCACTCGGCGACCGTCACGTAGTGGGACGTGAACGGGCGCGCCAGGGCCCACCGGAACCAGGCGGGCGTGGGCGCCTCGACGGCCAGGTGGGGCGCGGTGAAATCGGGCAGTGTCGGCTGGGTCATGCTGTCTCGAGGTCGGCTGCGAATCGAAGGCGGCGCCTCAAGGGCGGCCGCGGCGCGGGCGGTTGCGCCGCATGATAAGCCAGCGGGGCCGGGATCTTCATGCCGAGTCGGGGCGGTTAGACTAGGGGCACGACCGCACAACCAGGGGAGACCGTCATGCCCGTCGTCGAATACAGCGTCAATGGCCATATCGCCACCGTCACTCTCAACCGTCCCGAGGCGCGCAACGCCATCAATCCCGAGGTGGCGGCGCGGCTGCGCGACGCGTGGCACGCGGTGCGCGACGACGACAACGTGCGGGTCGCCGTGCTGGCCGGCACCGGCCCGGTGTTCTGCGCCGGCGCGGATCTCGGCCAGCTCGTGCCGCTGATCGCCGGCAACCGCAAGGCCGAGAACGAGTGGGACGAACGCGTGCTCGCCGACCCGACCATCTTCGAGGCCGCGCTGCTGCGCGACTTCGACGTGGTCAAGCCGGTGATCGCCGCCATTCAAGGTCACGCCATCGCCGGTGGCATGGAGATCGTGCAGGGCACCGACATCCGCGTCGCCGTGCCGGCCGCGCGTTTCGGCGTGCAGGAGGTGAAGTGGGCGATTTTCCCGGCCGGCGGCTCCACCGTGCGCCTGCCGCGCCAGCTGCCCTTCGCGCGCGCCATGGAACTGCTCCTGACCGGTGACCTGATCAGCGCCGACGAGGCACTGAAGTGTGGCTTCCTGAACTACGTGGTGGACGACCCGATGGCCAAGGCGCTCGAGATCGCGAACAAGATCGCGGCCAACGGCCCGATAGCGGTCAAGGCCATCCGCCGCTCGGCGCGCGCCTGTCTCGGCGTGCCCGAGGACCAGGCGCTCAAGATCGAGGCGGCCATCTCCGCCCCGGTGTTCAAGACCGAGGACGCGAAGGAAGGGCCGCTGTCCTTCATGCAGAAGCGCCCGCCGGTCTACAAGGGCAAGTGAGCCATGCTGAACTCGCCCATCTGCAAGCTGCTCGGCATCGACTTCCCGCTGCTGGCCTTCAGCCATTGCCGGGACGTGGTGGCCGAGGTGTCCCGCGCCGGTGGCATGGGCGTGTTCGGGGCGGTCACCCTGCCCCCCGACAGGCTGGAAGAGGAACTCGCCTGGATCGATGCCCACGTCGACGGCAAGCCCTACGGGGTGGACCTCATCGTCCCCGACAAGGTCGAGGGCAAGGGCCAGGAGTGGAGCGACGAGCAGGTGCTCGGCGCGCTGCCGGCCGAGCACAAGGCCTTCACCGACACCGTGCTGGCGCGTTACGGCATCGAGCCCGGTGATCTGGAGGCCGATCGGCGCGCCCGGCTGCACGTCGGGCGCAACCTGCGCGGCGGCAGTGCCGCGGAGGTGCTGGAGGTGGCCTTCTCCCATCC
>JAIEQK010000042.1 GCA_019747795.1 Gammaproteobacteria bacterium | reverse complement strand
GCGCGTCGGCCATGCGCGGCGCATCGACCTCGGGCGGTGCGACCTCGGCGACCGGCGGCGCGCTGGCCGGCGGCGCGCTCGGCCGTGCGTTCCAGAAGTACACCGCGAGCGCCACCACCAGCCCCAGCCCCAGGCCCGTGACGAAGGACACCCAGCTGCCGAGCGGCGCGGGCGGCTTGGGCTTGCGCGGCGGCGTGGGCTTGTAGTCGCGGGGGGCCATCAGGCTCACATCTCCGCGGGCGCGCGGATGGCGAGCAGGGCCAGCGCGTTGGCGATCACCTGGCGCACGGCATCGATCAGCGCGAGTCTCGCCCAGCACACCGCCGCGTCGTCGACCAGCACCTTGTGCGCGTTGTAGTAGCCGTGGAATTCGGTCGCGAGGTCGCGCAGGTAGTTGGTCAGCTGGTGCGGCTCGGCGGCGTCGGCCGCGCTCGCCACGACCTCGGCGAAGCGCGACAGCGTGAGCGCGAGCCGCCGCTCCTGCGGTTCGGTCAAGGCCCCGGCCAGGCTCGCGCCGGCCGGCGGCGGCGCGCTGGCGCGCTCACCGGCCTGGCGGAACACGCTGCACACCCGCGCGTGGGCGTATTGCACGTAGTACACCGGGTTGTCGTTGCTCTCGGCGGTGGCGAGGTCGAGATCGAACTCGAGATGCTGGTCCGAGCGGCGCATCACGTAGAAATAGCGCGCGGCGTCGACCCCCACCTCGTCGACCAGTTGCTTGAGCGTCACGAATTCGCCGGCGCGGGTCGACATCGCGACCTTTTCGCCGCCGCGCACCAGCGCCGCGAACTGCACCAGCACCACGTCGAGCCGCGTATCGTCCAGACCGAGCGCCTTCAGCGCCGCGCGCACCCGCGGAATGTAGCCGTGATGATCGGCGCCCCAGATGTTCACCACGCGATCGAAGCCGCGCACGAACTTCTCACGGTGGTAGGCGATGTCCGAGGCGAAATAGGTCTTGATGCCGTTCTCGCGCACCACGACGCGATCCTTCTCGTCGCCGTAGTCGGTGGAGCGGAACCAGCGCGCGCCGCCCTGCTCGTAGATGCGGCCCGCGGCAGTGAGTTCTTCGAGGGCGACATCGATGGCGCCGTTGCGGGCGAGCGACGCCTCGGAGTACCAGCAGTCGAAGGCCACGCCGAAGGCTTCGAGGTCGCGCTTGATCTCGTCCAGGATGGCATCGTTGGCGAGGCTCCGCACGGCGTCGAAGGCCTCGCCCAGCGCGGCGCGCGCGGCGGCGATGCAGTCGTCCAGGTGGCGCTCGTCGTCGCTGCTCGCGCTCGCCGGCGGCACGCTGGACGCGGGCCGCAGCAGCCCCTCGCCCTCGCGCGCGGCGAGTTCGCGGGCGATGTCCTCGACGTAGGCGCCGCGATAGGCCTGGGCCGGAAACGGCACGTCCCGCCCATGCTGCTGCAGGTAACGCAGCCACACGCTCAGACCCAGGATGTCCATCTGCCGACCGGCGTCGTTCACGTAGTACTCGCGCTCCACGCGCCAGCCGCTCGCCGCCAGCAGGTTGGCCAGCACCGAGCCGACGGCAGCGCCGCGGCCATGGCCGATGTGCAGCGGACCGGTGGGATTGGCGGAGACGAACTCCACCTGTACCCGACGTCCGCCACCGCTGTCGTTGCGGCCGTAGGCGTCGCCTGCCTCGCGCACCTGGCGCAGCACGTCGAACACCACGTCCTGGGCCAGGGTGAAATTGATGAAGCCCGGTCCGGCTATCTCGCAGCGGCTGAAGAGGCTCGCGCCGGCCAGCTCGGCGACGATGCGCTCGGCCAGCGCGCGTGGCGCCTGGCGCGCGGCCTTGGCGAGCAGCATCGCGACGTTGGTACTGAAGTCGCCGTGCGCCTCGTGCTTGGGCGTCTCGACCTGGTAGTCGGGGAGGGCCTCGAGTTCGAGGGCGCCGGCCTCTCGCAGCCGGGCAATCGCGCCGTCGATGGCCGTGCGCAGAAGTGCTTTCAAGGGTGGTCTCGAGAATGCCTGGAGCTGGCGGAAAGCGCGGATTCTATCCGCTCCGCCGCCCCCGCGCGACGGACCGCGCGCTCACAAGGTGTCCTGCGGATCGACGTCGATGGCGAAACGCACGCGGCTGCGCTGC
This sequence comes from Gammaproteobacteria bacterium, assembly GCA_019747795.1. Taxonomy (GTDB): domain Bacteria; phylum Pseudomonadota; class Gammaproteobacteria; genus JADJYF01. The sequence goes on along the minus strand of JAIEQK010000042.1, from coordinate 1,894 downwards.
GCGAGCTCGCCGAGCGCGCCAAGGGCCGCGTGCAGCGTCTCGCCGACCGCGCTGCGCTGCGCGGCGCGGAGCACGATCAGCGCGCGGTAGCGACCCGCGCGCTTCTCCATCAAGGCCGGCAGCGGATAGCTGATGTCGAGCGCCTCGTCGGCCGCGCCGAGCAGCAGGCGGCGCGCGTCGGCGAGGAACTGCAGCGCCACGCCGGGCCGCGGCGAGTCGGCGCGCAGAAGCGCCATGGCGCCGTAGGGCGGCAGGGCGGCCTCGCGACGCTGGGCGAGCGCGTCCTCCGCGTAGGCGTCGTAGCCCTCCTCGATGATCTGGCGCAGCACCGGATGGCGCGGCTGATGGGTCTGGATCAGCACCTCGCCGGGCAGGTCGGCGCGACCGGCGCGACCCGAGACCTGCACGATCAACTGCGCGAGCCGTTCCTCTGCGCGGAAGTCCAGCGAGTAGAGCCGGCTGTCGGTGTCGACCACGCCGACCAGGGTCATGGCCGAGAAATCGAGGCCCTTGGCCAGCATCTGCGTGCCTATGACGATGTCCACCTCGCGCGCGTTGATCGCCGCCAGCATCTCCGGCAGCGCCGCGCGACGCCGCACGGTATCGCGGTCGATGCGCAGCACGCGGGCGCCGGGAAAGAGCTCGGTGACCGCTTCCTCGATGCGCTCCGTGCCCTGCCCCATGAGCGCCATCTCGGGGGCATCACAGCAGTTGGCGGCGGCGCTCCGCGTCCACTGCCGGCCGCAGTGATGGCAGCGCGCCGCGTCGAGGCCCTTGTGATAGACCAGGAATGCATCGCAGTGCTCGCAGCGGCGCGGCGTGCCGCAGGCGCGGCAGATGAGCAGCGGCGAGTACCCGCGCCGGTTGAGGAACAGGAGTGATTGCTCGCCGCGCGCGAGGCACTCACGCAGCGCCTCGATCAGCGCCGGGCATAGGCCCGCGACCAGGTCGAGGCCGCGCACGTCCAGGCAGCGCACCCGCGGCAGCGGACTGGCGCCAGCGCGCTGGCGCAGCCGGGCGCGCAGGAACTTGCCGCGCTCGACGTTGGCCAGGGTTTCGAGCGAGGGCGTCGCCGAGCCCAGCACCACCGGCACGCCGAGGCCCTGGGCGCGCTTCAACGCGACGTCGCGCGCCGAGTAGCGAAAGCCGTCCTGCTGCTTGTAGGACGGGTCGTGCTCCTCGTCGACGATCACGAGGCCGAGGTCGCGCATGCGGGTCCACACCGCCGAGCGTGTGCCTATCAGGATCGCCACCTCGCCGCGCCGGCAGGCCAGCCAGGTGAGCATGCGCTCGCGCTCGCCGAGCGCCGAGTGCAGCACGCCGACCGCGGCGCCGAAGCGCGCGCGGAATCGCCCGACCAACTGCTCGGTGAGCGCGATCTCGGGGACCAGCACCAGCGCCTGGCGGCCGGCCGCGAGGCATCGCGCGATGGCGCTGAGATAAACCTCGGTCTTGCCGCTGCCGGTCACGCCGTGCAGGAGCACGGCGCGAAAGCCGCCAAGTTCGCCCTCGATGAGCGCGGCCGCGGCCTGCTGCTCGGGATTCAGCGCCGGACCGGGTCGTATCGCCGGCGCGAACACGGCGCCAGCGGTCTCCTCCAGCCAGCCGTGGGCCAGCAGGCGGCGCAGCACGGGGCGCCAGGCGAAGCCGACGTCGGCGAGCTCGGCGGCGGCCCGCGGCCCCGCCTCGAAGCAGGAGAGAAGCTCGCGCTGCCGGCCGGCGCGCGCCTTGCCCTCGGCCAGCGCCGCGCGCCCGGCGTCGGTGAGTCGCCAGCGCTCGGCCGGCAGCACCGGCAGCTGCTCGCGATGGCGCAGCCACACCGGCAACAGGTTACCGAGCACGTCGCCGAGCGGATGCTGGTAGTAGCGCGCGGCCCAGCGGGCGAGGCCCAGGG
>JAIEQK010000041.1 GCA_019747795.1 Gammaproteobacteria bacterium | reverse complement strand
ATGGTGGTCACGTGTCCCTGCACCACCATGCCGACCGAGTCGCCGACCAGGATGAAGTCCATGCCGGCCTCGTCCAGCACGCGCGCGAAGGAGGCGTCGTAGGCCGTCAGGCTCGCGATCTTCTCGCCGTCGCTCTTCATCTGGCGCAGGCTGCGGGTGGTGATGTGACCCAGGACCTCGTGATGCTGGCTCATGGCCGCTCTCCCAGTTTGGCGGTCTTGCGCGCCACGCCTTCGACGAAACGCTCGAGCGCGACCGGCGCGCGCACGTGGAAACCGCTGCCGATGAGATCGAGCCCGTCGTGGGCGGACACTTTGAAGCGCACGCTGCGCGCGTCGACCGCGACGACCTTGGCGCTCGCGGTGACCGTCATGCCGATGGGCGTGGCCGCGAGGTGCTTGACGTCGACGTGCACGCCGACCGACACCCAGCCCGCCGGCAGGTGCGCGCCGATCGCGTCGGCGCAGGCCATCTCCATCAGCATGATCATCTGCGGCGAGGCATAGACCTCGGGCAGGCCCGGATAGGCGTGGGCGACGGTCAGTTCGCGCGTCACCGTCACCTGCCGCGTGGCGCTGGCGCCGAGCGGCACCAGCGCGGCGAGATCGAGCGCGCTCACAGCGTGCCCAGCCAGGCGCGCAGCGCGGCCACGATCTCGTCCGGTGAGTCCTCCTGGATGAAGTGCAGACCCTTGACCCGCGCCTCGGTGGTGTTGGGCAACTTGCGCGCGAACTCGCCCGGCGCGCCGTTCATGATCATGCCGGGCTCGGCGCTGATGAAGAGCTTGGGCGTCTCGGCGCGCTGCAGGAAGTTGCTGTAGGCGTCGACCACCGCGCACACCTCGGCCGGCTGATTGCCGAGCGGGATCTGGCGCGGCCAGGTCAAGGTCGGGCGACGATCCTCGCCCGGGTTCAGGAAGGGCGCGCGATAGGCCGCCATCTCGTCCTCACCGAGCTTGCGCAGGATCGAGCGCGGCAGCACGTTCTCGACGAACACGTTCTTCTCAAGCACCAGTTCCTCGCCGGCCGGCGAGCGAAAGGCCTTGAAGATCTCCGTCGCCGCCTCCGGCCACTCGCTCCACGCGAGCGGCTTGACGATGCCTTCCATGTGCGCGACGCCGGCAACGGCCGCCGGATGACGACGCATCCAGTCGAAGCCGAGCGCCGAGCCCCAGTCGTGCAGCACCAGCACCACGTCGCGCTCCAGGCCGAGCCTGGCCCAGGCGCCGTGCAGGTAATGACGTTGTTCTTCGAAGGTGTAACGCGTCGGTCCGGAATCGGGCAGCTTGTCCGAGTCGCCCATGCCGATCAGATCGACCGCGATGCAGCGGCCGAGATCGGCGAGCTTCGGCAGGATGTTCCGCCACAGGTAGGACGAAGTCGGGTTGCCGTGCTGGAACACGATCGGCCGGCCCTGGCCCTGTTCGACGTAGGCCATGCGCCGCCCGTCGACCTCGACGTACTTCTTCTGCTTCGACCAGTCGTTCATGGAGTGTCTCCCGCAAAGGACGGCGACGCGCGCTGGCGGCGTCGCCGTCGGAACTCAGCGTCCGGCGAGGCGCGCGGCCATCGCGACGATGCGCTCGGCCTGCACCTGGTGGGGCTTGTCGATCATCTTGCCGTCGAGCTGCAGCGTGCCGGCGTCGGGATTGGCGGCGAAGGCCGCCAGCACCGCGCGCGCGTGCGCCACTTCGGCCTCGCTCGGCGTGAAGGCGCGGTTGATCACCTCGACCTGTGCCGGATGGATGCAGATCTTGCCGGTGAAGCCGTCACGACGCGCGTCGTTGCACACCTGCTCGAGGCCGGCGAGGTTCTTGAAGTCCGCCATCACGGTGTCGATGGCCTGCACGCCCGAGGCGTGCGCCGCGAACAGGCAGAGCGATCGGACCAGTACGTAAGGTGAGGTCCACTGCCCGCTCGCTTCGAGATTGGTGCTCGCGCCGACCGCGGCGCCGAGATCCTCCGCGCCCCAGGTGATGCCGCGCAGGCGAGGCGTGTCCTTGCTGTAGCTGCCGAGGTTGAACACCGCCGCGGCGGTCTCGGTCGCGACCGGCAGGATGCCGATGCCGCCGGCCGGCAGACCGTGTTCCGCTTCCAGCACGTCCAGCATGTGCGAGATCTGCACGAGTTCCGCGGCGTTGTTCGCCTTCGGCACCACCAGGCCCTTCGGCGCGGCGGGCGCCACGGCGGCGATGTCGGCCAGGCAGTAGGGTCCGTCCAGCGGATTCACGCGCACGTAGAACTCGACCTTGGGATTGGTGCCGGCCTTGAGATAGTCACGCACCATCTCGCGTGCGACCGGCTTGCGGCTCGCGGCGACGGAGTCCTCGAGATCGAGGATCACGCAGTCGGCGCCGCTCTCCGCGGCCTTGGCCAGCTTCTTCTCACTGTCGCCCGGCGCGAACAGCAGCGAGCGCAGGCTCACTTCGGCTTCCTCAGCATCAGCCCCGAACGCTTGCAGATCGCGACCAGCTTGCCGTGCTGGTTGTAGGCGCGGTGCTCGAAGATCACGACGCCGTTGTTGGGCCGCGACTTGCTCTCGCGGATGTCGACCACCTCGCTCTCGACACGGATGGTGTCGCCATGGAAGAGCGGCGCGGGAAAGCGCACTTCATCCCAGCCCAAATTGGCGACCGTCGTGCCGAGCGTGGTGTCGTGCACGCTGATGCCGACCATCAGCGCGAGGGTGAAGGCGCTGTTGACGATGCGCTGGCCGAACTCCGTCTCGTTCTTGCAGTACTCCTCGTCCAGGTGCAGGCGCGCCGGGTTGTGGGTCATCGCGGTGAACAGCACGTTGTCGGTCTCGGTCAGCGTGCGGTGAATCGCGTGCTTGAAGACCTGCCCGATCTGGAATTCTTCGAAGTACAGCCCAGCCATGCTCGTCGTCCCCTCGTTGTATTGGCCCCTGTGGCGGGGCGGCCATTATAGTGAGTTTCGCCAGTCAGTTTGCCTGGCCCGCCGACCGTGGCGGGACGGGCCGCGCCGCGCGTGCGCGCACCAGGAGCGCGAGCGCCTCGTCGCCCGCCGCGCCGGGTGTGAGCGGCACCGAGTACAGCACTTCCAGGTCGCGGGGCAGACGCGCGAGCGGGTAGTAGAAGGGGTACTCGCGATCCGGGAACGCGGTCGCGCGGAGCAGCAGCACGTAGGGACAGCGTGCAAGCGCTTCGGCAAGGCTCGTGTCGTCCGCGTCCGCGCCGGGCGGCTTCACCGCCAGGCGGCGCGCGTGGAGCATCACCATCTCCGGCATGGTCGCGCTCACGCAGGCCTCGGCCGGCACGTGCGCGCCGAGCGCCGCCATCGCCTCCAGCACGCGCAGCCCGTAGGCGACGCGCGCGTCGGCCTCGCTCGCGCTGTCCGCTTCGTACCAGGCGGCGAGCCGCGTGTAGAGGGCGGCCCGCGCATCCTCCGCGCGCGCGACGCTGCCGAGTATCTGCAGTGCGCTCGGCGCCAGCACCACCGCAAGCACCAGCGCCAGCGCGCCGCACGCCGGCCTCGACCAGCGCGCCGCACCGACGCTCACCAGTAACGCCGCGAGGCCGAGCCCCGCGTAGGTCGCCAGCAGCGGCAACAGCACCAGCAGGAAGCGCGGATAGTGATTGGGATAGGGCCACACCACGATCACCGCCGCGTAGAGCGCGAGGTAGAGCGCGTCGGGCGCGCCCGCGACGACGCGTCGCGACCAGCCGAGCAGCGCGAGCGGCGTGAGCAGCGCGCAGGTCCAGGCCGCGGGATCGCCGCCCAGCAGGTCGAGCGTGCGCGGCGCATGGTAGGCAATGGCGCGCAGGTTGACGCCGAGCTGCGCGGCGAGATCGGGCAGCACCTGCGCGAGCCCGGCCGCGAACAGTGCATCGGTGTAACCGCCCTGCCAGCCCGCGAGAGTCTTCCACACCCGCCATGCCAGCGCCGGCGCGAAGGCCAGCAGCGGCACCCACGGCCCGCCAGCCCGCCTTCCTCGCCAGGCCCA
>JAIEQK010000046.1 GCA_019747795.1 Gammaproteobacteria bacterium | reverse complement strand
TCTACGATGCCGCCATCGCCTTGCCCTTCATCATCAACCAACAGGCTCATTGGCTTTAATTCGTGGGGATCTCTCAGAGTCCGACCTACATGATCAATACCGCGCGTCCTTCGGCCTGCCGCCCTGCGGCCAGTCTTCGGCCTTGCGCGCGAAGTCGGGGCGGGGCTGACGGGTGAAATAGGCGGCGATGTCGTAGGCGTCCTGATCGGACAGCGAGCCGGCCTTGCCCTGCGGCATGTTGGCCTTGATGAAGGCCGCGGCATTGGACAGCCGCGCGAGTCCCGCGCCGAGGTTGAAGGACTTCGGCCCCCACAGCGGCGGCACGAACTCGGCGGTGCCGGTCGCGCCGCGGCCAGCGCCGTCCTTGCCGTGACAGCTGAGGCATTCTTCGCGGTAGCGCGCGAGGCCGCGCTCGGCGCTCGGCGGCTCCGGTGGTTCGAAGCGCAGGAAACCGCGGCCAGGCACGCTCTCGCCGGTCGGCACCTCGCGCGACAGCCACTGCATGTAGGTCAGGATGGCGGTCATCTCGGGGCTGTCCAGCGGCAGGCGCTTGCCGTTCAGCGAGCGCTCGAAGCAGTCGTTGACCCGATCGGCGAGCGTGTTGACCTTGGCGTTGCGCGGCCGGTACTCGGGAAACACGCCCCAGATGCCGACCCACGGCGCCGCGTGCCGCGTGCGCCCGCCGTCGAGATGACAGTTGGTGCAGGTGAGCGAGTTGCCGCTGTACTCGGCCGCGTACTTCGGCGCATTGCCGAGAATGCGACGCCCCTGCGCGATGGCCGCGCCCACCGGGCCGTCGGGCAGCGGCGCGTCCAGCCAGCCCGGTGCGGCAGGCGCCTTGGGCTTCGCGCTCTCCGCCGCGACTGCCGCGGTGGTGAGCGCCCAGACCGCGAGCAGCAGCAGGGCTCCACGCAGGCCTGCCATGCGCATCGTCACTCAGCCCGCGAAGCAGTAGGTGCAGCCGCGGCTCTGCGCGCCGTGCACGGCGAGCACGCCCGAGGGCGCGACGTAGATGCCCGGCATGACCGCCGCCAGCCAGTCCTTCTTGATCACCTCTGCCTCGCCGCCGAACTGCTTGGCGTGGGCCATGCTGTAGTGGTGGATGGCCATGCCGCAGGTGGCGAACTTCACGCCGCGCGCAATCAGCTTCTCGATGCCCGCCTCTTGCAGCGGCAGATCGCCGGGCTTCAAGTGCGCGAAGGGGTTGCGCAGCGCGGGCTTCTTGGTCTGCGGATCGTCGATCTTGAAGAACTCGCCGAACTTGTACTTCTCCCACACCGAATCGCCGAGCGCGAGCGGCATGGCGGCGTGGCGCAGCGCGACCACCACACCGATGTCACTCTCTGGTACGCCGTAGGCCTGTGAACCGGTGAGCTTGAACACGTGCGACCACATCAGCGCCATGCCACCGTGGGGCTCGGGCATGTCGTAGAGCTGGCGGTACTTGCCCGGAATGCTGTCCAGCCACTGGACGAATTCGCTGCTGCCCGCGGCGGCCTCGTGCGCCTGTGCCGCCGGCAGCGCCAGCGTGCCCAGCGCCGCCGCCGTCGCGGCAGCCACGCTGCCGAGAAAACCGCGCCGCTGTTCCAGTAGAGAATCGTCGTTCATCGCGCACTCCTGCTCTTGATGGTGGTGCGCACGCCGGCCGCGTGCGGGCCAATGTTACTGCGCGAGCGTAGGAATGTACCGACGGCGATCAGAGGACGCCGACGTCGGGCAGCTGCTCGGCGCCGAGCGCGCCGCCGCCGAGCGCGACGGTGACTTCGTGCAGGCGATCCCACAGGTAGAGCGCGAGCGAGGTGTCAACGTAGAGGCGGTAGCGCGGCGCGATGTCCGTGTCCCGCAGCACGATGGCGGTGGTCAGGGCCACCTGGGTCTGGGCCACGGCATCGACGGCGAAGTGGGTGGGGCGCAGGTCCACGGCGCACAGGCGCACGAAGAGATCCGCCGCTCGTTCGCCGCCGACCAGGAAGCTGGCGAGCGCGTGCTGGCGTGGGACGAGCTGTCCACGACGCCCGCTGTCGGCCGACCACGCCGCTGCCAGGCGCGCGAGCGCCGCGCCGTCCGCCTCGGCCTCCGCTTCGAGCAGGAAGTCCTGCGCGCCGAGACGCGCCACCCGCACGCCCGTCGCGTCGCGCAGCCAGAGATTGGGCGCATCGGGGACCGTCACGCCCGCGGCCGCCAGCCAGTCCGCCGCGCCGCGGCCCTTGAGCCCGAGGCGTGGCAGGTGGGTCTGGTCCGCGAGCCAGGGGTCGGCGCCCAACACCGCGCCCTGCAGCTGCGCGCACACCTGGTAGCCGTTCACCTCGCGCCAGCCGCGCGCATGGGGCGCGAGCCGCGCGTGGAGCGGTCCGCGCCGCGGCAGTGTCTGCGTGTCGTTCACAGCTGCTGCCTCGCGTTGTCGGGGTCGTAGAAGGGCAGGGGCACGACTTCGGCCTGCAGGCGTCCGCCACCGCCGGCCAGCTTGATGGTGATGCGCGAGCCCGGCGCAGCCATGCCCGGCGCGACATAGGCGAGGCCGATGATCGCGCCGACCGCCCGCGAATGGGCCACAGAGGTCACGCGACCGACGATCTCCTCGCCGTCGAGCGTGAGGCTCGCTTCTGCCGGCAGCGGCGCACCGGCCGGCAGGCGAAAGCCCACCAGGCGCCGCGTGAGCCCGCGGCGTTCGAGCGCGGCGAGCGCGCGCTGGCCGACGAAGAAGGGCTTCTCGTCCGCCACCGCCCACTGCATGTCGACCTCGGCCGGGTAGCTCAAGCCATCGGTGTCCTGGCTGACGATCAGATGGCCCTTCTCGAGGCGCAGCAGGCGCTGCGCCTCGATGCCGACCGGCTCCACGCCGATCGCGCGGCCGTCCGCCAGCAGGCGCTGCCACAGCGCTTCGCCGTGGTGGGCCGGCACGTGGACCTCCCAGCCGAGTTCGCCGACGAAGCCGACGCGCATGAGGCGCGCCGGCACGCCGAGCACCTGGCCTTCGCGACAGGCCGAGAAGCCGAAGGCCTCCGCACTGAGATCCACGTCCTCGACCAGCGGCGCGAGCAGTTCGCGCGCGCGCGGTCCGGCAACGTTGATCGCCGCCCAGGCGCTGGTCACGTGGTAGAAGTCGACATCGAGCTGCCACTGCGCCTGCCAACGCAGCATCTGGCGATACACCACGTCGACGCCGGTGGTGGTGGCGGTCACGTAGTAGAAGTCCTCGGCGAAGCGCGCCGCCACGCCGTCGTCGGCGATCACGCCCGCCTCGTCGGTCATCAGCACGTAGCGCAGCCGGCCGACCGGCTGCTTGCGGTAGCGGAAGGTGTAGAAGCGGTCGAGGAACTCGGCGGCGTCCGGACCGCGCACTTCGATCTTGCCGAGCGTCGAGACGTCGATCAGACCCACGCGCTCGCGCACCGCCGCCGCTTCCTGCGCGATGGCGATGGCGGGGTCGGCGCCGTCGGCGTAGTGCGCGGGACGCTGCCACGATCCGGCCGGCATCATCTGCGCGCCGAGCGCGAGATGGCTGTCGTGCATGGGCGTGCGGCGCAGCGGCTGGCGATCGCGACCGGCGAGATGGGCGATGGGCTCCGGCAGCATCGGCGGGCGCTGGGTCGTGAGGCGTGCGTCGTCCAGCGACGCGCCTTGCGCGTGGCGCGCGATGCGCAGCGTGTTGGTCGCCGAGTAGCGTCCCTGGGAAGGTCCCATGACCGCGGTGGAATAGCGCTTCACCAGGTCGAGATCGGCGTAGCCCGCGTGCACCGCGTTCTCGATGTCGGCTACCTGCAGGTCTTCATCGACGTCGACGAACTCGCGGCCGCGCGCATCGGGAAAGATCGGCCACGCCGGCGCGGCGGGCGCGTCGACCGGCGGCACCGGCGGCGCTTCGCTCGCGAAGCCGG
>JAIEQK010000154.1 GCA_019747795.1 Gammaproteobacteria bacterium | reverse complement strand
GAGACGCGGCCGGCGAACTTCGGCGCCTACGGTCTGAACCTGGAGCACAAGCACCTGGCCGAGATGCGCGAGCACGCGTTGCTCGACACCAAACCGGTGTTCTCACCCTCGGTCGGGTATTTCGAGCGTGGCATGCTGGTGTGCGTGCCGCTGCATCAGCGCGCCTTCTCGCGCGCGGTCGGCGGCGTCGACGTCCACGCCGCGCTAGCCGCGCACTACGGGGGCGAGACCTTCGTGACGGTGCGTCCGATGAACGACACGAGCGCGCTGCGCGAGGGCTTCCTGGAACCCGAAGCGCTGAACCACACCAACCGCCTGGAGCTCTTCGTCTACGCGAACGACGCGCAGGCGCAGCTCATGCTGATCGCGCGACTCGACAATCTCGGCAAGGGCGCGAGTGGCGCCGCGCTGCAGAACATGAACCTGGCTCTCGGTCTCCCAGAGGATCGCGGCCTCTAGCCGCGATGCGCGTTCAGGCGAGCGTCGGCACCGCGTCCGGCCCGTGGCCGATGAGCGCGACGATGCGCCAGCGACCGTCGCGCTCCACCACGGTGTAGGTAGCACCGAGCGTCTCCAGCACGCTGCCGTCGTCCCGCCAGCGCGTCCAGTGCATCGCCGCGAGCGCGAGTCCAGGCCCCAGCGTCTTGACCGACAGCCGCTCGTAGCTCGAGCGCGCGAAGCGCTCGGCGCGCAGCCTGTCCAGCATCACCGCGAAGAAGGCATCGAACTCGGCGCTGTCGTGCAGCACCTGGGCGCCCTGTGGCACCACGATCATCGCCGGCAGCTGGTACAGCGCGCGAAAGCGCGGCAGGTCGCCGGCGCCGAAGGACGACGCGATGTCGTCGAAGAACGCGGCGACGGCGGCGTGGTTGGGATCGGTCATGGGGATCTCCTGTAGGTCGGACTTCAGTCCGACAATCAGCCTCGACCTAGAAGCGAGGCTCTGGAAAGAATGTCGGACTGAAGTCCGACCTACAAGTCCGACCTACACCGCCGCCAGCGCGCCGCCGCCCACGCCCTGCTGGCGCTTGCGTGACAGCAGGAACAGCGTCACCCACACGGTCACCAGGTTCCAGCCGATGCCGTGCACGAAGGCCACGGTGTAGGAGCCGCTGACATCGAAGATCGCGCCCGAGCTCCAGCCGCCCACCGCCATGCCGACGATGGTCGCAAGAATGATGAGCCCGATGCGCCCGCCCGCCTGGGCTTCCGGAAAGTACTCACGCACGATGATCGCGTAGGACGGCACGATGCCGCCCTGGAACAGGCCGAACAGCGCCGACGCGCCGTACAGCGCCAGCATGCCCTCGGCGGGCAGGAAGGCGAGCAGCGCCACGCCCTGCAGGATGGCGCTGATGAGCAGCGTGCGCAGGCCACCGAGCCGATCCGACACGTGACCAAAGATGAGCCGGCTGACGATGCCGCAGGCGAGCATCACCGACAGCATCTCCGCGCCGCGCGTCGCGCCGAAGCCGCGATCGGTGCAGAGCGATACAAGGTGCACCTGGGGCATGGCCATCGCCATGCAGCAGCCCACGCCGGCCAGGCACAGCAGCGCGGTCATGGAAGTCGGGGTGAGACCGAGCGCCGAGGGCGAGCCGGCCGAGCCGCCGTGGCTCGCGGCCACGCTGCGCCGCTCGGGCACCGGACGCAGCACCAGCACCAGCGGCAGGATGGTGGCGACGCTCACCAGAGCCATGAAGGAATAGGTGTCGCGCCAGCCGTTGGCCTCCAGCATGTGCACCATGGGCTTGGGCCACGCGGCACCGGCGACATAGTTGCCGCTGGCGGCGATCGCGACCGCGAGGCCACGACGCTTGATGAACCACTTGGAGATGTCGGCGAGCAGCGGGCCGAACACCGCCGCACAGCCGAACCAGCCGATGAACACGTGCAGGAGCGCGAACAGCCAGTAGCTGGGCGCATGCGCCGCGCCGGCGAACGCGAGGCCGAGCGCCAGCGCGCTCAGCGCCATGGGCAGCGCGACACCGTAGCGATCGACCAGCTTGCCGGTCGCGATGCCGCCGATGCCGAAGCCCACCATGACCATGGTGTAGGGCATGGCCGCGCCGGCGCGCCCGACGCCGAAGTCCCCCTGGAAGGCCGGCAGCGCGACCACCACCAGGTACATGCCGGCGCTGCCGATGGTGGTGATGCCCAGGCAGGCGGCGAGCCGCAGCCATGCATAGGTGGAATCGATCGCCCTGGTGTTGCTCATGCACTCCCCTCGCGCTGCGCGGCGCCCGCGCGCCGAGGCGCGACCATACGCCAATTCGCCGGTGACTTCACACCCGCGCCGGCGACCGTTGGCCGAAGCCCCCATATCGATACAGGAGCGCCGGCATCACCAGCAGGTTGAGCAGTGTCGACGACACCAGCCCGCCGACGATGATGGCCGCCATCGGCCCCATGATCTCGCGACCCGGGTTGTCGCTGTCGACGGTCAGCGGCAGCATCGCGAGCGCGGTCACCAGCGCGGTCATCAGAATCGCCGGCAGCCGTTCGCAGGCGCCGCGCAGCGCGGTGTCGAGCCCCCACGTGCAGCCCTCCACCTCGACCAGGTGCTGGTAGTGCGACACCAGCATGATGCTGTTGCGCACCGTGATGCCGAACAGCGTGACGAAGCCGACCACCGAGCCGACCGACACCACGCCGCCATCGGCCAGCACCGCCAGCACGCCGCCGAGCAGCGAGAACGGCAGGTTGAGCAGGATGAGCCCCACGTAGCGCGCCCGCCCCACCGCGAGTTGGATCAGCAGCAGCACGCCGACGCCCGCGATGGCGGCGTGAGCGATCAGATCGCGCCTGGCCTCGGCCTGCTCGACCGCCGCGCCGCTGAACTCGAGGTGCAAGCCTTCGGGCAGCGCAAGATCGCTCCGCAGCTTCGCGCGCAGCGCGCGCATGAAACCCGCGACGTCGCCACCCGCGACATCGGCGGTCACCACCTGCAGACGCTGCGCCTCGCGGTGCAGGATGTTGTAGCGACCCGCCACCTGGGTGATGGTCGCGAGTTGGGCGAGGCGCAGCGGCTGGCCGTCATCGATCGCGACCACGAGTTCGCCGAGCCGCGTCGCGTCGGCACGGGTGCCGGCGTCCAGCAGCACGCTGATCGGCACGCGGCGGTTGTCGACGTAGGTCTCGTTGACCGCGAGACCGCCATAGCCGGCCTGCAGCACTTCCAGCACCGCGCGCGCCTCGAGGCCATGACGGGCCAGCGCGCGCGGCTCGAGCGTGACCTGCAGGTTGGGCGTGGCATAGGCCGCGCGCACCCGTACTTCCTCGGCGCCCGGCACCGCGCGCACCAGGGCGGCGAGTTCCAGCGCCTTGGCGTCGAGCACGTCGAGATCGCTGCCGTAGAGATGGATCACCACCGGCGCGGCATAGCCCGAGATGGTCTCGTCGATACGCTCGGTGAGAAAGGTGTTGGCCTCGTAGGTGATGCCGGGATAGCTCGCAAGCACCGCGCGCAGCGCGTCCAGCACGCGCTGCTGCTCGGCGCCGCCGGCCGGCGCCAGCGCCACTTCGTATTCGCTGTAGTGCGAGCCATAGGTGTCGGCGCCGCGCGCGGCGCGCCCCGCCCACTGCGACACCGAGACCACACCAGGAATGCGCAGGAAACGCTCGGTGAGCCGCGTGCCCATGCGCAGCGACTCGTCGAGACTGGTGCCGGGCAGCCCGGTGGTGTGCACGATGAAATGCCCCTCGCGGAGTTCCGGCAGCAGGCGCGCGCCGAGCCCCGGCAGCAGCGCCGCGACCGCCACCACGCTGAGCGCGGTGGTGGCGAGCGCGAGC
>JAIEQK010000195.1 GCA_019747795.1 Gammaproteobacteria bacterium | reverse complement strand
CGCGCGGGGCGCGCCGGCTGCCGCCCCACGGCGCGGCGGCCCGCCACGCTTGGCCGGCGCATTGGCCAGCAGGGTCTGGCAAGCCTCGAGATCCAGGCTGCCGGGTTCGACGTCCTTCGGCACCCGCGCGTTGCGCGTGCCATCGGTGACGTAGGGCCCGAAGCGCCCATTCAGCACCTTGATACCGACGTCCTCGAACACCCGGATGGTCTTGGCCGCGTCGGCCACCTTCTTGGCCTCGACCAGTTCGACCGCGCGCTCCAGGCCGATGGTATAGGGGTCGTCTTCCTTGCCGAGCGCCACGAACTTGTCCGCGTAGCGCACGTAGGGCCCGAAACGGCCGATGTTGACCACCAGCGGCACACCGTCCGGCGAGTTGCCGAGCTCGCGCGGCAGCTTGGTGAGTTCCATGGCCTCGTCGAGCGTGATGCTGTCCATGCGCTGGCCAGACTTCAGGCCGTAGAACTGCGGCTTCTCCTCGTCCTCGGTGGATCCAATGATGACGTAGGGCCCGTATCGCCCCATCCGCACCGATACCGGCTTGCCGCTCTTGGGATCGACGCCCAGTTCACGGGCCTGGTTCGCCTCCTGGCGGGAGACGTTCTCCTCCTTGTCCTTGACCTTGGCCGCGAACGGCTCCCAGAAGTCGCGCAGGAGGGGGATCCAGTCGCGCTCGCCGCGCGATACGGCATCGAGGTCATCTTCCAGGCGGGCGGTGAACTCGTAGTCCACGTAGCTGGAGAAATGGTTGGTCAGGAAGGTATTGACGATGCGGCCGATGTCGGTCGGCTGGAAGCGCTTCTTGTCCAGGCTGACGTATTCCCGCTGCAACAGCGTGGAAATGATCGAGGCGTAGGTGGACGGCCGACCGATGCCGTACTCCTCCAGCGTCTTGACCAGGCTCGCCTCGGTGTAGCGCGGCGGCGGCTCGGTGAAGTGCTGCTCGGCGCGAATCTGCTCGAGCGCAATCTTCTGCCCGACCTCGAGCGGCGGCAGGGTCTTGTCCTCGGGCTCGGCATCGTCGGAGCCTTCCAGGTAGACACTCATGAAGCCGGGCTCGGTGACGGTGGAGCCCGTGGCGCGGAACACGCCGCTGTTGCCCGCGCCGAGGTCGGCCGCGACCGTGTCGATGGAGGCCGGAATCATCTGGCAGGCGACCGCGCGCTTCCACACCAGGTCGTAGAGCTTGAACTGCTCGTCGGACAGGTACTTGCGGATCTCGCTCGGCACCCGGAAGCAGGACGTCGGCCGAATCGCCTCGTGGGCTTCCTGGGCGTTCTTGGAACTGGTCTTGAACACCCGCGCCGCTTTCGGCACCTGGTCGCGCCCGAAGCGCGTGGTGATGAACTGCCGCAGCTCGTCCAGCGCCTCCTGGGCCAGATTCAGGGAGTCGGTACGCATGTAGGTGATGAGACCCACCGTGCCCGAACCGACGTCGATGCCCTCGTACAGCTGCTGGGCGACGCGCATCGCGCGCTGGGCGGTGAAACCGAGCTTGCGCACCGCCTCCTGCTGCAAGGTCGAGGTGATGAAGGGCGGCGCGGGATTACGCTTGCGCTGCTTCTTCTCGATGTTGGCGACCACCAGGTGGCCGCCGGCGGCGGCGCTCAGGCGCTCGCGCGCGGCGGTCGCGTCACCCTCGGTGGTGATGGTGAACTGCTTGACCTTCTCGCCGCCGAGTTCGGAGAGCCGCGCGACGAAGGGCGTCTTGGCCGCCACCAGGTCGGCCTCGATGGTCCAGTACTCGCGCGCCTCGAATTTCTCGATTTCCGCCTCGCGCTCGCAGATCAGCCGCAGGGCCGGGCTCTGCACGCGACCGGCCGACAGGCCCCGCTTGATCTTCTTCCACAGCAGCGGCGAGAGGTTGAAGCCAACCAGGTAGTCGAGCGCGCGTCGCGCCTGCTGCGCATTGACGAGATCCATCGAGACCTTGCGCGGCGTCTGGATGGCTTCCTTGATCGCCCGCTCGGTGATCTCATGGAACACCACGCGGAAGACGTCCTTGCCGGCCAGCATGTCGCGGTCGCGAAGCAGTTCGACGAGATGCCAGGAGATGGCCTCCCCTTCGCGATCCAAGTCAGTCGCGAGGTAGAGCGTGTCGGCCTTCTTCATGGCCTTGGCGATGGCATCGACGTATTTGGAATTACGTTCGATGACCTCGTACTTCATGCGGAAGTCGTGCTCAGTATCGACCGCGCCTTCCTTCGGCAGCAGGTCGCGCACGTGACCATAGGACGCCAGGACTTCGAAATCCTGACCCAGGTACTTCTTGATGGTGCTGGCCTTGGCCGGCGATTCGACGATTACTAGGTTGCTTGCCATACGTGGTGCATTGGTGCTCGTGCGGCGTCGGCACGGCCGCCTGGGCCGGCGCGCCGAGCGCGAGGAAATTAATGCAGGTTGCGGTTCAGATCGTCCATCACCATGTCTTCCATCCACACGAAGGCCTGTTCCTGGCCCGGCTGGTTGAACAGCACCATGAGGATGATCCACTTCAGCTGGCTGATGTCGAGTTCGTCGTTCTCGAGCGCGAGCACGCGGTCGATGACCAGTTCGCGCGAAATGCCGTCGAGGACGCCCGCCTGTTCGAGGAAATAGATGAATCCGCGACACTCGGCGTCGAGCTTGCGTTCCTCGTCGAAAGTGAAGACGCGCGTCGAGGTGCAGGCCGCGACCGGCAGGCCGTCGCTGTCGGCACGGTTGGCAGCCAGCTCCTGCAGCCAGTCGAAGGCCTTGGTGACCTGGCCGGCGTCGAAGCCGGCGTCGCGCAGTTCGGACTTCAGGCGGTCGCGGTCGGCTTCCAGTTCAAGGTCATCCTCGACGAAGTGCTCGAAGAGATAGATGAGGATGTCGATGACTGTCTGCTTCATTGCCAACTGGATCCCAGTTCGAACCTGCGAACGTCCACACAACGGAATGCTGGAACGGGAGGTAAGCCGCGTAGACGGTTCGGCGATGCGCGCGACGCATGCCCGCCGGTCGGGAACTAACGGATCCGCAGATAACTCCCGGTGCCTTGCACCTGGATGATCCCCGCGAGTTCGAGCTTCAACAGCATGGATGAAACCTCCTGGACCGTCAATCCGCTGCGCTGCACGACGTCCTCGGACGTGAACGCGTCCCAGCCGCAGGCCAGCAACAAACGCCGTTCGCGCGCATCACTCGGGCGACTCGCCTCGACGGCGTCACCCGCGCGCGGCGCGGGTTCACCAAGCGTCTGAAGCGCCGGAATTTCCTCCATGATGTCGGCGAGCGACTCGACGAGCTTCGCGCCCTGCTTGATGAGCGCATGGCAGCCTTGGCTCAAGGGATTCTGTATCGAACCCGGCACCGCGAACACTTCGCGTCCCTGTTCCAGCGCATGCAGCGCAGTGGACAGCGAGCCGCTGCGCAACGCCGCCTCCACCACCAGCGTGCCCAACGCGAGGCCGCTGACGATGCGATTTCGGCGAGGAAAGTGCGCCGGCAGCGGCGCGGTGCCAAAGGGAAACTCGGAGACGAGCGCGCCCGCGCCGCTGACCTCCTCCGCCAGCGCGCGATGCGCGCGCGGGTAGACGCGATCGATGGCACAACCCAGCACCGCCACCGTGCGACCGCCGCCGGCCAACGCCCCGCGATGCGCCGCGCCGTCGATGCCGCGGGCCAGGCCGCTGGTCACCGTCACGCCCGCGACCGCGAGGCCGCGG
>JAIEQK010000256.1 GCA_019747795.1 Gammaproteobacteria bacterium | reverse complement strand
AGCACCTGGTTGCGCCCCGCCGCAGCGGCGTCGATGGCCTGGGTCCAGCGGCTGCGGCGTTGGAGATCGATCCCGAGCTCCTCGGCAATGTCGGAGGCGGTGCCAGGCGAGACGCGGCCGAGGCCCGCCAGCCCGGCGATCAGCATGCGGCTCTTGGCCTGCTCGCTGGCGGCATCGTCGGAGAGGAAATCGTTGACCTGACCGCCACTCGCCGGCTGCGCCTGCGGCCGCGCGAGGGTTAGCAACGCCCAGCCGAGGCTGCCGGTCGGCACCACGCTTGCCCAGCGCGCGGCATCGCGGTCGAAGCCGGCGGCCAGCATCGAGCCGATCAGGGGCCCGGCATCGCCCGCCATGTCTTCGCTGGGATCGAGCCGGGCGGCGGCATAGGCCGTCAGCACCCACCGGCCATAGGGATCGCCGTCGGCCTCGCCTGCCCCCCACAGCGCCTTGATGGCCGCGAGTCGGGTCGCGGCGTCGGCGCCGACATAGGCGGTGCGCAGGCTCCGCGCGGCATCGGCCAGCGCGCCCTCTTCCTCGTCCTCGAAAATCTGCGCGTAGAGATCGACCATCGCCGCCGACGACAGCACGCCTTGCCGCGCCGCGAAATCGGCCCAGGGCGCGCGCTGCGCGGGTGTCGACATCGGCGCGGTCGCGCCGGACAGGGCGTACCATGCGCCGAGATTGGCGGTGAGCACAGGCGGTATGTCCTCGCCCACGGCATTGGCGAGCGCGAAGCGCCACGGCGTCAGTTCGCTCGCCTCGTTCCACTCGATCGTGACCGAGCGGCGCCCACCGCCGGCGGCCCCGGCATAGCGTTGCGCCAGCAACCCATCGATACGGGCGGCGCGCCCGCTGTTGATCAGTCGGCGCAGGTCATTGCCCGCGCTGGTGGGCTCGCCCGAGAAGGCGCTGCAGATCGCGGCGGTCATGCGCCACTCGGCGTCGTCGCGGTTGCTCCTGGCAAGCCGAACCGCGGGACAGGCGCCGAGGATGTCGGCGGTGCCGATATAGGATTCCAGCGCGGCATCGGTGAGCGCGGGCGAGTAATTCGCGGTATCGACATCCTGCACCAGAGCGCGCGCCGCGGCGAATTCGCCCATCCGGTTGAGCAGCGCGGCACGCAGTGCGGCGAACTCGGCCGGGTCCATGCCCGCGGGCGCCGCAAGACGGCTCGCCAGCGCGCGGCGCAGCAGGATGTGGCCCCAGCGCGAAACCACTGGCCCCCTGGTGCCCGCCAGGGCCGCGCGGACCAGCGCCGCGGGCTGCGCGCCCAGCGAGAACGCCGGCAGCCCGCCCTCGTCGGGTGCGAGAATACCGACGCGCTCCATCCCGCGCTGGGCCGCGGTGGGAATGTCCACCTTGGGCTTGAGACCGAACAGCTCGTCGAGCTCGTCGGTGGACATCGCCTCGAGCTGTTCGAGCGTCGGAAGCCTGGCGAGATCTATCCCGGCGCCCAGGGCGGGGCCCGTCCCGCCGAGCGAAGGATCGTCGGGCAGAGCCTGAACGATTTCGCTAGGCCGCATCGAAGGGCCGGCCGACGGATCGGGAGCCTGGGCCGGCGCGGGTCCGGGCGATGGCGCCGGCCGCGGCGGGCGCGTTGGGCCAGGGCTCGGAACGGGCTCGTCGAAGCCGGGCGGCAGCAAGTCCTCCGGCTGGGACTGCGCCAGCACCAGGGTCGAGCCGCTCGCCAGCAGCGCCGCGGCGGCGACGAAGCCGAGCGCGCGCGTCACAGTGCGCCCTCCGGCACGGGAATTTCCTCCTCGATCGGGCGCAGCGGCCGCTCTCCGCCCTGATACCAGGCCAGGATCAGCAACAGCAGCGCCAGCACGATCGGCAACGCGGTCTTCTTTCGTCCCAGTCTCGGCAAAATCGCTCCCCGCGTGGCGGCCCGTCATCGGCTTGCGCGGCCAGTAGCCCACATATAGGCCCAGCGGCAATGACCGACGCGCCCGAAATCACGGCTGAACGGATCGCCGCGCTTGCCGCCCGGCTCGACCGGCCCGTGGTGCTGGTCGGGCTGATGGGCGCGGGCAAGTCCACCGTCGGGCAGCGGCTCGCGGCGCTGTTGGAGACCGGCTTCGTCGATAGCGACGCCGCCATCGAGGAGGCCGCGCAGCGCAGCGTCGGCGAGATTTTCGAGCAGTTCGGAGAACCCTATTTCCGCGATGGCGAGCGGCGCGTGATCGCGCGGCTGATCGCCGAGGGTCACGGAGTGATCGCGACCGGCGGCGGCGCCTTCGCCGATCCCGAGACGCGCGCCTTGATACTCGAGCACGCGATCGCGGTATGGCTGGACTGCGATATCGACACGCTGGTCGCGCGGACCCGGCGGCGCGACACGCGGCCGCTGCTCAGGAACGGCGATCCGGGCGAAATCCTCGCGCGCTTGCACGCCGAGCGTGCCCCCGCCTATGCGGGGGCACCGATCCGGATCGAGACCGGCGAGCTGCCGCATCACCAGACGGCGCTCAGGATAATGGAGGCGATCGAGCAATGGCTGTGATCCCGGTGGCGCTGGGCGGGCGCGGCTACCAGGTACGGATCGCGCGCGGCCTGCTCGAGCACGCGGCGGAGGAAGCCGGCCCCTTCCTGCGCAAACGGCGCGTGCCGGTGGTGGCCGACGCCAATGCCTGGGCGGCCCACGGCGAGCGGCTGACCGGCGCCCTGGAGGCCGCGAACCACGAAGTCGCGCTGTTCCAGGCCGCCCCCGGCGAAAGCGCCAAGAGCTGGGGCGAGCTGGCGCGCCTGACCGATTGGCTGCTCGCCGAGGGGGTCGAACGCGGCGACCATGTGCTGGCCTTCGGGGGCGGAGTAGTGGGCGACCTGACCGGCTTCGCCTGCGCGATCCTCAAGCGCGGCTGCGGCTTCGTGCAGCTGCCCACCACGCTGCTCGCGCAGGTCGACAGCTCGGTGGGCGGCAAGACGGCGATCAACACCGCCGCGGGCAAGAACCTCGTCGGCGCCTTCCACCAGCCTTCGCTGGTGCTCGCAGATCTGGATACGCTGGCGACGCTCTCGCCCCGCGAGCTGCGCGCCGGCTATGCCGAGGTGCTCAAATACGGCGTGCTCGGCGACCGGAGCTTCTTCGACTGGCTGGACGAAAACGGCCCGGCGGTGCTCGCGCTCGACGAGCCTTCGCTCGAACGCGCCGTCGCCACCAGCATCGCCGCCAAGGCGCGCATCGTCGCCGAGGACGAGCGTGAGACCACCGGGGCGCGAGTGCTGCTCAATCTCGGCCACACCTTCGGCCACGCGCTCGAGAGGGAGACGGGTTTTTGCGACCGGTTGCTGCATGGCGAGAGCGTGGCGCTCGGCATGGTTCTGGCGGCGCGCTATTCCGCGCGGCGGGGCCTGATCGCCGATGCCGACGCGGAGCTTGCGACCGAAGCGGTCGATGCCGCCGGGCTGCCCGCCGAAATCGCCGCGCTGGGCCTCGATTGCGACGGAGCCGCGCTGGTCGACCACATGCGCCACGACAAGAAGATGGATGTGGGCACCCTGCCCTTCGTCCTGCTGCGCAGCATCGGGGAGGCTTACCTAGCCCGCGACGTCGATCTCACCGATGTCGCCGCCTTTCTCGACGAGGAGCTGCGCGCGCATTGATCGAAGGCCGCGGCGGGCTTGCCGCCGCGGCCGATCATTCACGCCGCCGCGCTGCGCTTCTC
>JAIEQK010000263.1 GCA_019747795.1 Gammaproteobacteria bacterium | reverse complement strand
ACTCAGCTGCTTGCCCATCCCAGAATCCCTCAAGACCTCGTTCCCGCCTTGATCGGGGACTTCTTCAGAAGTTCCTTAAGGCCGCCTCAGCGCAGGGCCCCGCAGCGCCAGCACTGCGCGAACTGCGCCTCGAGGCGCTCGGCGCAGGTGGGGCAGGTCCAGGGTTCGCCTGCCGCGACTTCGCGTGGCAGGGCGGCCTCGATCAGGCGCGCCGCGCGCGGCGCGTCGGCCTCGTCCACCACCCACACCTGCGGCCAGCACTCGTTGACCGGCAGCTCGCCGAGCGCCCCGGCCAGGTACTGGTTGCGCAACAGGCAGCGGATGCCGGCGCTCTCGAGCACCGACAGCACCAGCCCGGCCAGCACCGGATCGCTGGACGTGTAGACCCGTTCCATCGACGGCGCTTTCCTGCCTGGGGGGTGAGGCCCTTATAATGCCGCACTTTTTTGCCCGGTCGACCCCGTCGCCCGCTCTGCCAGCCCGGCCTTCAGCGCCGCCAGGAAGCTCCATGTCAGTCCAGAATCTCCGCAACATCGCCATCGTCGCGCACGTCGACCATGGCAAGACCACCCTCGTCGACGAGCTCCTGAAGCAGTCCGGCACGCTCGACAGCCGCCGCCAGGACGCCGAGCGCGTGATGGATTCGAACGCCATCGAACGCGAACGCGGCATCACCATCCTGGCCAAGAACACCGCGCTGACCTGGGGCGAACACCGCATCAACGTGGTGGACACGCCCGGACACGCCGATTTCGGCGGCGAGGTGGAGCGCATCCTGTCCATGGTCGACGCCGTCCTGCTGCTGGTCGACGCGGTGGACGGCCCGATGCCCCAGACCCGCTTCGTCACGCAGAAGGCCTTCGCCCAGGGCTTGAACGCCATCGTCGCGATCAACAAGTGCGACCGCGAGGGCGCCCGTCCGCACTGGGTGCTCGACCAGACCTTCGAACTCTTCGATCGCCTCGGCGCGAACGATGCCCAGCTCGACTTCCCGGTGGTGTACTGCTCGGCCATCCAGGGCTGGGCGCGGCGCGATCCCGACGGTCCCGAGCAGGACATGCAGGTGCTGTTCGAAACCATCCTCAAGCACGTGCCGCCGCCGCGCATCGCCGAGTCCGACGGTCCACTGCAGATGCAGATCTCCTCGCTCGACTACTCGAGCTACGTCGGCGCCATCGGCATCGGCCGCATCAACCGCGGCGTGCTGACCCCGAGCCAGAGCCTGGTGGTGATCGATCGCGACGGCAAGAGCCGCCGCGGCCGCGTGCTCGAAGTACTGGGCTTCCAGGGGTTGAAGCGCGAAGCGCGCGATCGCGCCGAGGCCGGCGACATCGTGTGCGTGACCGGCATCGAGGACCTGCGCATCTCCGACACCCTGTGCGATCCGTCGCAGCCTGAGGCGCTGCCCTCGCTGTCGGTCGACGAGCCGACCGTCAGCATGACGTTCGAGGTCTCCGATTCGCCCTTTGCCGGGCGCGAAGGCAAGTTCGTCACCAGCCGCCAGATCCTCGAGCGCCTGCAGCGTGAGCTCATCCACAACGTCGCGCTGCGCGTGGAGGACACCGGCGATCCGAAATCCATGCTGGTCTCGGGCCGCGGCGAACTGCATCTCTCCATTTTGATCGAGAACATGCGCCGCGAAGGCTTCGGCTTCTGCGTCGGCCGCCCGCAGGTGATCATCAAGCAAGTGGACGGCGTGGCCCACGAGCCCTACGAGCAGCTCATCATCGACGTGCCGAGCGAGTTCCAGGGCACGGTGATGGAGCGTCTCGGCGCACGTCGCGGCCAGCTGAAGGACATGCAGCCCGACGCCAACGGCCGCGTGCGCCTCGACTACCTCATCCCGGCGCGCGGCCTCATCGGCTTCCGCACCGAGTTCCTGACCGCCACCTCCGGCACCGGCATCATGACCCACAGCTTCGAGCACTTCGGGCCGATGTCGGGCGGCGCCATCGCGCCGCGCAAGAACGGCGTGCTGATCTCGAACGGCGACGGCAAGGCGCTGGCCTTCGCGCTGTTCAACCTGCAGGAGCGCGGGCGCATGCTGGTCAAGCCCGGCGACGAGATCTTCGAGGGCATGATCGTCGGCATCCACGCGCGCGACAACGATCTCGTGGTCAATGCCATGAAGGCCAAGCAGCTCACCAACGTGCGCGCCTCCGGCAACGACGAGAACATCCTGCTGACTCCGCCGGTGCGCTTCGATCTCGAGCAGGCGCTGGAGTTCATCGCCGACGACGAGCTGGTCGAGGTCACGCCGCTCGCCATTCGCCTGCGCAAGCGCGAGCTGAAGGAAACCGATCGCAAGCGCACCTCGCGCCGCGCCGAAGCGGAGAATCCCGAGAACGCCGCGTGATAGCCCTGGTCCAGCGCGTCAGCCACGCCGAAGTGGTGGTGGACGGCGCGCTGGTCGGCGCCATCGGGCGCGGCATTCTCGCGCTCGTCGGCGTGCAGAAGGGCGACGACGAGCGGGCCGCGGCCCGGCTCGTCGAGCGGGTGCTCGACTACCGCCTCTTCCCCGACGAGACCGGGCGCATGAATCGCTCGCTGCGCGACATCGCCGGCGGCCTGCTGCTGGTGCCGCAGTTCACGCTGGCCGCCGACACCGCCAAGGGCACCCGCGCGAGCTTCACCAGCGCCGCCGCGCCGGATGAGGCAGAGCGCCTGTTCGACAAGGTCCATGAACTCGCCCGCGCGATGCACGGCGAGGTCGCCACCGGCCGCTTCGGCGCCGACATGCAGGTCTCGCTCACCAACGACGGTCCCGTCACCTTCTGGCTCACCGCCTCGCCCGCGGCCTGAAGCCGCTCAACCGCCCGCGCCTTCGGCCGCTATCCGCAGCGAGACCACGGTCTCGCCACCCATAAGCCCGAAGGAGAGCCGCGCATGAGCGCCACGCAAGACAAGTATCGCCTACTGACCCGCAGTGACATGGACGGCCTGGTGTGCGCCGTGCTGCTGCGTGAACTGGACATGCTGGGCGACATCGTCTTCCACCACCCCAAGGACGTGCAGGACGGCAAGGTCGCGGTGGGGCCGCGGGACATCATCACCAACCTGCCCTACGTGCCGGGCTGCGGGCTCTGTTTCGATCACCACGCGAGCGAAGCGCTGCGCAACGACGGGCGCGACACGCCGAACTACATCCTGAAGCCGGACGCCAAGTCGGCGGCCCGCGTGGTGTACGACTACTACGGCGGCCGCGCGCGCTTCCCGCGCGTCAGCGATGCGATGATGGCCGCGGTGGACAAGGCCGACTCGGCCGGCTTCAGCCGCGAGGAAGTGCTGAATCCGACCGGCTGGGATCTCCTCTCCTTCCTGATGGACGCGCGCACCGGGCTCGGTCGCTTCCGCAATTTCCGCGTGTCCAACTACCAGCTCATGATGGAACTGATCGAGCGCTGCCGGGACATGGATATCGAGGACATCCTGGCGCTGCCCGACGTGCGCGAGCGGGTCCAGCTGTATTTCTCCGAGCAGGAGGCGTTCCGCGCCCAGCTCGCCGATGTGGCCGAGGTGCACGACAACCTCATCGTGCTGGATCTCCGCAACGAGGAGGTCATCCACGCCGGCAATCGCTTCCTGGTCTACGCGCTGTTCCCGGAGTGCGACATCTCCATGCACGTCATGTGGGGCCGCGAGAAGCAGAACAC
>JAIEQK010000327.1 GCA_019747795.1 Gammaproteobacteria bacterium | reverse complement strand
GTCGCAGCGCGCCTGCGTGAGCAGCGCGCCGGCGGCGAGCTCGGCCGCGGCGGCGACGACACGCGCGACGCCGATCTCCGGCACGTGCTCCACCGCGACTCGCGTGACCTCGTCGGTCACTTCTACCGTGGTCAGCAGCGCGTGGTGACGCGTGAGGCCGCACACCACGTAACGACCCGGCGCCGCCACGCCGGCGACGGCCGCCACCGCGCTGTCCACCAGGCCGTCGACAGCGAGGCCCTGCGCCGCGCTGAGCCCGAGCAGCAGCGCGAGCTCCGCTTCACCGTAGTGGCCGGGCACCGCCAGCACAGCGCGTGACGGGCGGCCGGCGGCGTCCAGCACCGCGCCCAGGTGATGCCAGGCGAGATCCGCGTGATGACGACAGGCGCGGCCCGCGCCCTGTAGCGGCGTGTCGTTCAACTGTTGCCAGAAGCGGCTGTAGACCGCGCGCGGCTGCCATTGCGCGCGCGCTTCCGCCGCCGCGCCGGTCAGCACGCGTGCGTCTTCCACCAGCGCGATGCTCGGGCTCTCGCACACCAGCGCGCCGCCGCGCGTCACGCGCAGCGCGAGATCGTCGATCTCGATGACAGTCATGGCGCTCAGAAATCCACCGGAAAGGCGATGGCGTGATCGGGCGACAGTTCCTCGCTCGCCTGGAACACGTCGTC
Organism: Gammaproteobacteria bacterium; assembly: GCA_019747795.1. Classification (GTDB taxonomy): domain Bacteria; phylum Pseudomonadota; class Gammaproteobacteria; genus JADJYF01. The sequence goes on along the minus strand of JAIEQK010000327.1, from coordinate 2,897 downwards.
GGCGAGCTTGCCGGGCTGATACTCGCGCTGCTCGGGATTCACCACGCGCCGCGGCGCGACGTCGTCCTGGTTCGCGGGCGGGTCCGCGGCGCTCGCGGCGAAGGAGATCAAGGCCGCCGCGCAGGCGGCGCGCAGTCGCTCAGCGCGCATAGCGTGCCAGCCGGAAGCCGACATCGTTGCGGCCGCGCGTGCCCGCGGCGCGGAACGCCGCGCGCAGTGCAACCGGCGCGCCCTGCGCCCAGCTCGCGCCCTTGATCACGTGCGCGTCGCCGGCCGGTGGGCCGAGAGGATCGTCGGGCTGCGCGCCGGCGGGCGCGGCGTCGTAGTAGTCATGCACCCATTCCGCCACATTGCCGCCGAGGTCGTAAAGGCCGCGCGCGTCGGGCGCGAAGCTGCCGACAGGCGCGGCCGCGGCGAAGCCGTCGTCGTAGCCGCGCAGCACCTCGCCGAGCAGCGACGCGGCGCTGCCATCGGCGTAGTTGCCGCTGCGCGGCGGCGGCGTCGGCGCGTCACCCCAGGGATGCGCGCGACGAGCGCCGTTCGCATCGCTGCCAGCAGCCCATTCCCACTCGGCCTCGGTCGGCAGGCGATAGCCGGTGGCCGCGGGGTTAACGCCGAGCACCGTGCCGTAGCTGATCTGGTAGAAGAGCGGCAGGCCGTCGCGGCGCGACAGCCAGTTGCAGTACTGCGCGGCCATCGCCCAGTCGACATTCGCGACCGGCTGCGCGTCGTCATCGAGCGTCACACCGCCCTGCGGCGCCACGTGGTGGGTGGCGAGAAAGCGGCGGAACTCGCCGTTGCTCACCTCGCGCGCGGCGAGATAGAAGGGGCGTCGCAGGTCGGCTGTGCGTTCCACTTCGTCGGCGCGCCGCCTGGCATCGCCGCGCGGCGCGCCGAGCCGCGCGCGCCCGCCGGTGAAGAGTCGCAGTACCTGGCCGAGCGAGGTCGTGAGCGCTTCGCCGTCCGCCACCTGTTGAAACGCCGTGCTGGGTGCTGCGCCGGTCGTGGGCGCGCGCGGCGCGGCGGCGGCGATCGGCGCCTGCGGCGCCGCGCCGGCCTCGGCAATCGTCCGCAGTTGCACGCGGAAGCGCTTCAGCACGTCCTTGCGCGGCACGATGCGCGTCTGCCAGGTGGCGTAGCCGCGCGCGCGAATGGTGATCTCGTGTGCGTGGGTCGGCAGCGCGAGCCGCTGCGTCGCGACGCCGCGGGCCACGCCGTCGACCAGCAGCTCGGCGTCCTGTGGCGTGGTGTCGAACTCGAGCTCGGCGAGTTCCGGCTCGAGCGTGAGAGTCAGGGATTCGTGCGCGGCGGACGCGACCTCGAGCTCGCGCGTCAGCGGCACATAGCCTTCGGCGAGCACGGCGAGACGATGGGCCTTGCCCGGCGCGAGCGACAGGGTCAGCGGCGTGCGGCCGACGTAGGCGTCGTCCACCGTCACGCTCGCGCCTGGCGGCGTCGAGACCAGCGCGACTTCCCCCTCGGCTTCGCGCAGCACCACTGTGCCGAGCTGCACGCTCACGCCGGCCTTCACTTCCAGTGCCTGCTGCCAGGGCTGGTAGCCGGACTTCTCGAGGCGCAGTACGCGTCGGCCTTCGAGGAGTTCGCCACGCAGCGGCGTGTGGCCCACCGCAATGCCGTCGATACTCAAGCTCGCATCCTCCGGCTGGCTCGCGAGCTGGTAGTCCGCCCAGGCCGGCTGCAGCACCACGTCGAGGGTCTGCTCGATGCCTTTGCCTTCCACGTCCACGGTCGCGGTCCACGGTCGGTAGCGCGGCACGCTGATCTCCACCGTGCGCGTGCCGGCGGCGACTTCGCGCCGCAGGCCGGGCGCCGCGCCGGCGGCATGGCCGTCGATGCTCACTTCGCCCACCACGTTGTCGGGCGCGAGCCGCAGGCGCAGATGACCGGGCAGCCGCGTGAGCGTCAGCGCATGGGCCTGCTGCGCATCGTCGCCGATGAGCAGGGTGTCGACCAGCGGCGCGTGGCCGGGCGCATGTGCCTCGACGCGATGCGGGCCCGGCCGCAGCAGCCAATGACGGCCGACGTGCGGCGCGAAGCCGTGGTCGACGCGCAGCGTTGCCTCGGTCGGCGTGGTGGTGAGGGTCACCGCGCGCGCGGTGAACATGAACCACGCCGCCCACGCCCACAGCGCGAGCGCGGCGCACAGCAGGAGCGGTTGCCGGCGCCAGGTGATCGCCACGCGCGCCGTGGGCGACGGCGGCGCATAGGGCGCGGGCCGGATCAGCCGCGGCGCGGCGTCTTCAGCGCGCGGGCGCGTCAAGGCCTGGCGCATCCCGTCACCACCAGGCTGCGTTCCGCGCCGGGCGCGATCGTCACCTCGCGCGCCTCTTCACGACCCTCGCCGCAGCGCGTGACCAGCCGGTAGGGGCCTGGCGCCAGCTTCAGTTCACGCGTCTCGAAGCGGCCGAGCGCGCCTTGTCCGGTGAGACTCACCTCGGCCTCGCCATCGCTGCGCAGCACCACCGTCACCGGCGCACGCGCGCCGGCCAGCGCGCGGACCAATGCCGCCACCTGCGCGGTGAGGCGCGGCCCGCTGGGGACGATCGCGCGCGCCGTCTTCAAGATCTCTTCCGCCTGCCGTCGTGCGGCATCCTCGATGAGCAGGGCGGGACGCTCGCTCGCGGCAAGCAAGCTGCTCTCGAGTCGCGCGCGCGCCGTGGCGCGCTGCCTGCCGTCGCGCGCCGCTTCCAATTCGGCGTCGAGCGCGAGAGCGGCCGCGTAGTGACGTTCGGCCTCCAGCCAGCGCTCATCGTGTTCGGCCGCGCGCGCGGCGGTCAGCGCGCGGCGAATGTCGTTCGCCGCCGCGCGGCGCGTCGCCTCGGCGCGCGCCAGGTTCACTTCCGGCGCGGTGGGATCGATGACGGCTGCCCGCTCGA
>JAIEQK010000323.1 GCA_019747795.1 Gammaproteobacteria bacterium | reverse complement strand
GCCGCCTGCAAGGCGTCGTGCTCGGTCTTGACCGCGGGTACGCCGGCGGTGAGCGCTGCCGTCTCGGCCAGGGCGGTGCGCGCGCGGTCGCGCAGCGCGCCGAGGGCCGCGGCATCGCGCGGGTTGGCGTTGGCGTTCACTTCGTCGATGAGTGCGCGGAGGCGGCTGATGGCGGCGGCGGCGCCCGGCTGGCGTCCCATGCCCACCATCACCCTGCCGACGGCGCTGCGTCCTGTCGCTGGCATGGGCGTGAGTCCCTTTTCGCTGGAAACGCTCTATAGCTACACCGCAGGACCGCGCCCGCCAAGCCGTGCCGTGACGGATCTGCGAATCATCCTGCAGGCTTCATCCATTCGGGCGAGCAGTCGCCGGGTCGCGCGTAAGCCGCTATGCTCCGCGGCCCCCAGCCATCGCCGCCCACTCGTGACAGCCTCGCCGCCGACCATCGACCTGCCACTGCGCTACCACACGCCGGCCACCTGGGCGACGCTCGCGCTGGCCGAGCCCCACGCCCTGCTCGGCGACCACGCCCACCTCGAACGCAAGGCCGCGACCAACGCGCTGGAACTGGTGAGTCGCTGGCCGGCGGGCGAGGCCAGTCCGGACGCCTGGGTGAGCATCCTGGCCGCGGTGGCCCGCGACGAGACCATTCACCTGCACGCGGTCAGCCGCCTGCTGGCGGCGCGCGGCGGCGGCATGCCGCGCGTGCACCGCAATCCTTACGCGAGCGCGCTGCACGGCCTGGTGCGGCGCGGGCAGGGCACCCGCGAACTGCTGGACCGGCTGCTGATCTCGGCGCTCATCGAGGCACGTTCCTGCGAGCGCTTCGAGCTGCTGGCGGCCTCGGGCCTGGACGCGGAGCTCTGCGCCTTCTTCGACTCGCTGCGCGGCTCCGAGCAGGGGCACTACAAGGTTTTCCTGCACCTCGCCGAGATGGTGGTGGCGGGCGAGGAGCGCGACCGGCGCTGGAGCGAACTGCTGGACGCGGAAGCCGGCATCATCGCCGCGCAGGCCGCGGGGCCGCGGATGCACAGCGGGGTGGGGGACGGGTGAAGCTAGTGGGGCGGGGACTGCGAGATGTAGGGCCGGTTTCAACCGGCCAACGGAGCGGCGACTCGAGGCCGTGCATGGCCGGTTGAAACCGGCCCTACAATGAGGCCTCCATCCACCGGAGGTTCCACCCATGTCCCAGGCCAAGCGCATCATTCCGCCCTCGCAGCAGGGTTTCTACGACAACTACCACTTCGCGCCGGCGGTCGTGGACGGCCAGCATCTTCGCTGTTCGGGCGTGATCGGCATCGATCTCGCGTCCGGCAAGGTCCCGCCGGACCCCGCCACCCAGTTCGCCCAGGCCTTCGACAACCTGGCCGAGGTGCTGGGGGCGGCGGGTGTCGGCTTCGCCGACATCACCGAGATGACCACCTTCCACGTCGGCCTGCAGGCCAACCTCGAGGCCTTCATGGCGGTCAAGGACCGCTACGTGAAGGCGCCCTACCCGGCCTGGACGGCCATCGGCATCACCGAGCTCGCCATTCCCGGTGGCCTGGTGGAGATCCGGGTCACGGCGCGCATGCCGGGCTGAAGCCGGGTAAATCTCGGTAAATTCGCGGTCCTGATGGGCTGGCGCAGCCGCGCCGGCTCGTACTAGAGTGGCCGTCCATCGATTTCATGGTGCTGAAGGGGAGATTCCGTCCATGGCTACCAGTCCGCAGGCCCAGGCCGCCGCATTCCGCATTCCCACCCCGCAGGAGCTGGGCTTCGACCCGCAGGACCTGCGGCGCAAGTACGCCGAGGAGCGCGAACGCCGTCTGCGCCCCGAGGGCAACGCCCAGTACCGCGAGGCCGCGGGTGAACTGGAGAAGTTCAACGAGGACCCCTACATCGACCAGGTGCTGGTGCGCGAGCCCATCACCCAGACGCTCGACGTCCTGATCGTGGGCGGCGGCTTCGGCGGCCAGCTCGCCGCGGCGCGCCTGAAGGAAGCCGGCTTCGACGACTTCCGCATCATCGAGAAGGCCGGCGACTTCGGCGGCACCTGGTACTGGAACCGCTACCCGGGCGCGCAGTGCGACATCGAGGCCTACATCTACCTGCCGCTGCTGGAGGAGACCGGTTACATCCCGAAGGAGAAGTACTCCTACGCGCCGGAGATCCTGGAACACGCGCAGCGCATCGGTAAGCACTTCGATCTCTACCCGCGCACCTGCTTCCAGACCCAGATCAAGACCGTGCGCTGGGTCGAGGCCGACAAGCGCTGGCACGTGACGAGCGATCGTGGCGATCTCTTCAAGGCGCGCCACGTGATCATGTCGAGCGGCCCGCTGAACCGGCCCAAGCTGCCGGGCATTCCGGGCATCGAGACCTTCAAGGGCCACACCTTCCACACCAGCCGCTGGGACTACGACTACTGCGGCGGCAGCTCTTCGGGCGGCATGACCAAGCTGGCCGACAAGCGCGTGGGCATCATCGGCACCGGCGCGACCGCCATCCAGTGCGTGCCCTACGTCGCGCGCGACGCCAAGCACCTGACGGTCTTCCAGCGCACGCCGTCGGCCATCGACGAGCGCGGCAATCGCCCGACCGATCCGAACTGGGCGCGCTCGCTGCCGCCCGGCTGGCATGCCGAGCGCAACGAGAACTTCGTCTCCATCCTGTCCGGCATTCCGCAGGAACAGGACCTGGTGGGCGATCGCTGGACCGACTTGTTCAAGGCCTTGAGCAAGCTGATGTCGGTGAGCCCGGATTCCGGCATGAGCCCGGAAGACATCGCCTACATGGGCGAAATCGCCGACTACCAGAAGATGAACTACATCCGCGACCGCGTCGCGAAGACGGTTAAGGACCCGGCGGTGGCCGAGAAGCTCAAGCCCTGGTATCGCCAGTGGTGCAAGCGCCCGACCTTCAACGACGAGTTCCTGCCGACCTTCAACCGTGACAACGTCACCCTGGTGGACACCAAGGGCCTGGGCGTCGATCGCGTGACCGAGAAGGGCGTGGTGGTGGATGGCGTCGAGTACGAACTCGATTGCCTGATCTTCGCGACCGGCTTCGAAGTGGGCACCGCCTACACCCGCCGTTCGGAGTTCGAGGTCTATGGTCGTGACGGCCAGTCGCTCTCCGACTACTGGGGCCGCGGGCTGCGCACTTTCCACGGCTTCCACGCCCACGGCTTTCCGAACTGCTACCACATGGGCCTGACCCAGACCGGTCTCGCGCCCAACTTCACCTACATGCTGGACCGCCAGGCGACGCACATCGCCTACCTGCTCAGCGAACTGAAGAAGCGTGGCAAGGACTGCCTCGAAGCCTCGACCCAGGCAGAGGACGAGTGGCAGGAGATCGTGCACAAGCCGAACTTCATGGCCGACTACCTCGCCAAGTGCACCCCCGGTTACTACAACGCCGAGGGCAAGGTGGGTGACGGCAAGTCGCGCGGCTTCTTCGAAGAGCAGTACGAGGGCGCCTCGCAGTTCTACGCCATGCTGGCGAAGTGGCGCGAGGAAGGTCA
>JAIEQK010000183.1 GCA_019747795.1 Gammaproteobacteria bacterium | reverse complement strand
GCCCAGGCGCGCGGCCTGCTGGGGCTCTTCGAGCGCGCCCATGCGCTCCGCGCGACGCTCGCGCGCGTGCCGGCCGCGGTGCGCGCCGACCTGGAAGCGCAGCTCGCCTTCCTGCTCGGACCGGCAGGGGTGGACTACCTGGACGAGGCCGGGCTGCGCCGCGCGGGGCGCGCGCTGGACGCCATCGAACGCCGGCTCGAGCGGGTGGAGTCCAATCCCGGCAAGGACCTGCGCAAGCTCGAACTGGTCGAACCCTACGCGCGGCGTTTTCGCGAGCTGTATGCCGCCGGCGAGGACCTCAGCCCGGCGCTGCGCGGCGTGCAGCTGATGCTCGAAGACTTTCGCATCAGCGTGTTCGCGCCCGAGCTCGGCGCCGCCAGTCGCGTCTCGACCAGCGACCTCGAGGCCCAGTTCGCCCTGCTCGAAGCGCCGCGCGGCTGATACGCCAATGGCCGATGTCGCGCGCGCATGCCGGTGTTTAGAATGGCGTGGCGGCGCCCACGCGTCGCTGCCTCGTTCCACGCTAGGACCGCCATGAGCCGCGCACTCGATTTCCTGGTCAAGGCCCGCCCGCAGGCGATGGGCGCCTACTTCCAGTTCCTGAAGGACAACGGCAGCCGGCTCGAGCCCAAGACCCGCGCGCTGATCTCGGTGATCACCAAGGTCGCGGTGCAGACCGAGGCGGGTCTCGTGCAGTACGCGCGGCGCGCCTACGACGCCGGCGCGAGCGGCGAGGAGATCCTCGACGCGCTCCTCATGGCCTTTCCCGCGCTCGGCCTGCACCGCGTGGTGTGGGCGGTGGACGTGCTGATCGAACATGGTTTCGAGGGTTTCGGCGACACCGAAGAAGAGACGCCTGCCCCGACGCCGCCCGGCGAGACTCTGGACGTGTGCGCGCTGTCGGCCCTGCCCGAGCGCCAGGCGGTGAAGCGCACCTGCGACGGTCGCCCGCTGCTCCTGTGGCGCGAGGGCGAGCGCGTGCGCGCCTACAAGGCTTACTGCTCCCACCAGGGCATGGAACTGATGGCGAGCGGCCTGAAGGGCGAGCACGTAGTGTGCGCCCAGCACGGCTGGCGCTTCGACCTGCCCGAGGGGCGCTGCGCGCGCGGCGAGCGCTGGTCGCTGACCGAGCTGCCGGTCAGCCTGCGCCAGGGGCGCGTCAGCGTCACCTGGACCGACTGAGCGGCGCGTCGTGTACTCCTTCGAGACCCTGCTGCGCGCGAGCACCGAGGAATTGCTCGCGATCTTCTCCGCGACCCGCGTGCAGCCGGGCCAGGACGATGATCTCAAGCGCGAGGCCATCGCCCAGCAGCTCGGCCTGCGCGTGCCGCAGCTGCTCTGCGCGCTCGGCTTCAACCACGCGCTGCCGGCCGCCGAAAGCGTGTGCCGCACGCTCGGCTTCGGCGGCGTGGACGGGCTGCTCGCGGCGCGCAACTACGCCTTCATCCACGACGTGTACCGCGCGCTCAGCATCAACAACATCGTCGAGACCTACGCCGCCATCGGCCGCCTGCAGGAACCCGGCACCAACTGGTCGGAACTGGTCATGACGCGCATCGCCAACCTCGAGGGCCAGCTCGAGGAGACCATCAATCCCATCCTGATCGGCGGCTACAAGCTCGAGATCCGCGCGATCTACGACAATCGCCTGGCCTCGCCGGCCTTCGTGCGCGCACGGCTGACGCCCAATCACGCGGTCATGCGCGACATCGCCAACGAGAACAGCCTGATGCTGGAGCGGGGCGCCATCGAGCCGCTGGCCTTCCTCGAGTGCCCGGGGCTGACCTACGACGAGAAGCGCCGCGCGGTGTTCCTGGGCCTCATCCCGCCGCCGGTCGCGGATCACTACATCCGCCAGATCGATTCCACCGAAGAGCGCCTGCGGTTCCGCGAGGCGCTCACCAGCTCAGGCAGCTAGCCCGCATTTCTCCCACGCCTTCTGCTGCGGCCGCCGACCTGCCGCGAACTCGGACCGTGCTCGCAAAAACCGCCTCGACATACTGTCGAGTATGCCTTCGTCGTCTTTTGCTCCGCGCCGCCCGAATTCGCGGCATCTCGACGCCCTCGCTACGAACACGTGTGAGAAACGCGGGCTAGGCCCGCGCAGTAGCGCGCGAGCCGCGCGTTGAAGTCAGCCTCGTCCACCGCCGCGCCGCCATAGCGCAGCCGGTAGTAGGGCGTGAGCAGGTCCGCGCGCGCCACGCCGCCGCTCTCGGGCGGCGCGGCGCGCGCGAGGAAGGCGGCCATGGTCTCGCCGTCACGCGGCGCGAGACCGCGCGCCGCGAGCGCGCTGAGCAGAGGCAGCATCGGGCTCGGAGGCGGCTCGCCGGCCCGCGCGGACACCGCCGGGGCGCGCACCGCGGTCGGACTGCGGCGCAGCCGCCAGTAGAGCAGCGCCGCCAGCGGCGGCACCAGCCAGATGAGCTTGTCGGTCACGGCGTCGAGGTCGAGCGCGGTCAGCCGCTGGTAGCGGTAGACCAGCCACGAGCCGACGTCCTGCAGGGTCTGCCAGCCGCTGCCGCGCGCGTTTTCGAGGTCGAACCAGCCGGCCGGCGTCGTGTCGATGGTCACCCATGCGCCGTTGATCCACGCGAGCGTCCAGGCATGGGCGTGGCGCGCGCGCACCACGTAAGCGTCTTCCAGCGCGCTGTACTCATCGACCGCGTAGCCCACCGCGTAGCGCGCCGGAATGCCGGCCGCGCGCAGCATGAGGGTACTGGCGGTGGCGAAGTATTCGCAGTGCCCGCGCCGCGTGCGGGTCAGGAAGTCGGCCAGCGGTGTGCGCCAGCCGACGCCGGGGCCCTGCACCAGGCTGTAGCTGAAGTTGTCCAGGAACCAGCGCCGGATGCGCGCCGCGCGGTCCGCCGGCGGCAGGTCCGCCGCGCCGGTCTCGGCCAGCGCCTGGCGCAGCAGCGCCTGGTACTGCGCGGGAACCTCGACATCGCCCGCCACCGGCGGCGGTTCGGTCGCCAGCGGATAGGCGCTCTCCACCGTGTAGCGCAATTCGCCGGGCGGCGCCTCCGCCATCAGCGTGCCGAAGCGGTTCTTCTGCAGTTCTGCAATCGCACCGCTCGCCACCACTCGCGTGCCGCGCGGCGCGGGCAGCAGGGCCAGTTCGCGCCGATGCTGCAGGCTGAGCGTCAGGCGCCGCGCGTCGCGGCCAGGTGGCGCGACGTCCCAGGCGGCCGAGCCCACGCGCTGGTCGAGCGCGGCGAACGGCGCCTGGTGCGCCGTCCAGGTGCCGAAGTTGAACGTGTCGAAGCTCGCTTCCTGCAGCAAGAGCGGCAGTTCCAGGTCCGGGCTCGGCAGGACGCGCAGGCGGATCCGGTCCGAGAGCTTGAGCCGGCCGATGGCGCCGATGGCCGTGACCTCGCGGTTCAGGTTGTCCGCCGCCCACGGAAACTGGTTGACCCAGTAGAGAAACGAGGCCTCCAGCCAGCGCTGCGCGCGCAGCATGCCGAACTGCGTGGCCGCGGCGAGCGCGGCCGCCAGGCACAG
>JAIEQK010000309.1 GCA_019747795.1 Gammaproteobacteria bacterium | reverse complement strand
GCGTCCACCGGTCCGCTGGACTTCGCCGTGGCGGTGGCCTTTCCCGCCATCACCGCGGCCTTCGGGCTCGAGACCAGCGAGACGCGCTGGGTGGCCATCTTCTACGTGCTGAGCTACGGCAGCCTGATGCTGGCCTTCGGCGCGCTCGGCGATCGCATCGGTCACCTGCGCGTGTTTCGCGTGGGACTCATCCTGTCGACGGTGTCGCTGATCATGGGCTCGCTGGTGCCGAGCTACGGCTGGTTGCTCGCCTCGCGCGTGGTGCAGGGCGTGGGCGTGGCGCTGATCCTGTCCTGCGGCCCGGCGCTCGCCATCGCGCAGTTCGATGACACCCAGCGCACTCGCGCGCTGTCCCGCTACGGCGTGATGGCGGCGCTCGCGGCGGTGATCGCGCCCATCCTCGGCGGACAGGCCATCGCCGTGCTCGGCTGGCAGGGCGTGTTCTGGTTCCGCCTGCCCATCGTGCTGCTCGCGCTCTTGCTGCTGCCGCTGGCCGAGCCCCCCGCGGCGCGGGTGCGGCCGCCGGTGCGCGCGCCGTTCGACCTGGCCGGGTCGCTGATCCTCTCGTTCGGCGTGGGCTGCTTCCTGCTGCTGCCGGGACTCATGCACATGGATAGCCGCGGCTGGCTGGCGCTGCCGGCGGCGCTCGCCGGCGCGGCCTTGCTCGCGGTCTTCATTCGCCGCCAGCGCGGCAGCGCCACGCCCTTCCTGCCGCCGGAGGTGGCGCGCGACGCCACCTTCCTGACCGCCAATCTCTCCAGCATGGTGATGCAGTTCGCCACCTTCACCGTGCCGCTGCTCGTGCCCTATTTCCTGAAACGCGTGATGGCTATCGGTCCGCTCGCGACGGGCGTGCTGCTCGCGCTGTGGGCGACCGGCAGCATGCTGGGTTCGTCCGTCGCCGGCCGCGCGGTCGCGAAACGCGGGGCGGCCCCCACCGCGCTGCACGCCGGCCTGCTCGCGACCGCCGGGCTGGTGGGCCTGGCGTGCTGGGGCGGCACGGTGGGCTACGCGTTCATGACGCTGTGCCTGGTGGTGCAGGGCTTCGGCATCGGCATGTTCCAGGTCGCCTATTCGGATCTCGTCGTCGCCGCGCTGCCGCCGTCCGCGCGCGGCGTGGCCGGCAGCCTCACCATGGTCACGCGCACCTTCGGCATCGTGGTCGGCGCCTCGGCCTGGATGGCCATGGTGCAGACACTGGAAGACGCCGGCCTCGCGCGCGGCGCCTCACCCGCCGAGGCTTTCGTGGGCGCGTTTCACAATGCGGTGCTGGCCGCGATAGTGGTCGCGGTGAGCTTCTTCGCGCTCAGCTGGCGGCGCTGGCGGTGAGATGCGGGGACAGACCACGGTTGCGCAGCAACCGTGGTCTGTCCCCATTCCATACACGCGCCTCGCGGCGCCGTCAGTTCCCGTCCTCGCGGTCGTAGAGGCTCCGCATCGGCACGATCTCGCGCTCGAGGAAGCGCCACTCGCCGTTGCGCTTGGCGAAGCGGTCGCGGTACAGCGAGCGCAGCAGCACCGTGCGGCCGCTGCGGCGTGTGTGGGCGTCGGCGTCGACGTAGGTCTCGGTGCGCGCGTGGTCGCCGTCGAGATCGATCAGCGGCATGTAGATCATGTGACGCAGGCCTTCCACCGGCGCGCGCTTGGTGTTTATCCAGTCCTCGTAGCAGGCGCGGATTGCCGCGCGTCCGACATGCGTGCCGTTGAACTCGAGGCGTGCATCCTCCCAGAACAGCGCGGCGATGGCATCCGCGCTCTCGCGATCGACGGCGAAGCAGTAGCGGGCGAGATGGTTCTGGATCAGGTCGCGATCCGACTGGCTCATGGTGCGTTCCTCTGCGGATGGGAATGGGACGACGGCTTTCGGTCACAGCCTCCGCCAGGCCGTGATTCGGGTCATCGACGCGGGTTTGCCGTGGCGACGCGCCGCGCCAGGATGATACCTTCGCCGCGACGCGGCGGGTCGCGCGAGGAGAGTGCAACGATGACGAGGGAACGAAGTGTCCGGGCAGCGCGCGGGGGCGGGCCCGCGTGAGTATTCGTCCACTGGAGGGCGTGCGCATCGTCGAGTTCTCCGGCAGCATCGCCGGCCCGTCGGCGACCATGATCCTGGCCCAGCTCGGCGCCGACGTGATCAAGGTCGAAGCGCCGGCCGGCGACGATGCGCGCGCCTGGCCGCCGCACGTCGGCGATCGCAGCGTCGTGTTCCGCCAGATGTGCGCCGGCAAGCGCGGCATCGTGCTGGATCTAAAGCAGCCCCTGGCGGTCGAGATCGCGCTCGAACTCTGCGACGGCGCAGCGGTGGTGATGCAGACCATGCGTCCGGGGGTCGCCGAACGCATGGGCATCGGCGAGGGCGCGGTGCGCGCGCGCAATGCGGACGTGCTGTACGTCGACATGAACGCCTTCGGCACCGGCCCGGTCGGCGCCGCCATGCCGGGCTACGATCCGATGGTGCAGGCCTTCAGCGGCATCATGGCCATGACCGGCCACGACGGCGCGCCGCCCACGCGCTGCGCGCCGTCGCTCATCGACCTTGGCACCGGCCAGTGGCTCGCGATGGGCATCCTCGCGGCGGTGATGGCGAAGTTTCGCGGGCAGCCGGTGCAGCGCCTAGAGACCGCGCTGGTCGATACCGCCTTCAGCGTGGTGTCCTACCAGGCGACCGACGCGCTCATGACCGGCCAGCGGCCGCCGCGCGCCGGCTCCGGCAATCCCATCGCCGCGCCCTACCAGTGCTACGCCGCGCGGGACGGCGAGTTCCTGCTGGCGGCCGCCAACGAGCGCCTGTGGCAGCGCGTGCTGGATGTGCTGGACGCGCCGGCGCTGCGCGCCGACCCGCGCTTCGTGAGCGCGGTGGAGCGCAGCCGTCATCGCGTCGCGCTGGAAGCCGAACTGAACGCGCGCTTCGCCGAGGCCAGCGTGGACGAATGGATTGGGAAGCTCGCCGACGCGGGCGTGCCGGCCACCCGGGTCTACGGTCTCGAAGAGGCGGTGGTCAGCGAGGTCGCGCGCGAACGCCGCACTTTCCAGGACTGCGACGGCGTGCCCCACGTGCGCCTGCCCTGGCTGGTGGACGACGAGCCGCTGCCCGCTCCCGCGCCGGCGCCGCGGCTGGGGCAGCACACACGCGAAGTGCTGCGGGAACTCGGGTGGGCGGAGGCGCGTATCGACGCGGCGTTCGCCTGCGGGGCGGCGCGGGGGGACTGATCGCCCGCGTGCGCGGTGACGTCGAAGTCCATAGACGTGCGCCTTCACGGGCATGACGGATCTGATGGGCTCGAGGAGGTCCGAACGATCTGCACTTCCGCCCACCACACCGTCACCCACGCGAAAGCGAGGGTCCATGGGCGGTCGGCGAAGCCCATGGATGCCTGCTTTCGCAGGCATGACGGATCTGATGGGTTCGAGTAGGACCGTACGACCTGCGCTACCCCCCATCACACCGTCACCCTTGCGAATGCGAAGGTCCATCGGCGGT
>JAIEQK010000206.1 GCA_019747795.1 Gammaproteobacteria bacterium | reverse complement strand
CCGCGAGCCGGCCCACGCCGCGTGCGTCGGCGTCCAGCGCGGCGAGCGCGTTGGCGATGGCGACCGGCGCGCCCATCAGGCCGCCGCCTCCTCCAGCAGCCAGTCGTAGCCGCGCGCCTCGAGTTCGAGGGCGAGCGCCTTGCTGCCGGTCTTGACGATGCGGCCGCGCGCGAGCACATGCACCACGTCGGGCACGATGTAGTCGAGCAGGCGCTGGTAATGGGTGATGACGACGAACGAGCGCTCGGCGTCGCGCAGCGCGTTCACGCCCTCGGCGACGGTCTTCAGCGCGTCGATGTCGAGACCCGAATCGGTCTCGTCCAGGATCGCGAGCTTCGGTTCCAGCACGCTCATCTGGAACACTTCGTTGCGCTTCTTCTCGCCGCCCGAAAAGCCGGCGTTGACCGGGCGATTCAACAGGGCGTCGGTCATGCCGACCGACTTCACCCGGCTCTTCACCAGCTTGAGGAAGTCCGCCGCGCTCAGTTCCTTCTCGCCGCGGTAGGCGCGAATGCCGTTCAGCGCGGCCTTCAGCATGTAGACGTTGTTCACGCCGGGGATCTCTATCGGGTACTGGAAGGCGAGGAACACGCCCTCGCCGGCGCGCTCTTCCGGCGCGAGTTCCAGCAGCGACTTGCCGTTGAAGAGGATCTCGCCCTGGGTGATGGTGTAACCCTCGCGCCCGGCCAGCACGTGCGACAGCGTGCTCTTGCCGGAGCCGTTCGGCCCCATGATGGCGTGGGTCTCGCCGGGTTTCACCACGAGATCGATGCCGCGCAGGATCTCGCGGCCGTTCACTTCCACGTGCAGGTTCTTGATTTCGAGCATGGTCGTAATGGGTCCTGGATTGGCGGTCAGCCCACCGCGCCTTCGAGGCTGATGCCGAGCAGTTTCTGTGCTTCGACGGCGAACTCCATCGGCAGCTCCTTGAACACTTCCTTGCAGAAGCCATTGACGATCATGTTGACCGCGTCCTCCTGCTTGATGCCGCGGCTGCGCAGGTAGAAGAGCTGGTCTTCGCTGATGCGCGACGTCGAGGCTTCGTGCTCGACCTGGGCCGAGGGGTTCTTGCATTCGATGTAGGGAAAGGTGTGTGCGCCGCAGGCAGAGCCGAGCAGCAGCGAGTCGCACTGGGTGTAGTTGCGCGCGCCGTCGGCGCCCGCGGCGATGCGCACCAGGCCGCGATAGGCGTTCTGACTGCGGCCTGCCGAGATGCCCTTGGAGACGATGGTGCTGCGCGTGTTGCGGCCGAGATGGATCATCTTCGTGCCGGTGTCGGCCTGCTGCAGATTGTTGGTCAGCGCGACGGAATAGAACTCGCCGACCGAGCCCTCGCCCTTCAGGATGCAGCTCGGATACTTCCAGGTGATGGCCGAGCCGGTCTCGACCTGGGTCCAGGAGATCTTGGAGTGCGCGCCGCGGCAATCACCGCGCTTGGTGACGAAGTTGTAGATGCCACCGCGACCTTCGGCGTCGCCCGGGTACCAGTTCTGCACCGTCGAGTACTTGATCTCGGCATCGTCCAGCGCGACCAGCTCCACCACCGCGGCGTGCAGCTGGTTCTCGTCGCGCATCGGCGCGGTGCAGCCTTCGAGATAGCTCACGTAGCTGCCGCTGTCGGCGACCACCAGGGTGCGTTCGAACTGCCCGGTGTTCATCGCGTTGATGCGGAAGTAGGTGGAGAGCTCCATCGGACAGCGAGTGTTCTTCGGGATGTAGACGAAGGACCCGTCGGAGAACACCGCGGAATTGAGCGCCGCGTAGTAGTTGTCGCTCACCGGTACCACGGTGCCGAGATACTTGCGCACCAGCTCCGGGTATTCGCGCACCGCCTCGGAGAACGAGCAGAAGATCACGCCCGCCTCGGCCAGCTTGTCGCGGAAGGTGGTGTGCACCGACACGCTGTCGAACACCGCGTCCACCGCCACGCCCGCCAGCATCATCTGCTCTTCGAGCGGGATACCGAGCTTCTTGTAGGTCTCGAGCAGCTTGGGATCGACCTCGTCCAGACTCTTCGGACGGTCCTTCGCGGACTTCGGCGCGGCGTAGTAGGACAGCGCCTGGAAGTCTATCGGCGGGTAATGCACGTGGGCCCAGGTCGGCTCACGCATGCTCTGCCAGCGGGCGAAGGCCTTCAGCCGCCACTCCAGCATCCACGCCGGCTCTTCCTTCTTCGCCGAGATCAGGCGGATGACGTCCTCGTCCAGGCCGGGCGGGACGGTGTCCGATTCGATGTCGGTGACGAAGCCGGCCGCGTAGTGGCGGTCGACGAGTTCAGCGACATCCTGGGCGTTGCTCGCCATGGGTGCTCTCCGCGACCGCTCAGACGGTGAAGCTTTCGCCGCAGCCGCAGGTCGCGGCGACGTTCGGGTTGGCGAAGCGGAAGCCTTCGTTCAGGCCTTCGCGGGTGAAGTCGACTTCGGTGCCCTCCAGGTACTTGAGGCTCTGGGCATCGACCACCACGGGCACGCCGTGGGATTCGAACACCTGGTCCTGGTCCTGCACCTGCTTGGTCATCTCGACCACGTACATGTAGCCGGAGCAGCCGGTCGGCTTGACCGCGAGGCGGAGCCCCGCGGCTTCTTCGCGGCTCATGAAGTCGCGCACGCGGCTCGCGGCGCGTTCGGTCAGGGTCACGGGCATGGGCTTGTTCTCCTTGTGCGCGGCCGCGTGTCAGGCGGTCGCCTCCGAGCGTCTCTCGTTCAGCTGCGGCTCGAGCCGGTGCAGCGTCTGGACGTTGTCCCTCTGGCGCACGAGCTGCTCGAGGCTGACGTTGGCCAGGAAGGTGCGAATCTGGGTGGACAGGTCTTCCCACAGGTCATGGGTCAGGCAGCGCTGTTCACCGTGGCAGTTGCGCCGGCCGGCGCAGCGGGTGGCGTCCACCGTCTCGTTGACCGCGTCGATGACGTCGGCCACCGAGATGGCCGATCCGGGGCGCCCGAGCTTGTAGCCGCCGCCCGGGCCGCGCAGGCCATCGACCAGCCCATTGCGCCGCAGGCGCGCGAACAACTGCTCGAGGTAGGACTGGGAAATCCCCTGCCGATCAGCGATTTCGGCCAGCGACACCGGCCCGCGATCGTAGTGCAGGGCCAGGTCCAGCATCGCCGTCACCGCATATCTTCCGCGTGTGGTCAGTCTCATCGCGTCGTACCTCCTCAGGTGCCCTCGGATGTATCCGAGTAAAACGCTGGGATATAGTCACTAACTTGACTGAATCGGTCAAGTATTAATTCGCAAAAATTTCAGGGGAAGGCGGAATGGGTCTGTAGGTCGGACTTCAGTCCGACATTCATCCCAACGTCTTCTTACACGCTCGGGAACGAATGTCGGGTTGAAACCCGACCTACAAGGAATGTCGGACTGAAGGAACTTCTGAATAAGTCCCCGATCAAGGCCAGAAAGAGCGCTTGAGAGGATCTGGGATG
>JAIEQK010000255.1 GCA_019747795.1 Gammaproteobacteria bacterium | reverse complement strand
CGCCCGCGCAGGACTACCCGATCACGGCCGCGATCGACGCGGAGCTGCCGCGCGCCCGCGCGGCCGTCGCCGCGGTCCGCCAGGGCCTGCGCCAGGTGGTCGCCGCGTTGCAGGCGAACCTCCTGCCCAGCCTCGAACCGCTGACGCGCGCGGCGGGTGAACTGGTCGAGTCCGTGGTGCGCAACCCGGACGCCGCGGTGCTGCTGCGCGCGCTCAAGGACGACGAACCTTTCTCCGCGCGCCATGCCGTCGACGGCGCGATCGTCGCCCTGGTCATCGGCCGCGGGCTCGGCCTGCGCCGCTACGTGCTGGACTCCCTCGCGCTCGGTCTCCTGGTCGCCGATCTCGGCAAGCTGCGTCTGCCCGCGGACTTGCTGCGCGCGCCGCGCCGGCTCGACGCCCGCGAGAGCGAGACCGTGAAGCTCCACGTGCAGCACAGCCTGGACATCATTCGCGAGCTGGGCGGTCTGCGCCCCGGCGTGCTGGAGGTGGTGGCGGGGCATCACGAGCGCTTCGACGGCTCGGGCTATCCGCGCGGGCTCGCCGGCGCGGCGGTGCCGCTCAGCGCGCGCATCGCGGGTCTTGCCGACGCCTTCACCGCGCTCACCAGCGCGCGTGGCTACGCCGAACCCGTGGCCCAGCACGAGGCGGTGCAGGAGCTCTACGCCGCCAGCGTGCCGGTCTTCCAGCGCGAGCTTGTGGGCGCGCTGATCCAGGGCCTCGGTACCCATCCCATCGGCAGCCTGGTCGAACTCGGCGACGGCAGCATCGCGCTGGTGGTGGCGCAGAACCGCGAACGTCGCCTGCTGCCGGTGGTGCTGACCCTCAGCGATGCCGCGCGCCGGCCGCTCGCCACCCGACGCCTGCGCAACCTCGCGAGCGAGGGCGGGCCCATGGTCAAAGGTGTGCTGTCGGCGGAGGAGGCGGGCTTCCCGGCGCCCTCGGTCGAACTCCTCTACGCGTGAACAGGGCCGCAGGCGCGGCATGGCGCGGCCCGTGCTGAGCGTTTAGACTTCGGCCAATGGCCAGGAAAAGCTACATCATCGGTCGTGCCGGGCACATCGCCCTGTACGACGACACGGTCTCCCGACGCCATGCGCGCCTGGACATCGACGGTGACCAGTACTTCCTGACCGATCTCGAATCGCGCAACGGCACCTACGAGATCCGCGACAAGCAGCTCGTGCCCTTCACCAAGGGCGAGGTCAGCATCGACCAGGTGTTCGCGTTCGGCGAATGCGTGCGCAACATGGGGCAGCTCCTGGCCAGCGTCGCGAGCCTCTCGGCCGCGCCGCCGCGGCCCCCCGCCGGGCCCGAGTTCGAACTCAGCGAAGATCCGCCGCCCCCGCCGCCCGTCGCCAGCTTCGACACCACCTCGGCCAGCGTGCCGCCAGTGCAGCGCCTCTCGGCGGTCGACATCATCGGCCTGCTCGAACGGGCCGAGGACATGCTGGAAGACGGCGAGACCCTGACCGCGGTGTGCGAGGTGCTCGGTATCAGCGAGCAGCGCTACCAGCGCTGGTGTCGCGAGTACGGCGCGACGCGCCTCGAGCGGGAGGGCAACACGCTCGCGCTGCGGCGCGAGAACGAGCGTCTGCGCAAGCTGGTGTCCGACCTGTCGCTGGAGCGGGATGCGCTGCGCGAAGCGCTGGAGCTGGCGCGCAGCCGGCTGCGCGCCGATCCTGGTCTGCCGCCCAATCTGAGCGTGGTCGTGCTGGGCGACGGCAAGGTCTGAGAATCCTCGCGCGGGTCATTGCGGCCCGCGCTCCAATCCCCGCAGTGCTCAGGCCGGCTTGTCGCCGAGCGCGGTCTTGCGCCGCGGCTGGCCGCTGCCGGCGTGGGGCGTGCGCAGGACGCTGTCGTTGTCCTTCTCCATCTCACGCGCGGTGTCGGCCAGCAGCGCGGCCGCACGCATCATCTCGTGGCCGGCCGCCACCAGGGTCACGTACTTCGACGCGTCCTGTTCGACGAAGCAGCCGCGGGTGGTGATGCCGGCGACCGCTTCGGCGATGGTCAACGCGGCGTAGGCCTTGGCGGCAGCGTAGGGATTGGCGAATTCGGCGGCGGCGAGCGCGGTCTCGGCGCTCACGGTCAGCGTGGGCAGGGCCGGCGTCGCGCCCTGCTTCATGGCGTCGATGACGCGGTCGAGTTCGTTCTGCACGGCGCGCAACACGCCGCCCGCGGCCAGCACCTTGATGACGTCGGCGTTGAACAGCGCCATCTCGCTCGGATCGAGGAATTCGCGGCGCGCGCCGATCATCGGATCGCAGGGCAGGATCAGGAAGCCGAGGCCCGGCGGCACGCTCTTCACCTGCTTGCCCTCCTCGTTCTTCTTGAAGAAGGCTTTCTTCGACGGCGCGTCGCCGATGGCGATGGTGGGAATGCCGGCGGCGAGCAGCGCGTTGCGCGCCTCGGTCGGGCCGGGGAGGGCGGCGTTGGGGCTGACCAGCAGGACGAGGTCGGCCTTGAAGGCGATGCATTCCGCGGTCGGGCCGTCGCAGGCGGCGGGATCGAGCTTGGCCCCGCTGGTCCAGGCGCGGGTCTCGAGGTCCTCGCGATCGGCGCGCTCGTCCAGCAGCAGGTCGAGCAGCGGTGCGGCGCCGATGCAGCCGAGTTTCAGCACGCCGAGTTTGAATACCGGCTGGGTCATGGTGAAGTCCTCCCCTACTTATGGCGCGCTCAGCGGCGCGGTATGGTGGCGGCGCCCGCGGTGCAGGGGCCAGAGGCAGAAAGACCGGCACGGGGCCGGTCTTGCTGCGGATGGCGGCGAGTGTATCAGGCCTTCTTGGCGTAGGCGCTGCACCAGCCCTTGGCCGCCACGGCGTTGCCGGCGAACAGCGGACACGGACCCCACTCCGCGGTGCCGCCCTGGAAGAGCTGGCAGGTCGCGCAGTGGCTGCCCTCGACGAAGGCCGGGAACTTGGCCTTGTCGACGGTGGCCGCGTCGTGCACGTAGCCGAGCGCCTTGGCCTGCGGGCCGGCCTCGTCGACGTGCGGCAGATCGGCGGCGCGGGCTACGCGGCTGCCACCGGCCAGGGCCACGGCCACCAGGCCGGCGCACACGCGTCCGAAGCCGCGGCGATCGATGGAGTTCGACATACTAGGTTCTCCTTACGGGATGGTGATGAATCCTCGGTCGCTATTTTGGACCGCGCGCCGCGCCACGTACACGTGGGCCGATCAAGTTCTGCCCCTGTTCGGGGAACGATGGGCCCACATCGTCGCGCTGCTGGTTTGTACGCTCGTCATGGCCGGTTGCGCTCACGGCCCGACCGCGCACGCGCCGCCCCCCGGCGAAGCCGGCTACAGCGGCCTTCTGCTCGCGCAGGACGAGGCCCCGGGGGCGCACGTCGCGGCGGTGTGGGCGGGACCGGCGGCACAGG
>JAIEQK010000331.1 GCA_019747795.1 Gammaproteobacteria bacterium | reverse complement strand
CGCGATGTCGGCGACGAAGCGCCGCGCGAGCAGCAGCACGTCGGCGCCGCGCGCGCGCAGCGGGGGCAGCTCCAGGCTAAGCACCTTCAGGCGGAAGTAGAGATCCGCGCGCAGTTCGCCGGCCGCGACCATGGCGTCCACCTGACGGTTGGTGGCGGCGATGAACCACGCGCCGGTGCGCAGCTCCTGGCTGCTGCCGATGCGGCGCAGGCTGCGGCGTTCGAGTACCGCGAGCAGCTTGGCCTGCAGGTCGAGCGGCAGCTCGGCGATCTCGTCGAGGAACACCACGCCCTGCTCCGCCGCCTCGATGAGCCCGGTACGCTCGGCGAGCGCGTGGGTGAAGGCGCCCTTCACGTGACCGAACAGCTCGGCCTCGATCAGATCCTTCGGCAACGCCGCGCAGTCGACGTGCACAAAGGGCGCCGCGCGGCGCGCGGACTGCTGGTGCAGGCAGCGCGCCGCGACGTCCTTGCCGGTGCCGGTCTCGCCGGTGATCAAGACGGTCGGCGGCTGCGCGACCTCCGGCCCGACCAGCGCGCCCAGGCGCGCCACCTGCGCGCGCAGCGCGACCATGGCCGGCGCCTCGCCGAGCAGTTCGACGCTCGCCGCCTGTGCATGCTCTCTCGCGCGCGAATACTCGAGCTGGCGGCCGAGGGCGGCCTGGGCGAGCACCTTGTCGATGTCGAGGCGAAGCTCCTCGAGGTCGACCGGCTTGCGCAGGTAGTCGGAGGCCGCGGCCTTCATCGCCGCCACCGCGTCCTCGACTTCGCCGTAGGCGGTCATGACGATCACCGGCACGGCGCTCGTCTGACGCAGCTGCTTCAGGAAATCGAGGCCTGAGCCGTCCGGCAGGCGCATGTCCAGCAGGAGCAGATCCGGCGTGCGTTCGGCGAGCGCCGCGCGGGCCGCCGCCAGCGTGCCGACCTGCGCGCAGCGGAAGCCGGCGCGCTCGAGATGTCGCACCACGGCCTTGGCGAACAGCGTCTCGTCGTCCACCACCAGCACGTGCGTAGGCCCGCGCGGCGCTGCGGCGGGGACGTCGGCGATGTCGCGGCGGACTGACATCGCGTCATTCTAGCCGCGCGCGCGGCGCGCGCAGGACGACCCGCGTGCCGCTGCCCGGCGTGATGTCGAAGGACAGATCGAAGCCGTGGGCCTTGCAGATCTTGAACGCTATGGGGATGCCGAGCCCGGTGCCGAAACGCTTGGTGCTGGGACCCGGCTTGAGCTCGCTCGGCTCGGGCTGGAACGGCAGCCCGCCGGCCTCGTCGACGATCGAGAGGCGCAGTTCCCCGTCATCGGCCTCCACGCCGAGCGTCAAGCTCGCGCCGCGCGGCGAGGCCTCGACGGCGTTGTTCACCAGGCCGTACAGGGCCTGCTCCAGCAGGTCTCGATCCGCCTCCAGCATGACATCGGTGTGCCAGGGTTCGCGCCGCAGTTCGAGCCCCTGCTCGGCGATGCGCGGCGCGAGCAGGCCCGCGACCGCGTCGAGTGGCTCCACGGCGCGGAACGCCGTGGGTCGCGGCGTCAGCGGATGCAGGTAGGACACCAGCGCCGTCACCCAGCGGCCCAGGCGATCGCAGGTGTCGATGATCGCCGCGCGACTCTCGGCCAGCTCCGCCGCGGTCTCGCCGCCGTCCAGGAGCTGGGCGTTGGCGCGGATCGCCGCGAGCGGATTGCGCACGTTGTGCGCCACCACCGGAATGAGGCCACCGAGCGCCGCCTCGCGCTCGTGCTCGACCAGCGCGCGCTGGCTCGCGGCGAGTTCGGCCGCCATGCGCTCGATGCCCTGCGCGAGTTCGCGCACCTCGGTCGCGCCGACGGTCGGCGGCGCCGCCTCGCGCGCACCGCCCGCGATCGCCCGCAGCCGCGCCAGCACCGCGCGCATCGGCCGCACGAATTCGCGACTCAGCGCGCGACGCGAGCGCAGCACCAGGCCGACGCCGATGGCGATGGGCAGCGACAGCGCCCAGGGCGCGAGCGCGAGACGGCGCTGCACGCGCTGCTCCTGCGCCTCGACCTGGCTGGCCATGAGACCGGTGAAGGCCGCGTAGGCGGTTTCGAAGTCCGCCACGAAGCGCCGTTCGAAGTCGGGATCGAGCAGCTTCGCCCGCACCAGCCGGTTCAGCGCGTAGGTGTCGCCGAGGGTCTCGCGCAGGTTGGCGCGCAGCAGGCTGAAGGCGGTCTGCAGGTTCTGCACCGCGTAGTCCTCCGCGCGGCTGTCGGACGCGCGACGCAGCGCATTGAAGGCCTCCTGCACGGCGCGCGCGTGGCGGGTATCGAGTTCGCGCACTTGCGGATCGCCGCGCAGCGCGGCCGCGGTGACCTCGTGCATCTGGCGGTAGACCATCGCGCGGATCTCCTCGCCGGTGTGCGACATGCCGCGCAGGCGCATGGCTTCGAGCGAGGACTGCTGCCACAGCGTGCCCCACAGCGCGGCCAGCGCGCCGGTGATCACCAACAGCAGCAGGAAGGCGATGTCGTGCGCGAGCAGCAGCCGACGCAGGGAGCGGGGACGGGGGTCGAGCATCGCGCCGGTCCCGGACTCCATGCCGGCGCTACCAGGGCCACATGCGCCGCGCGAGCGCGCGGTCGCCTTGCACGAGGTGGGACAGGAAGCCCGCCAGGTGCACGCCGATCAGCACCAGCAGCGCGATCGAGCACAGCACGTGCAGCTCGGTGAAGAACTCGTTCAAGGGCGCGTCGCGCCAGCCCCAGTCGGGCAGCGGCACGCCGAACCAGCGCGTCTGGTAGCCGCTGAAGGACGACGACAGGTAGCCGCTCGACGGTTGGGCGAGGAGCAGCAGGTAGAAGCCGAGGTGTACGCCGTGGGCGAGGTGGCGCTGCCAGGCAGGTACGTGCGCGGGCAGTGGCGGTGGCGCATGGCCGAGACGCCAGGCGAGACGCAGCACGATGAGCACGGCGAGGCAGAGGCCTATGGACTTGTGCAGGGCGAACCAGTAGCCGCGCAGCGGTCCCTTGGGCAGGTCGACCATGTACCAGCCGATGACGAACAGGCCGGTCACCGCCACCACCGTGAGCCAGTGCAGCAGCATCGCGATGCGGGTGTAACGGAGCGCGGAGATCTCGCCCATGGATGGACTCGTGCGTGGGGCGGCGTAGACCGCGGCTAGCGTAGCACGCGCGGCTGGGCTTGGATTAGAATCGCGCAGCCCCGCCCGGCGGGGCATCACCACACAGGTCCGGCTCGAGTCGCCTTGAAGCACAGCATCGCCGCACGCACGCCCCCTCGCGCCCCGACTGGCGACGCGCCGCATGCTGCTTCGCGTCGCCCGCGCTGGCGTCTGTGCCTCGCCCTGCTGCTCTGCGCGACACCGCTGCTCGCCTCGGCCTAC
>JAIEQK010000114.1 GCA_019747795.1 Gammaproteobacteria bacterium | reverse complement strand
GCGGCGTTGGAAGAGGAAGTCCGCGCGCTCACCGCGCGGCTCGCGGCGCTGGAGGCGCGCCTCGGCGAAGCTTGACCCGACGCGCGCTCAGCGCGTCTTGCCGGTGCGCATGCTCAGGATGTTGGGCGGCGCCTCGAAGCTGTCGACGCGGGACGCTTCCCAGAACACCTTGTAGACCGCCTGCTCGGGCGTGCCGTCCAGCAGTTCACCGGGCCGCAGCCATTCGTGCAGCGCGGCGAGCGAACGCACCTCGGTGGAGGACACGCGGCGAATGACGTGCTCGGGGCCGAGCTCGCGCGGATGGCGCAGGCCGGCCGCGCACAGGAGTTCCTTCAGCACCTCGAGCGTGTTCTGGTGGTACTGGTAGACGCGCTCGGCCTTGTCGCTGACCACCAGCGCGCGCATGCGCCCCGGATCCTGGGTCGCGACGCCCGTCGGACAATGGCCCGAGTGGCAGGTCTGCGACTGCAGGCAGCCGATGGCGAACATGAAACCGCGCGCCGAGTTGCACCAGTCGGCGCCCATGGCCATGGCGCGCGCGACGTCGAACGCGGTGATCACCTTGCCGGCCGCGCCTATCTTGACGCGATCGCGCAGGTTGATGCCGACCAGGGTGTTGTGCACCAGCAGCAGGCCCTCGCGCAGCGGCGCGCCGACGTGGTCGGAGAACTCGAGCGGCGCCGCACCGGTGCCGCCTTCGCCGCCGTCGACCACGATGAAGTCGGGCGCGATGCCGGTGGCGAGCATGGCCTTGGCCATGCCGAACCATTCCCATGGATGGCCGACCGCGAACTTGATGCCGACCGGCTTGCCGCCCGTGGCTTCGCGCAACGTGGCGATGAAGTTCATCAGCGCGAGCGGCGTGGCGAAGGCGGAGTGGCGCGCCGGCGACACGCAGTCGATGCCGACCGGCACGCCGCGCGCGGCGGCGATCTCCGGCGTCACCTTGGGGCCGGGCAACACGCCGCCGTGGCCGGGCTTCGCGCCCTGCGACAGCTTGATCTCGATCATCCTGACCTGTTCGGCGGCGGCGTTGTCACGGAAGCGCTCGAGGTCGAAGCGGCCCTCGGCGTCGCGGCAGCCGAAATAGCCGCTGCCGATCTCCCACACCAGGTCACCGCCCGGCTCGCGGTGATAGCGCGAGATCGAACCTTCGCCGGTATCGTGATAGAAGCGCCCGCGTCGCGCGCCACCGTTCAGGGCCAGGATGGCGTTGGCCGACAGCGCGCCGAAGCTCATGGCCGAGATGTTGAACACGCTCGCCTCGTAGGGCTTCGCGCAGTGTCCCGCGCCGACCGTCACGCGGAAGTCGTGGTCGGCGATCTCGCTCGGCACCATGGAGTGATTCATCCACTCGTAGTGCGCCTCGTAGACGTCGAGCTGCGTGCCGAAGGGCCGCTTGTCGATGGTGCCCTTGGCGCGCTGGTAGACCACCGAGCGCTGCGCGCGCGAGAACGGCAGCTCTTCGCGATCGGCTTCGATGAAGTACTGGCGGATCTCAGGACGGATGTACTCGAAGAAGAAGCGGAAGTGTGCGAGCACGGGGTAGTTGCGACGGATCGCCTGGCGCTGCTGGCGGTAGTCCACCAGCCCGACCAGCGCGAGCGCGGCGGCCGCCGTCGCCGGCCACAGCAGGTGCTCGACCAGCGGCGCGAACAGGAAGCCCAGTGCCGCGACCAGGATGCAGCCGGCCCACGCCCAGTAGCGCTGGGGCAGAAGCCCCTCCAAGGTGCTCAACATACGATTCCCCCCTCGTCGTCGAGTGCCGCGCCGGCGTGTGACGCCCGCGCGCGTGTGTCAGAACATCCAACCGTGGCTGCCGGCGGCCGCTCCAGCCACCGTCACCAGGCTCACTGTCAACAGGAAACAATGCAGGCCCTCGAGCAGGCGAAACGTGCCCACCGGGTCATGCGCGGCGCGTGCGTTGAACCAGCGGTGCAGGAACCACGGTTCCAGCACGAACAGCATCAGCGTGAACAAGAGCCACACCGCCACCATCGCGTGCATCCACCAGTAACGCCCGTCGGCGAAGCGCGACCAGGCGTGCAGCTGATGGACGAGCCACAGGCCCGAGAGACCGGTCAGCAGCGTGGTCGCGCGCGCCTGCCGCGCGAAGCCGCCTTCGAGCCGTTCGAACAGCGCCATGCGCTCGCCGGCCGCGCCGTACTGCCGCAGGCCCGGCAGCAGCACCAAGGTGACGAAGGCCACGCCCCCAATCCACAGCACCACGCCCAGCACGTGCAGGGCGCGGGCCAGCACGAACTCGCCCAGCCCCATGGGCTCAGGCGCGCTGCACGAACTCCACCACGTTGTCGTCCGGGTCACGCACCATGGCGATGGTGACGCCCGGCATGAACTCGGTCTTCTCGATGTCGAACTTCGCGCCGGCCTTGGCGCAGGCCGCGCACACCTCGTCGATGTTGCTCACCTGGAAGGTGAGGTAACGAAAGCCGAGGCCCTGGTCGAGGCCGAGCGGTCCCGCCGCCGGTACCTTCTTCGGATCGATGAGCTTGACGAAGCTGTCGCCGAACTGCAGGCGATGCATGGTGCCGAAGGGCACCGGCATCTCCTGCACCTTCTTCAGGCCCAGCACGCCTTCGTAGAAGGCCAGGCTGGCCTGGATGTCCTTCACCAGCACGCCGATGTCCAGCGCGTTCTTGGCGGGTTTCATGCTCATCGTTCGCTCCCCTCGAATGTCGTCGTCGCGATGCGGGGAGTGTACGTCGCGCGGGGGGGAATTGGCATGCGGGGCATACAATGCCCGTTACGACATGTTCGGGAATTCCACCATGCTGACCCGTGAACCCCGCGCCCTCGGCTTCGACGCCGCACGACTCGAGCGCGTGACGCGGCGCGTCACGAGCGACATCGACAGCGGACGCTGCAACGGCGTGGCGCTGCGCGTGGCGCGCCATGGCGAGGTGGTACTCGACCTCTGCGAGGGCTGGGCCGATCGCGACGCCGGCCTGCCGCTCGAGCCGGACGCGGTGTTCCACCTGATGTCCCTGAGCAAACTGCTCACCGCGACCGTGGCGCTGCGCCTGATCGAGGACGGCGTGTTCCAGTTCACCACGCCCATCGCCGATCTGCTGCCGGCTTTTGCGCAGGGCGACAAGCAGCGCATCAACGTCTATCACCTGCTCACCCATACCGGCGGCCTGCCCATCGACACCCCCGGCGTACCGCCGGTGGTGATCGCGGATCTCGAACAGTACGCGGCCTGGACCTACGACCGCCCGGCCAGCGGGCGGCCCGGCGAGCAGGTCG
>JAIEQK010000099.1 GCA_019747795.1 Gammaproteobacteria bacterium | reverse complement strand
GTGGCGCGCTCACAGGCGGTGCGCGCGGCGCGCGCCGCGGCGACGCCGCGCCTCGCGTTTCCGCCCGACCTGCCGTTCAGCGCCCACGTGGAGACGCTCACGCGGCTCATCACCGAGCACCAGGTCGTGATCGTCAGTGGCGAGACCGGCTGCGGCAAATCCACCCAGCTCCCCAAGCTGTGCCTCGCGCTCGGGCGCGGCATCGCGGGGCGCATCGGTCACACCCAGCCGCGGCGTATCGCGGCGCGCGCCGTGGCGCGGCGCCTGGCCGAGGAGACCGCGACCCGACCGGGCGCGCTCGTCGGTCACAGCGTGCGCTTCGACGACAACCTCGAGCCCGCCGCACGGGTCAAGGTGATGACCGACGGCATCCTGCTGAACGAGATCCACGCCGACCCGCGCCTGCTCGAATACGACACGCTGATCGTCGACGAGGTGCACGAGCGCTCGCTGAACGTCGATTTCCTGCTCGGTTATCTCAAGACCCTGCTGGCCCGGCGTCCCGCGCTCAAACTCATCCTCACGTCCGCGACCCTGGACGTCGACTTGTTCGCCGGTTTCTTCGCCGACGCGGTCTGTCACCACATTCCCCATCGCGCGCATCCCATCGAGATCCGCTATCGCCCGCCGCCGAGCGAGGAGGACGACGAGGTCGATGTCGACGAGGCGATCGTGGCCGCGCTGCACGAACTGGACGCCGAGGCGCGCGGCGACGTGCTGGTGTTCCTGCCGGGCGAGCGCGAGATCCGCAGCGCGGCCCAGCGCCTGACCCGTGCCGGGCTGGAGGAGACCGACATCTTCACGCTCTACGCGCGGCTCTCGGCCGCGCGCCAGGCGCGCATCTTCGAGCCGGGGCCGCGGCGCCGCGTGATCCTCGCAACCAACGTCGCCGAGACCTCGCTCACCGTGCCGCGCGTGCGCCACGTGATCGACACCGGGCTTGCGCGCATCAGCCGCTACAGCCCGCGGCGCAAGCTGCAGCAGCTGCCGGTGGAGAAGATTCCCCAGGCCAATGCCGATCAACGCGCCGGCCGCTGCGGGCGCGAGACGGCCGGGATCTGTATCCGCCTGTACAGCGAGGCTGACTACCTCGGGCGCCGGCCGCGCATCGAACCGGAGGTCCAGCGCACCAACCTGGCGGGCGTGGTGCTGAAGCTGAAGGCGATGGGCATCGAGGACGTGGAGGGCTTCCCGTTCGCCGAGCCGCCCGGCACGCGGCTGATCAAGGACGCCTACCTGGTGCTGCAGGAAGTGGGCGCGCTGGACGGTGAGCGTGCGTTGACCCCGCTCGGCGCGCGGCTCGCGCGATTCCCGGTGGATCCGCGGCTGGCGCGCGTGCTGGACGCCTCCGCCGGGCTCGGCTGCCTGGACGAGGCGCTAGTCATGGTCGCGGCACTCAGCATCGCCGACCCGCGCGAGCGACCCCACGAGCGCCGCGAGGCGGCCGACCGCGCGCACGCTGCGTTCGCCGACAAGCGTTCGGACTTCCTGTGGTTCCTGCGCGCCTGGCCGTTCGCGCTGGAACTGCGCGGCATGCCGGCCAAGAAGCGCCAGCGCGTGTGTCGCAAGCGCTTCCTGTCGGCTACGCGCATGACCGAGTGGGTGCAGCTCCACGAGTATCTCAGCAAGGTGGCGGAGGAGGTGGACCTGCGGGTCAACTTCGAACCCGCCAGCTACAAGCTGATCCATACCGCGCTGGCCGCCGGCTTCCCCAGCCAGGTCGGCGAGTGGCAGGCCGATCACTACAGCGGCTGTCGCGGTGCGACCTTCCAGCTGCACCCGTCCTCGGTGCTGGCGCGGCGCGGCGCGCCCTGGGTGGTGGCGGCCGAGGTGCTGGAGACGCGTGAACGCTACGCGCGCATCGCGGCGCGTCTCGAACCGCAGTGGCTGGAACGGGCGGCGGCCCACCTCATCAAGCGCAGCTACGAGGCGCCGCACTGGGACGCGCGGCGCGGCTGTGTGCGCGCCACCGAGATCCAGCGGCTCTATGGGCTCGTGATCAACAGCGCGCGGCTGGTGGACTACCAGAAGATCGACCCGCCGGCGGCGCGCGCGCTGTTCATCGAGGCCGGCCTGCTGGACGGCGAACTCGGTGAACCGGCGGCCTTCCTCGCGCACAACCAAGCGCTCATCGCCAACATCCGCGCGCTCGAAGCCCGCGCGCGCCGCCGCGACCTGCTGGTCGGGCGCGCCGATCTCGCGGCGTTCTACGAGGCGCGGCTGCCGGCGGACATCGCCACGCGGCGCGACCTGCTTGCCTGGCTGCGCGCCGCACCGGACAACAGCGCGCGCCTGCGCATGGAGGAGGCCGACATCACCAGCCCGCAGTTCGGCGGCGTGCAGGCGTGGTTGTTCCCCGACAACCTGTCGATAGGCGGGACGCCCTGCGCGCTGGACTACCGTTTCGAGCCCGGTCACCCGCGCGATGGTCTGGCGCTGCGCCTGCCGCGCGTGCTGCTGCCGCGCCTGCGGCGCGAGGACCTCGACCGCCTAGTGCCGGGCCTCCTGAGCGACAAGGTCGCCGCGCTGCTGCGCGCGCTGCCCAAGGTGCAGCGGCGCCTGGTGTCGCCCATCCGCGAGTTCGCGATGGCCGCGGTGGAAGCGCTTGGCGCCGTCCCGGGGCCGCTGCCGAGCGCGCTGGCCAGCGTGCTGGCGCGCATGACCGGTCTGCCCTGGCTGCCTGGCGCCTTCGACGAGCGCGCGCTCGAGGCACATCAACGCTGCCTGGTGCTGCTGCTGGACGAGCAGGGTGAGGTGGTGGAGGAGACGCGCGACATCGACGTGCTGCTCGGCCAGCACGGCGAGGCCGTCGCCGCCGAGCGCGCGCGGGTCGACTGGGGCCTGGCCGGACAATCGCGCGGCGGCTGGCGCTGCGCCGACCTGCCGGAAGCCATCGAAGCGGAAGCGGCCGGCACGCGCCTGGTCGGCTACCCGGCGCTGCGCGACACGGGGGACGGCGTGCGCATCGAGGTGCTGGACGACGCAGAGCAGGCACGCGAGGTCCATGCGCGCGGCGTCGCCCGCCTGCTGGTGCTGGACACGGCGGGCGAACTGCGGCGGCTCGCGCGCGACCTCCCGGGTGCGCGCGAACTCGGTCTGTACGCGGCGATGTTCGGCTACCGGCAGGCGCCGCTGGAAGCCCTCGCGCGCGGCGCCGCGCGGCGCTGGTTGCAGCGCGCGCCGGCGCCACGCACGGCGGCTGACTACGCGCTCTGCCGCGACGCCTTCGTCGCCGGGCTGGCGACCACACTCGCCGCCC
>JAIEQK010000314.1 GCA_019747795.1 Gammaproteobacteria bacterium | reverse complement strand
CGCCGTCCCGCGCTGGAGGCGGCGGTGGTGCTGCCCGGCCTCGCGCTGCTGCTCATCTCGGCGTGGCGCGCGGCGCCGCAGGCGGCGTCGCTCGCGCCGAACGCGCTCATCGTGCCGGGCATCGCGCTCGCGCTGCTGTCGTTCTTCGTCTACGCGCTCAGGCTGCGAAGCGTGCTGCGCATGCTGGACCTGGACGCGAGCGTGGGCGATGCGCTCGGCATCGTGAGCTTCGGCGCCTTCTGTCACTGCTTCGTGCCGCTCGGCGCGGGCGCCGACCTCGGCAAGTACTGGAAGCTCCGCGAACTCGCACCCGAACGCCGCGCGCGGGTGCGCGCCGCGGCGCTGATGGTGGAGCACCTGGTGGGTGTGAGCGCGCTGGTGGTGCTGGCGTCCGCCTGTTATCTCTGGCTGCGACCCGTGGCGATCGCGCTCTCGCCGAGCTTGTTCGTGCTCGTCGCGTGCGCGCTGCTGGCGCTCGGTGTCGTCGGCGTGCTGGCACGGCAATCGCGACTCGCGACCGCGCTCCGCCAGGCGCTGGCGCGGCTCGCGAGCCATCGGCGCGATGCGCTGCGGGCGCTGGGGTGGTCCGTTACCATGCAACTGCTGCTCGCGGCCGCGGTGCTGCTCGGCGCGCGCGGTCTCGGGCTCGGCGTCGAGTACGGCGTCGTGCTGTTCGTGCTCAGCGCCGCCAACCTGCTGCAGGCCGTGCCCGCGAGCCTGCTCGGACTCGGCGCCGCCGATGTCGCGGGCGCCGGGCTCTACGTCGCAACGGGCCTGCCGCTCACCACCGCGCTCGCGCTCGGCGCGCTGCTCTATGGCTATCGGCTGCTGGTGGCGATGCTGGGGGGGCTTTGGACGCTGGTGCGAGCAAGACGAACCGTGTCCGGCGGGTCTCGATCTCTGCACCTGTAGGTCGGACTTCAGTCCGACATTCAATTCCAGAGCCCAAATCAAAGCACGTAATGAATGTCGGACTGAAGTCCGACCTACACGTCCTGAAATATCTTCCGGTGCGGCGCGTCCTTCAGCGCCATGAACTCCGGCAGCCGGCGAATGAGCCAGTTGAGCCCGGCGTGGCGGGTCTTGCAGTACACGTGCAGCGGCTCGAGTTCGGCGCCGACCAGGGACTTGGCGTCGTAGGAGCCGAGGCCTAGGTGGATGTAGCGACTGCCGCGCTCGATGCCCAGGCGAATGGCCTCGTTCATGAGACTGAACCACTCGGCGCCGGGCGGACCGGCCTCGCGGCCGAAGAAGGTGGTGACGGTGTGTTCGTCGTCGGTGAGCACCATGCCGTGCGCCACCTGGCGACCGTCGCGATGGGCGATCAGCATCTGGCTGCGCGCGCCCAGGCGTTCGTCCATGCAGGCGTAGTAGGCGGCGGTCGGCCGCTCGCGCTTGAAGCGCTGGGCGCGCGCCAGCACCACCTCGGCCTGCGCGAGCCAGGTGGCGGCCCGCGCGCCGAAGTTCTCCTCGCGGGTCACCGTGAGACCGCGCTCGGCGGCGCGGCTCAGACGTCGCCGCACGTCCTTGCGATAGCGCGTGCGCATCGCGCAGAGATAGTCCTCGTAGCTCTTCCAGCGCACGCGTATGCGCGCCAGCGGCATGTTGAGACGCGGCGCGTAGCCGTGTTCGAGCAGCACCGCATTGGCGGCGCACTCTTCGGTCGTGAAATCGCGGATCACGATGAGCCCACTGCCTTCGCGCGCCGCGATCGCCGCGATGGCGCGCTCGAGTTCGGCGAGCACGGCGGCGCGCTCGACGCCGGCGCGGATGGTGATGCCGTGGCCGGCGGCCATCGGCGCCGCGCACTCGGTGATGCGGGCGGCGCCGAGCGAGGGCCACCAGCGCCGCAGCCGACCGACCCAGCGCGCGAGCCGCGCCGGCAGCAGCTGGGCGAAGTCGGTGACGATGGTGTAGACGCAGGCACAGGCCACCAGGCGCTCGTCGGCGTCGTAGATCACCGGGTAGAAGTAGCGGCTGTCGTTCAGACCGGCGCGCTCGATGGCATCGAGGTAGGCGTGCGAGCGCAGTACCGCCGCGCCGCCCACCACCTCGTCCCAACGCGCCGCGTCGATGTCGCGAATCGAGGTCAGGATCACCGTGCGGTAGGCCGACCGCGCGTGCGCCGCGAACGCCTCGGCGTCGCACGCCGCCTCGAGCGGCAGGAAGGGCGTGCTGCTCACGCCGCGGGGCTCAGGACCACTGCCCGCCTCGCGCCGGCTGGTACTTGCCGCGTTTCGCGGAGGGCGCGGCGGTGCGACCGCGCGCCGGTCCGCCCTGGCCGCGTTTCGGCACACGTGCCGCGGCCGGGACCAGCTGGTGCTCGCCGTCGCCGATCAGATCGCGTCGGTTCATGGCGATCAGCGCCTCGCGCAGCACGTCGAAGTTCTGCGGATCGTGGTAGCGCAGGAAGGCCTTGTGCAGGCGGCGCTGCTCGCGCGAACGCGCGCTGAACACGCGCGCGCTCTTGTAGCTCACCTTGTGCAGCGGGTCGCGCCCGGAGTGGTACATCGCCGTCGCGAGCGCCATGGGCGAGGGATAGAAGGTCTGCACCTGGTCCAGGCGAAAGCGATGGCGCTTCAGCCACAGCGACAGCTTGAGCATGTCGCCGTCCTCGCAGCCGGGATGGGCGGCGATGAAGTAGGGGATGAGGTACTGCTCCTTGCCGGCCTCGCGCGAGTAGCGATCGAAGAGCTTCTTGAACGCGTGATAGCTGCCCATGCCGGGCTTCATCATGTGCTTGAGCGTCGCCTCTTCGCTGTGCTCGGGCGCGATCTTGAGATAGCCACCGACGTGGTGCGTGACCAGTTCGCGCACGTATTCCGGATCGCGCACCGCGAGGTCGTAGCGCAGCCCCGAGGCGATCAGGATGCGCTTGATGCCCGGCAGCGCGCGCGCCTTGCGATACAGCTGGGTGGTCGGCGAGTGATCGGTGTCGAGGTGTTCGCAGATGCTCGGGTACACGCAGGAGGGGCGGCGGCAGCTCGCCTGCACCGTCGGGCTCTTGCAGTTCAGCCGGTACATGTTCGCGGTCGGCCCGCCGAGATCGGAGATCACCCCGGTGAAGCCCGGCACCTTGCGCGCGATGTCCTGCACTTCCTTCAGGATCGATTCCTCGGAGCGGCTCTGGATCACGCGGCCCTCGTGCTCGGTGATCGAGCAGAAGCTGCAGCCGCCGAAGCAGCCGCGCAT
>JAIEQK010000178.1 GCA_019747795.1 Gammaproteobacteria bacterium | reverse complement strand
CGCGCGGCGACGAGCGGCGCGAGCGCCGCGTCCTGGCCGAGGTGGGCGACGATGGGAGCGAGCGTCGTGTCCAGGTCGAACGCGCGCCTGACGCGCGGCAGCAGCGCGGCCAGCGCGCGGTCGTCGGCCGGCGCCAGGCGCAGTTCCAGGGCGTTCACTGCGACCCGCGTGAGGCTCATGCGGCCCAGGTAGTCACCCACCCGCACGACCCGCCGGTAGTCTTCGCCCTCGACCACTTCCACCCCCGGCAGCGCGCGGGCGCGGTGAAAGGCGAGGAAGAACGCCCAGTCCAGCGGCGGCTCGAAGGGAAGGCGCGCGGTGGAAACCGCACCGTTAGTCGTCATGTGCTCTCTCGTGGTGCGCCATCGGCCCGAGCGCCGGCGCGGACGGCGCGATCATACGGTGCCGCGCCGGCCCCATGCGCTTGGCCTGGATTTCGCTAGGGGTTGCCGGCATCGGCAGGCGAGCAGGGAAGACACATGCGACCGGCGATTCTCGATTTCGAAGCTTCGGGCTTCGGTCACGACAGCTATCCCATCGAGGTGGGCGTGGCGCTGCCCGATGGTCGCAAGTACTGCTCGCTGATCGTGCCCCCCCTGCATTGGATCCACTGGGACCCGGCGGCGGAGCGGGTGCACGGCATCTCGCGCAGCATGCTCGCGCGCCATGGTCGTCCGCTGGTCCAGGTGGTGGAAGATCTCAACGCCTTCGTCGGCGGCGGCACGGTGTACAGCGATGGCTGGGTGGTGGACGACCCCTGGTGGCGCAAGCTCCACCGCGAGGCCGGCATCGAACCCTGCTATCGCTTAAGCGCGCTGGAGATGATTCTCGACCAGGCGCAGATGGAGTGCTGGCAGGCGGTGAAGGACGGGGTGCTGGCCGAACTCGGCGCCGGGCGTCACCGCGCGAGCTTCGACGCCTTCGTCATCCAGGAGACCTGGTGGCGGACGCAGCGGGCGCGCGCCGCCTGACACGCGCAGCGCGGCCGATCGTAGCGATAACTTTGACCAGGGCCCTCAGTGCAGATCGGGCGTGCGCCAGAAGGTGGCGCGATCCACCGAGCGCACCGGCACCTCGATGCTCCGTCCCTCGCGCAGCACCGTGAGCATGACCGTGGTGCCCGCGCTGCCTTGCGCCCACACGCCGCGGAAGAGGTTCGCGAGCGTCGTGACCGGCGCACCGCCGACTTCGAGAATGACATCGCCGGTGCGCAGGTTGGCGCGCCCCGCCGGCGCGCCGTCGTACACCCCCGCGACCGCGAGCTGCTGATCGACTTCCGACACGAACATGCCGAGCCACGGCCGCGGCGGCTTCATGCTGCGACCGTAGCGCATGAGATCGGGCAGTACCGATTCGAGGAGATCGACCGGCACGCTCATGTTGCCGTCCTGGCCGGCGATCTGCGGCTGCACCTGGTCGATGTACAGGGAGCCGATGCCGCACAGTCGGCCGTCGGCGCCGAGCAGCGCGGCACCGCCCCAGTTCGGATGGGGTGGCGTGGTGTAGAGCGCTTCGTCCAGCACGTATTCCCAGTAGCCGGCGAACTCGCGCTTGGCCGCGAGCCGCGCCTTCAGCGCGTGGCTGCGTCCGCCGTGCCCGGCGATGATCACGTCCTGCTGCAGACGCAGGTCGCGCGCGCTGCCGAGCGACAGCGCCGGCAGATCGAGCTTGCCGAGCGCCTGCACGAGGCCGAAGCCGGTCTCGTAGTCGTAACCCACCACGTCGCCCTGCACCGCGCGGCCGTTGTTGCCCACCAGCCAGACTTCGGTGGCCTCGGTGACCAGGTAGCCGATGGTCAGCACCAGGCCACGTTCGCCGATCACCACGCCGTGGCCGGCGCGCTCGGTGCCGAGGATGGTGGCGGTGAAGGCGTCGTCGGGAATGCGCGTGCGCAACGACAGCACCGCATCGAGACTGCGGTCGAGGTCGTAGGCGACGTCACCGGGTTGCGGTCGCAATGCCGGTGGAATCGTGGGCTCGCTGTGCTCGCTCATGGGGACGTCCGGGTAGGTTCGCGCCGTTATACTCCAATTCGCGCTGACGCGGCATCAGGCTCGATGCGGCGCGCGACGCAGAGCGGAGGACGCCCATGAACGACGATGTGGCCGCGGCGAGCGCGCGTCTCGCGCGCATGATCGAACAGGCGACGCGTATCGTCGCGTTCACCGGCGCCGGCATCAGCACCGAGTCCGGCATTCCCGATTTCCGCAGCCCGGGCGGCATCTGGTCGCGCATGCAGCCCATCGACTTTCGCGACTTCGTCCGTTCGGAGGAGATGCGCCGCGAGGCCTGGCGGCGCAAGCTGGTCATCGATCGCGATTTCCAGCAGGCCGCGCCGAACCGCGGGCATCGCGCACTGGCCGCGCTCCACGCGCGCGGCGTGCTCACCGACATCATCACGCAGAACATCGACGGCCTGCACCAGGCCTCGGGCGTGCCGGCCGAGCAGGTCATCGAACTGCACGGCAACGGCACCTATGCCGCGTGCCTCGACTGCGGACTGCGTCACGAACTCGGCCCCATCGTGCAGGCCTTCGAGCGCGACGAGACCCTGCCACTCTGCGCGGCCTGCGGCGGCATCGTGAAGTCGGCGACGATCTCCTTCGGCCAGGCGATGCCGCAGGCGGCGATGGCGCGCGCCCGCGAAGCGACGCTCGGCTGCGATCTCTTCATCGTGCTCGGCTCGTCACTGGTGGTCTATCCGGCCTCCGGCCTTCCCGCGCTCGCCAAGCGCCGCGGCGCGAAGCTCGCCATCGTCAACCGCGAGGAGACCGACCAGGACGACAGCGCCGACTTCGTCGCGCGTCATGGCATCGGTGAAGTGCTGGGGGAGGCGGTGGGCGTGGCGTGACGCTTAATGCGCTGTAGGTCGGACTTCAGTCCGACATTCATTCCAGAGCCACGAACGGGGCCCGCATGAATGTCGGACTGAAGTCCGACCTACAGGGGCGTCCTCTCAGGCCTTCTTCTTCGCGCCCGGTGCGCCGCGCTTGTCGATCCAGCCGGTGGTGATGCCGGCGCTGAAGCCGCGGTCGACGATCAGATCGCGGCCGTTCGATGTAGGTCGGACTTCAGTCCGACATTCATTCCAGAGCCACGAACGGGGCCCGCATGAATGTCGGGCTGAAGCCCGACCTTATACCTCGAGCGCTGTACCCTTGAGGTACAAGCTGCCCGTTTGATCCGCGG
>JAIEQK010000275.1 GCA_019747795.1 Gammaproteobacteria bacterium | reverse complement strand
TCGCCGCTCGCGCTCGCCATCGCCGAACTCGAGCGCGAGCGCTACGGCGCCGATGCGGCCGGCTGGTCCGGCGCGCCGCTGCTCGCCGCCTGGCAGGCCGAGGGCGAGCGCAGCATGCCGCGCGACCCGTCCGGTGGGCGTGCGGCAGCGCTGCCGCCATTGCATCGCCTCGGCACGCGCTGAGCGCGGCACAAACTTTCACAATCTCGAGCGTGTCGCACTTCGCATTTCGTCCACCGAGTGAGTGAGTCGCGCCATTGCGCCGTCCTCGGCACGGCGCACAGGCGCTAGACTCGCAGCCAACGCGAACCACGCCCCGCTCTGCGTCGAACGCCCAAGACCGCCCGGCATAGCGGACCTCGTGAGGAGTACCCGCAGCATGAGCGCCGCCGCGGCCGTCCTGGCCGTCGATGACAACGCCACCATCCGCAAGGCCATCTCCATGCGCCTCGGCGCGAAGGGTTTCGACGTGGTGACCGCTGCGGACGGCCCGAGCGCGCTCGCCCTGATCGAGCGCCGCGCCTTCGATCTCGTGATCCTCGACCTGCAGATGCCGGAGATGCGCGGCGAGGAAGTGCTGCGCCGCCTGCGCCAGCGCTATACCGCGACCCAGCTGCCGGTGATCGTGCTGGCGGCCAGCAACGACAAGGGCGACATCCAGCGCACGCTGGCGCTCGGCGCCAACGACTACATCGTCAAGCCCGGCGACTTTCCCATCCTGCTGACCCGCATCAACACCCAGCTCACGCTGCGCGCCACGGTCTCGCGCCTGCGCACCCAGAGCGCGCTGCTGCGCGAGACGCTCGCGCTGGTGCCGAGCGGCGGCATGCTGCCCGGGGCCAAGGCCAGCCCGACCCAGCGCATTCCCTTCGATGTGCTGCACGACCACACACCCATGACCTGCTTCGCGCTGTCGGCCGACGGTCACGTGCTGCACACCAACCACTTCGGCGCGCGCTACCTGGGCTACGACGCGCGCGCCCTGCTCGGCCGCTCGATGCTCGACCTCTACGTGCCGGAGGACCGCGCGCTGGCCCAGGAGAATCTCGCCGCGGCGCGCGACCTGCCCGGTCGCATCCACCGCTGGGACATTCGCCAGGTGAAGAAGAACGGCGAGGTCATCTGGATGCGCAACACCGCGCGCGCCGTGCGCGACGGCGGCCTGGACCTGGTGCTCCTGACCTGCGAGGACATCGACGACGCCTACCGCCTGAGCGAGCTGCTGTCCTTCCAGGCGCATCACGACGAACTCACCGGGCTCGCCAACCGCAAGAGCCTGGAGGCGCGTCTCGCCCAGGTCATCGAGTCCGCCCAGGTCGAGCACACCGTGCATGCGCTGGCGGTGTTCGACCTCGACCAGTTCAAGCTCGTGAACGACGCCGGCGGCTCGCAGGCCGGCGACGAACTGCTGCGCCAGATCGGCCGCGTGCTGAAGGACGAGGCGCGCCGACGCGACACCGTCGCGCGCATCGGCAGCGACGAATTCGCGGTGCTGCTCGAGGACTGTCCGCTGCCGAACGCGCAGCGCGCGGTGGAGGCCCTGCGCCGCGCGGTCGAACAACACGTGTTCCACTGGCGCGGGCGCGACCACGCCATTACGGTCAGCGTCGGCATCGTCGCGGTGACCGAGGCCAGCGACACACCCGGCAGCCTGCTCAGCATGGCCGACACCGCCTGCTACGCCGCCAAGGACTCGGGGCGCAACTGCGTACACACCTGGGAGACCGACAACCTGCCGGTGCAGCTCAGGCGCGGCGAGATGCGCTGGGCGAGCAGCATCATCCAGGCGCTGAACGATCAGCGCTTCGAGCTCGACTGCCAGCCGATCACCGCGCTGCGCGCAGGGCCGGACGGCCCGCACTACGAGGTCCTGCTGCGCATGCGGGACGAACTCGGGGCGCGCATCAAGCCGGGCGAGTTCCTGCCCGCCGCCGAGCGCTACAACCTCGCGGCGCGCATCGATCGCTGGGTGATCGAGCGGGTCTTCGAGTGGATTGCCGCGCGCCCCGGCGTGCTGGCGCAGATCGGCCAGCTGTCGATCAACCTGTCGGGCCGCTCGCTCGGCCAGAGCGAGATGCTCGGCTGCATCCTCGAAGCGCTGCGCGGCACCCACGTGCCGGCGCACAAGATCTGCTTCGAGATCACCGAGACCGCCGCGGTGGCGGATCTCGCGGGGGCCAACCAGTTCATCCGCCGCCTGAAGGAACACGGCTGCCGCTTCGCGCTGGACGACTTCGGCAACGGCTTCTCGTCTCTGGTCTATCTGAAGCAGCTGCCGGTGGACTACCTCAAGATCGACGGCGCCTTCGTGCGGGACATGGCGACCGACTCCATCGACTTCGCCATGGTGCGCTCCATCAACGACATCGGCCACCTGCTCGGCAAGCACACCGTGGCGGAGTTCGTCGAGACCGAAACCACCATCACGCTGTTGCGCGATCTCGGCGTGGACTACGTGCAGGGCTACGCGGTGGGCGTGCCCCGGCCGCTGGCCGAGGTGCTCGGCGAGGGCTGAGGGCCAGGACCCTCGGGCTTCACGGCTTCGAGCGCGCTCAGATCGTCCGGCGTGTCGACGTCGGTCAGTACGCCACCATCCCCGCATTCCCACGTCACCACCTCGGCGGCATGCGCCGCGAGCAAGGGCCGCGCGCCCTGGTCGCCCTCCAGCGCGCGGAGCTCGGCGCCGTAGCGCGCGGGAAAGATCACCGGGTGGCCGCGTCGGCCGTTGCAGGTCGGCACGACGATGGCGTCCGCCGCGCGCCAGCGTGCGGCGAGCTCGCTCAAGGTGTCGGCGGCGACGCGCGGCATGTCGGCGAGGGCGATCATCCAGGCCGCCGCGTCGGGGCTCGCCGCCACGCCGGCCGCGAGGCTGTGCGCCATGCCGCGCGCGGCGTCCGGGCTCGCGATCACTTCGAAGCCGGCGTCGCGGAACATGGCAGTGGTGAGGACATCCTCGACGCGCGTCACCACCACCAGGCGTGCGACCGCGGCCGCCACGCGGCGCGCGCTCACGATGCCCAGAGGCTCGCCGTCCGCCAGCGGCGCACGCAGCTTGCCGCCGCCGAAGCGCCGCGCGGCGCCGC
>JAIEQK010000251.1 GCA_019747795.1 Gammaproteobacteria bacterium | reverse complement strand
AGTCCGACCTACACCCGGATCTCGTCCAGCCCCGCGCAGATTTCGTAGCACAGGCCCAAGGTCGGCGCCGGCACGCCGAGGCGCGCCGCCTCGCGGCAGGCGTAGCCCAGGGTCTCGTGTACTTCGAGCCTGCGACCGGCTTCCAGGTCCTGCAGCGCGGACATGCGATGGGTCGGGGCCTGGGCGATGAGGTTGCGGCCAATGTCGCGCAGGAAGGCCGCGGCGCTCGCATCGTCCGGTGCGGTCGCGACGCTCACCACCGGCAAGGGCGACTGGTCGACCAGTCGAATGCCGCGCGCGGATGCGACGGCCGCCGCCTCCTTGACTATCTTCACGCCCACCGCGGCGAGCCGCGGGTTCTCGAGGTAGACACCCGTGGTGCTGCGCGCGATCACCGCGAGCGTGAACATCGCAAGCCAGCCGACGAACTTCGACCATTCCACGGTCTCGATGTCGGTGACCGCCTCGGCGACGATGCCGGCGGCGTTGATGACATCGGCGATAGCGACCGGCGAGGGTCCCGCGTAACCCGGCAGCGCACCGAGCGGCAGGCGCACGTTGCGCGTGAAGGACACCTCGCCGCTCGCGAGCAGCTCGCCGCTCACGTTCGCCATGCAGCCCAGCACCGACGAGGCGCCGTACACGGCACGCAGCTGCTCGTTCTTCATGACGCCGTTGGCGACCGAGAACACGGCCTCGGGCCGCAGCGCGCCGAGGGCGGCCGTCGCATCACTCATCTGGTAGGTCTTGACCGTGTAGACGACGACCCCGGGCGTGGCTATCGGCGTGCCGGGCGTGACCACCGTGCAGGGCAGATCGAACTCGCGCAACCCGCGCACCACGAGGCCCTGCGCCGCGAGCTGATCAGCGCGCGCGCCGCGCGCCACCATGGTCACGCCGTGGCCGGCGGCGATCAGGTGCGCGCCGAGGATGGTGCCGAGCGCGCCGGCGCCGACGATGGTGAACTGCATGGCGGTCTCCCCGTTGATCCACGCCAAGTATACGTAGGCCGCCCCTTGCGACCCACGCCGGATTGGCGCACTTTGCCCGCATGGCCGCCGTTCCGCCCCTCGCCGCCGATGCGCCTCCGCTGCCCCCTGGTCCCCGTCAGCACCCGGTGCTGCAGCTGCTCCGTTATTCCTTCAAGCCACTCGAGTTCCTCGAACAGGCCGCGCGTCACGGCGACACCTTCAGCGTGCACCTCGCGGGCTTCGGCCGACTGGTACACGTCTCCCGCCCGGAGGACATCCGCGAGGTGTTTCGCGGCGACCCCGCCGTGCTGCACGCCGGCGAGGCCAACATCCTGCTCGCGACCCTGGTCGGCCAGACCTCGGTGCTGGTGCTGGACGACGAAGCGCACGCCAGGCAGCGCCGCGTACTGATGCCGCCCCTGAAGGGCGAGCGCATGCGCACCTTCTTCGACGCCATGCGTCGCGAGGCGCTGGCGACCGCCGAGGCGTGGGCGTCGGCCGGCGGTGAGGTGCGCGCCGACCTCGGCATGCAGGCGGTCACTCTGCGCGTCATCCTGCGCGCGGTGCTGGGCGCGGAAGCCGCCGAGGACTTCGAGGAACTGCAGGCGAGCATGGGCCGGCTGCTGCGCGAGGTGCGCCATCCGCTTGCGCTGGTGATGTACGTGGTGTTCCCGCCGGCCCGTTTCGAGAACTCGGGGCTGCTGCCCTTCTACCGCCTGCGCCGCCGCTTCGATACGCGGCTCCACCAGATCATCGCCGCACAGCGGGCGCTTCCCCCGGAAGCGCGACCGGCCTGCCTGCTCTCCGACTTGCTGGACATCCGCTACGAGGACGGGCGCGGCATGAGCGACGTGGAGGTGCGCGACGCGGTCGTCACCATTCTCGCCGCCGGCCACGACACCACCGCGCTGTCGCTCGCCTGGGCGCTCGAGCAGATGGTGCCGAACGCCGCCGTGATGGCGAAGATCCGCGCCGAGCTGGACGCGGTGTGCGGCGGCGCGCTGCCCGAGCCCGAGCACCTGCCGAAGCTCGAGTACCTGGACGCCTGCATACGCGAGAGCCTGCGCCTGCGCACCATCCTGCCGCTGGTGGTGCGGCTGCTGAAGGCGCCGTTCACGGTGGGCGGCGTGACCTGGCCGGCGGGCACGATCCTGTGTCCCTCGCTCCACGTCCTGCATCATCGGCCCGACCTCTATCCCGAGCCCGAGCGCTTTCGCCCGGAGCGCTTCCTCGAGCGCCGCTACGGCCCCCACGAGTGGGCGCCCTTCGGCGGCGGCAGCCGCGCCTGCTTGGGCCAGGCCTTCGCGCTGTACGAGATGAAGGTGGTGCTGGCGACGCTCTTCACCGCGCTCGATCTCGCCCGCCCGCCGGGCGCGGTGTCGAAACCCGTGCGTCGCGGCATCTCCATCGGCCCGAGCGACGGCACGCGGTTACTGGCGCGTAGGCGCCTGTAGGTCGGACTTCAGTCCGACATTCGATCCCTGGCCTTCGCTAACGGCTCTGGGACGAAATGTCGGACTGAAGTCCGACCTACAGACGGTTTCGATTGGTAGACTGCCGGCTCATCGTCCTCCCGAGGCTCTCCCCATGCGCTGTGAAGTCGTGGCCATCGGCACCGAGCTGCTGCTCGGCCAGATCGTCGACACCAACTCCTCCTGGATCGGCGAGCGGCTCGCCCTGGTGGGCATCGACTCCCATTACCAGACCAAGGTCGGGGACAACCTCGGGCGCATCGTCGACAGCATCCGCCTCGCCCTGTCGCGCAGCGACGCGGTGATCTGCTGCGGTGGACTCGGGCCCACCCAGGACGACATCACGCGCGAAGCGATCGCGACCGTGATGGGCGTGGAGCTGGTGCGGCACGACGACATCGCCAAGCGCATCCGCCACATCTTCGAATCGCGCGGGCGCACGATGTCGGACAACAACCTGCGCCAGGCCGACGTGCCGGTGGGCGCGTCGACCATTCCGCAGCAGCCCGGCACCGCGCCGGGACTCGTCTGTCCCATCGGCGAGAAGGTGCTGTACGCCGTGCCCGG
>JAIEQK010000260.1 GCA_019747795.1 Gammaproteobacteria bacterium | reverse complement strand
CTCGACCCCCGCGCCCTCCAGCGCGGCGCCGCCCGCGCCGCCGGCCGAACGGCGTGTGCTCACGGCGCCGCCGGCGAACTTCGACTGGGCGCAGGTGGTCGAGGAATTGAACGTGGTCGGTCTCGCCCGCGAGCTGGCGCGGAACAGCGCGGTGGCGGCCTTCGACGGGCGACGGCTGGACCTGGTCATCACGCCGCAGTACGAGAAGCTCGCGCAGCGGCGTCACGTCGACACGCTGCAGGGCGCGCTCGCCGAAAAGCTCGAGGCCGAGGTGGTGGTCAACGTCGCCGTCAGCGAGGACAGCGGGCTCACCACGCCCTCACAGCAGCAGCTCGCCGCGGCGGCCGAGCGTCAGCGTCGCGCCGAAGCCGAGATCGACGCTGATCCCAACGTGCAGGCGCTGCGTAGCGCCTTTGGCGCGACCATCGAAGAAGTGTCCAGCCGCTGAACGCGGCGGGCACGCAACCAGGAGCAAGCGACATGCGTGGTGGACTGGGCGACCTGATGAAGCAGGCGCAGAAGATGCAGGCCGACATGGAGCGCCTGCAGGCCGAGATAGCCGCGACCGAGGTCACCGGCGAGGCCGGCGGCGGCATGGTCAAGGTGCTGATGACCGGGCGTCACGACGTGCGCAAGGTGAGCATCGATCCGCTCCTGATGCAGGAGGACCGAAGCATGCTCGAAGACCTGCTGGCGGCGGCGGTGAACGATGCCAACCGGCGCGTCGAGGCGCTGTCCAAGGACAAGCTCTCGGGCCTCACGGCGGGCATGCCGCTGCCACCCGGCGTCAAGCTGCCCTTCTAGTCTGCGCCTGGGCCGCGAGTCGTCATGATTGCCTCCCCCCTGCTCGCCGAACTGATCGCGGCCCTGCAGTTCCTGCCGGGCGTCGGGCCGAAGTCGGCGCAGCGCATCGCGTTCCACCTGCTCGAGAAGCATCGCGACAAGGCGCGCCGCCTG
Organism: Gammaproteobacteria bacterium; assembly: GCA_019747795.1. Lineage (GTDB taxonomy): Bacteria > Pseudomonadota > Gammaproteobacteria > JADJYF01. Next base: position 2,003 of record JAIEQK010000260.1, on the reverse strand, counting down.
TCCGACGTGCTGCGTCGCGCGGCCGACGACATCGGCCAGTGCGCGAGCTGCCGCACCTTCTGCGAGACCGAGATCTGCGCGCTGTGCGCGAGCCCGAACCGCGACGCGGGGCTCATCTGCGTGGTCGAGAGTCCGCTCGACGTGCAGGCCATCGAACAGGCGGCGGATTTTCGCGGGCGCTTCTTCGTGCTGCTCGGCCGGCTGTCGCCGATAGATGGCGTGACGCCCGAAACGCTCGGCATGCCGCTGCTCGAACAGCGCCTCGCCGGCGGCGAGGTGCGCGAGATGGTGGTCGCGACCGGCACCACCATGGAAGGTGAGGCCACCGCGCACTATCTCCGTCAGATCGCGCAGCGCGCCGGCGTACGCGCGACGCGCATCGCCTACGGCGTTCCGGTCGGCGGCGATCTCGAGTTCGTCGACGGCTCGACGCTGTCCCACGCGCTCGCCAGCCGCCGCGACTACTGAGCGCTGGCGCGCGTTGGCGCTCGCGGGGGCTTGCTCTAACAGGCTGGTGAAAAACGTCGCGAGCGATGGCAGTTTGTGTCCCGCCGGAGCGGAGGAACCGCAGCGTATAGGGCCGACGTGAGGATTCCGAGCACCGCCGGGACGCAAAGTGACGAGCGCAGTAGTTTTTCATCAGCCTGCTAACATGCCGCGTGTCGCCTGGAGTTTTCACTGATGCAGCCGTCCGCCAGCAATCTCATCTGGATCGATCTCGAGATGACGGGCCTCGAACCCGAGCGTGACGTGATCATCGAGATAGCGACCATCGTCACCGATGCCCATCTCGAAGCGCAGGTCGAAGGGCCGGTGTTTGCCATCCACCACGACGACGCCGTGCTGGCCGGCATGGACGAGTGGAACACGCGCCAGCACGGCCAGAGCGGTCTCACCGCGCGGGTACGCGAGAGCCGCGTGGACACCGCGATGGCCGAGCAGGCGACGCTCGAGTTCCTCGCGCGCTGGGTGCCGGCGCAGGCCTCGCCGATGTGCGGCAACAGCATCTGCCAGGACCGCCGCTTCCTCTACAAGTACATGCCGGCGCTGGCGGCCTTCTTCCATTACCGCAATCTCGACGTCAGCACGCTGAAGGAACTCGCCAAGCGCTGGGCGCCGCAGCTGCCGGCCTTCACCAAGCAGGGCAGCCATCTCGCGCTGGACGACATTCGCGACTCGATCGGCGAACTGCGCCACTACCGTCAGCATTTCTTGCGACTCTCGTGAGCACGGCAGGCCAGCCGCTCTACGACGCCGCCGGCACGCGCGCACTCGAGCAGAATGCGTGCAGCGCGCTCGGCATTCCGAGTTACAGCTTGATGGAGCGGGCCGGCGCCGCGGTCTATCGCCGCCTGCGTGCACGCTGGCCGGCCGCGCGCCGCCTGCTGATCCTGTGCGGCGCCGGCAACAACGGCGGTGACGGCTACGTCGTGGCGCGCCTCGCGCAGGCCGACGGCCTCGTCGCCAACGTCGTGATGCTGGCGGCGCCCGAGCGTCTGCGTGGTGACGCGCTGGAGGCGCACGCGCGCATGCGCGCCGCCGGCGTCGTGCCGAGCGCCGAGCCCTGGTCCGCAGCGGACGGCGAGGTGCTGATCGACGCGCTGCTCGGCACCGGCGTCGAGCGCGAGGTGACCGGCGCCTACGCCGAGACCATCGCGCGCATCAACGCGAGCGGCCTGCCGGTGCTGGCGGTCGACGTACCCTCAGGGCTGGATGCCACCACCGGCCAGCGCCATGGCTGCGCCGTGCGGGCGGACCTCACCGTGAGCCTGGTGAGCCTCAAGCGCGGGCTGCTCACCGGCGACGCGCCGGCCCACGTCGGTGAACTGGCGTGGGAGCCGCTGGATCTGCCGGACAGCGTCTTCGCCGCCGTGCCGCCTTGCGCGCGTGCCGTCGAGCATGCCGCACTCGGCGCCTGGTACGCGCCCCGCCCGCGCACCGTGCACAAGCACCTGGAGCACATGTTCCGCAAGCTCGGCGTGGAGAACCGCACGGCAGCGGTG
>JAIEQK010000044.1 GCA_019747795.1 Gammaproteobacteria bacterium | reverse complement strand
GGCGAGCAGGAAGGCGCCGCGCCAGTGCGCCGGCGCGACCACCCAGCCGCCGAGCAGGCGGCTCGCCATCCCGCCCAGCACGGTTGCCGCGACATAGCCGCCCATGGCGACGTTGAGCCGCGCGGGCGGCAGGTTGCGCGCAAGATGCGCCGCCAGGCAACTGGTGAGCGCAGGCACGAAGCAGCCCTGCACGAAGCGCGCGGCGACCAGCACCTCGAGCGAGCGCGTGACCGCGCAGACCAGGCCGGCGAGGGCGATCACGCTGCCGCCCAGCAGGACGAGTCGCTGCACCGGCCAGCGATCCGCCAGCCAGCCGAAGGGCAGGTTGGCGAACGCGATACCGGCCAGCACCGCCGACACGCTGAACGACACCGCCAGCACCGAGGCGTGGAACTCCGTCTCCAGCACGCGCAGCACCGGCTGGGTCAGATAGATGTTGAGGAAGGCCGCGCCGACCAGCGCGAGGACCGTCCATTCGAGCTGGCGGTGGGACTGTAGGTCGGACTTCAGTCCGACATTCATTTCTGAACGCAAGGCCGTGCCAGTCGAAACGAATGTCGGACTGAAGTCCGACCTACAGGGTTCGAGCAGCCGCTCAGCGAATCACCTCGCCGCCGACGCCGAAGGTGCGGCCGCGGAAGTGGCACACGGCCTGGCCCTTGTCGTTCACGATGCTGACGTCGTACATGCCGGTGCGGCGCGTGCGGTTGCCTTCGCGCGCCTCGGCGATCAGCGTCTCGCCCAACTGCGCGGGGCGCAGGAAGTCGATGTTGGCGTTCAGGGCGAGATGCGACTGGTTGTGCGAGTTGCTGGCGAAGGCCATGGCGGTGTCGGCCAGCGCGAACATCAGTCCGCCGTGGCAGACGTCGTGGCCCTGCAGCATCCAGTCCTGCACCACCATCGACATGCGCGCGTAGCCCGGCGCGCATTCGAGCAGCTCGATGCCGAGTTCCTGCGAGGCGCGATCGCGCGCGTACATGTTGCTGCCGGCGAGGCGCGCGAGTTCTTGTGGATCGGTGGGCAGGGTGGACATGGGGTCTCCGTTGATCAGGATGCGCCGCGGCGCGCTTCGCACACCACCCGCACGCGCTCGGCGGGCACTGACAGCGCGCGCAGCAGGTAGGCCTTGAAGTCGTCGGCCCAGGCTTGTTCGTCGATGGCCTCGGCCATGATCGTGAGCCACGCGTCGCGCGCGGCGCCGTCGACCGCGAGATGCGCGTGCACACCGGGAATGCTGATGCTGCCGTAGCGCTCCTGGTAACGCTTGGGACCGCCCAGCCAGCCGCACAGGAAACGCGCGAGCTTGTCGCGAGACATGGTGAGATCGCCTGAGTGCATGGCGCGAATGTCGCGGGCGACCTCGCGGCAGTCCATCAATTCGTAGAAGCGCGTGACCAGTGCCTCGATCCCGGCCTCGCCGCCGGCGGCGCGAAACGACGCGTCGCCTTCACCGTAGGCGGCCGCCATCAGTCGCGTCCAGCTTCGATGAGCTTGCGTCCCAGCAGCGTCGGGTTGGTGAAGCAGAGTTCATGGCCGCCGGCGCATTGCACCAGGCGGAACAGGCCGAGCCGCTCGGACAGGCGCGGATGCCACGGCAGCCCGTGCGGCAGGGCGGTGTCCTCGGTCGCATTCAGGTAGGACTTCGCGCAGGGCAGGGCGGCCGGCGGACAGGACAACCGCAGCGGCTCGGTGAAGGTGCGCCAGGGATGGGGATTCAGGCGCGCGTAGGCCGCCTCGGCCGTGGCGAGATCGGCATCGTTCATGAAGGCCTCGCGCCACACCGGGAAGGGCAGCATCACGCTGCCGTCGGCCGCGACCAGCGACTCGAACATGCGCACGTAGTGCACAGGCACGAGATCGATCAGCGCCTGCCCGTCCTGCGGCACGAAGGCGTTCCAGTAGACCAGGCGACGAATGCGCGTCGGCATGCGATCGGCGACGGCGGTGATGATCATGCCGCCGTAGCTGTGGCCGGCGAGCACGATGTCGTCGAGGCCGTGCTGGTCCAGGTAGGCAACGAGGGACTCGACCGCGTCGCCGAGGCCCACGTCCTTGGCGTCGCCGGGACGGTTGCCGGCCAGGGTCGGCAGGTGCACCTCGTGGCCGGCGAGCCTGATCGGCACGGCGGTGTCCTCGAATTCGCGCCCGGTGTGCCAGGCGCCATGCACGATGACGTAGCGCGCCACGGCGACCTACTTGGTCTCGACCAGGATTTCGCGGTAGCGCGTCTGGCCGACGTTCTGCGCCGCGTGACGCGCCGGGATGCGAATCGACGGATCGTGCACGCCCACCAGGTCGTCGCCGTCCATGCGCAGCACGAACACCGAGCCGGTGCTGGCGTCGAAGGTGGTGAGTTCCTTGCCGTCGGCGTCGAACACACGCAGCGGCGCGCCGTCCAGCACGTAGAAGATGTAGTCCAGCTCGTGGGTGTGCACGGGCGTGGTCTCGCCCGGCTCCAGTACGAATTCCCACACGTTGATCTTGTCGTTCTCGAATATCTTGGTGGTGCCGACGCCGGCCATCTCGCTTTCTCCCCGGGGCTGTGCGCGAGGGGCAAGGGTAACGAAAGCCGCCTGTCGCCGCCACGCCGGCCGGGCTTGGGCTTGGATGCGGCCATCGATTATCGTGACCACCCTCAAGACGTGGGACCGGTGCATGGAACAACAGCAGGACGAGGTGCCGGGCATCGAGGCGCGCACCGAGCAGGTCATGATGGTGACGCTGCTCGCCATCGCGGGTCTGGCGCTCTGCGGCCTGTTCTTCTCCACGGCGCGCAGCGCCGCGCTCGAGCGCGTCACCGCCGACGACGGCGCGACCGTGGTCGCCCGACCGGCGGCGCCGTGAGCGGCGTCCTGCGCCGCCGCGCCGCGGGCCTGCTGGTGGTCT
>JAIEQK010000311.1 GCA_019747795.1 Gammaproteobacteria bacterium | reverse complement strand
TGGATCCGCGACCCGGCGAGCGCTGAGGCCGCGAGCGCGGCGCGCGCCGCCCGACGCGGACTGTGGGCGCAAGCCGCGCCGACGTCGCCTGACGACTGGCGCCAGCGCTGCTGGTGCCGCGCGCAGTGCGCCTCGCCATGAGCGGCGCGGACGGCACGCTCGGTTGGCTTGCCGCCCAGGGCCTCGTCGCCCTGCTCGGCGTGGTGCACGCGGCAGCCGCCTACTTCTACTTCAGCAAGGCGCGCCGCGCCTGGGTGTGGACCACGGCCTGGCTCTTGTTCACCGCGCTCGCCGTCCTGCTGCTGCGCTGGCAGCCCTGGGCCGTGGCCGGCGTGTTCGGCCTGGCGCTCGTCGCGTGGACCTGGTGGTGGCGCTCCATCGAGCCGTCGCTGGCCCATCACTGGGTGAAGGAGAACGCGCGCCAGGCCACCGCGCAGGTGATCGACGAGGCGCTGGTGGTGCGCGACCTGCGCAACTTCGACTGGCTGAGCGGTCGCGAGGGCGTGCCGCGCTGGGAGGCGCGACGCTATCCGCTAGGCGAACTGTCGGCCATCGATCTCTTCGTTTCGACCTGGGGGGATCCGCGCGTCGCTCATCTCATCGTGAGCTTCGTGTTCGGCGATCGCCCGCCGCTCGCGTTTTCCATCGAGACGCGTCGCGAGACCAACGAGCACTGGTCGATGCTGGCCGGCTTCATGCGCAGCTACGAACTCCTGCTGGTCGCGGCCGACGAACGCGACGTGATTCGCGTGCGCAGCAATTTCCGCGGCGAGGACGTGCGCCGCTATCGCCTCAAGTCCTCACCGCAGATGCGCCGCAAGCTGCTCGAACTCTACGTCGCGGAGATGAACGCGCTCGCGAGCCGTCCGCGCTTCTACAACACCCTCATCCGCAACTGCACCACCGAGGTGGTGCGCATCCTGCGCGCCGCCGGCCGGCCGGTGCCGGCCGACTGGCGGCTGATCGCCTCGGGCCTGGTGCCGAACTACCTGCACGAACTCGGCCTGCTGGAGGACACGCGTCCCTTTCCGCAGGTATTTGCCGCCGCCGACATCGTGCCGGCCGCGAAACAGGCGGACGAGGATCCGGAGTTCTGGCGGCGGATACGGCGACCGCCCCTGTAGGTCGGACTTCAGTCCGACATTCATTCGCGGGCTCCAATTGAAGCTCTGGAAGAGAATGTCGGACTGGAGTCCGACCTACAGGCATCAATGTCGGGCTGAAGCCCGACCTACACGGCCTCCAGGCAATCCAGGTCGTCCAGCGCCGTCGCCATGCGCTTGATGAACTCGCGCGAGGTTGCGGCTGGCTGCATGGCGGGCGCGTCGGGCGGCTGGCCGAGCGTGCCGGTCCACCAGGCGAGCGCGGCGAACATCTGCTGGCGGTAGCGCAGGAACACCGTGTCGGCGTCCAGCTTCGGCCCGCCGGCGCGCTGGAACTCGTCGCAGTAATAAGCGATGAGCTCCCGCTCCCAGCGGCGGCGATCTTCGACATCAAGGCTGGTGCCGATGCAGTAGGCGAGATCCCGCGCGCCATTGCCCTTGGCGCAGTTCTGCCAGTCGTTGATACCCATCTCGCCCTCGGGCGTGATGTACCAGTTCTTGAGATGCACGTCGGAGTGATTCAGGCCGCGCGGCAGGGTCTTGTGCAGTTCCGTGCAGCGCAGGGTCGCCGGCCAGACTTCCGCTTCCCGGGCGAAGAGTCGCGGCGGGATCACGTCTTCGGCCATGGTGAAGCCGCGCAGGCAGGCGTCGGTGAAGCCGGCGTCTTCGCAGGTGATGGTGAAGAAGTCCTCCCACAGCGAGAACGGCGCGAGCGTCGTGTCCAGCTCCGGGCTCTGGTAGAAGCGGCTGTGCAGCGTGGCGAACAGTCGCATCTGGCTCTGCGCCAGCTTGAGGTCTATCTTGGTATCGAGCTGGCAGAAGCTGACCTCGTCCTTCATGTCTTCCATCATGATGAGCGAATTCAGCGTATGCGGGTCGTAGCGCGCGAAGAGCGCGATGGGCGCGTGCAGGGCGACGCGCGGGCGCACGATGTTGTAGAAATTGACCTCGGCCTGCACGCCTTCGTTCATGCCGAGCATGTAGCGGCTTTCCAGCGACTGCGTGCCCTTGCAGAACAGGTGGTCGGCGAGCTCCGCGTCGCGTCCAGCCTCGTTCCACTCGATGACGATGCGCCGACGGTTGGAGGTGCCGTTGTCCACCGGACCGAGCGTGTAGGACAGCGCCTCGGCCTCGGGGTGATCGGCGGCAAGCACCGCCGTCAGCCAGGCCGGCGTGATGTCCTCGTAGGTGAAGGGCAGGTCGTCGCTGGTCTGCGGCGGACGACGATTGCGGCGCTCTTCCTCGAAGCGCGCCTTGATCTCGGCAAAGCTCAGCGGCATGGCGCGCTCACACGTCCTTCAGGCGCTGCACGCTCGGGCGACCGTCCATGAACTCGCCCATCTTGCGGCCGTACTCCTTAAAGTGCGGCGCGGCGCGATGGGCCTCCACCGCCGCCTCGTCCTTGTAGCGCTCCATGAACACGTAGGTGTCGGGCTCTTCGGCGCGGCACAGCACGTAGAGCAGGCAGCCGGGTTCGTTGGCGTTCACTTCGCGGGCCAGCGCCTGCGCGACTTCCTCGAACGCCGCGCCCTGGCCGGGCTTGGTCTTGATGGTGGCGACGATGCCGATCATGGTGGGGTTCTCCGTGTCTGGGTGGTGGGGCGATGATAACCCCGTAGGTCGGACTTCAGTCCGACATTCATTCCGGGGCTTCGACCAATTCTCCGGAACGGAATGTCGGGTTGAAACCCGACCTACAGGGAATGTCGGACTGAAGGAACTTCTGAAGAAGTCCCCGATCAAGGCGGGAACGAGGTCTTGAGGGATTCTGGGATGGG
>JAIEQK010000218.1 GCA_019747795.1 Gammaproteobacteria bacterium | reverse complement strand
CCGCGCCGCGTGCCGCCGCGGCGAGCGCCGCGCGCCGGTCCGGGTGAGCGGCGCTCTCCTCGCGATAGCGCATCGCGAGCTGGATGCCGAAGTCGACGCCCATGCCGATGAAGAGCACGGCGAAGCACACCGAGATGAGATTCAGACTGCCGACGAAAGCCACCGCGAAGGCCGCTGTCCAGGCGAGACCGCAGCCGAGCGTGGCCAGCACCGCCAGCACCAGGCCGCCCGCGCGCAGTCCCCATACCAGCACCAGGCCGACGGCGACGAAGGACAGCGAGGTGGTGAGCGTGGCGTCGTCCGCCACCGTCACGAGTTCCTCGCCGTCCATCACCTCGGCGCCGGTCAGCGCGTAGCGGACGTCGGGATGGGCGGCGCGCTCGGTCTCGAGCAGCGCGTGCAGCGCCTCGATGGCGGCCTCGGTCGGACGCATGCCTGCCGCGTCCTGCGCCGGGTCGATGAGGACGAAGGCTCGGTGCGGGCCGGCGCCGCGCGCGCCGGCGAAGAGTTCGTCCTGCCAGTACACCGGTTCGGCGCGGCCCGCGGCGTCGGCTTCGAGGGTGGCGGAGAGCTTGTCGAACATCGCCGCGAGCTGGGTCTGCTGCGCGTCGTCCAGTTCGCCGTCCAGCGCGGTGCCGAGGGCGTCGAGCAGACCGGCGAGGCTCGCATCGCTGCCGAGGGCGCCGAGCAGCGGCTCGGCGGCGGCGAGTCGGTCGGCGAGATCCCACAGCGCGTCGGTCGAGAGATACAGCAGTCCGTGGCGCGCGAAGAACTCCCCGCCACCAGGCTGGGACAGCGCGTGGGCGATGTCGGGACGCGCGGCCAGCTGGCGCGCGAGCGCGTCGGCGGCATCCTCCGCCGCGCCGGCGTGGCTCGCCTCGGTGTAGACCACCACGTCGCCCGGCAGGCGCGGGAACGCGGCGTTCAACGCCTTGCCCGCGCGGCGGTGCGGCAGCTCCGGATCCAGCATCTCGCTGGTGTCGGTGTCGATGCTGACGTGGGTCGCGGTGTACCAGCCGGCCAGCGCGGTCAGCAGGCAGGACAGCAACAGCACCAGCCAGGCATGACGCGCGCTCGCCGCGACCAGGGCCTGGCAGGCGCGCTGCGGGAGAGTCTTCCAGTCTCTGCTCATGGGAACGGGCGCCCGCGCGCGGGGCGGCGACTCGGCGGCTTCAGCGCTTGATCGCCGCCGGTCTGGTGATGAGGGCGAGGTCGCCGATGCCGGCCTTGCCCATCAGCGCGATGACGTCGGCCACGCGCCCCGCATCGGCCTCGGCGTCCGCGTGCAGCGACACCTTGGGCGGCGGATGGCCACCGGCGTTCAGCGCCTGCACCAGGCTCGCGTCGTCGTGGTCCTTCTGCTTGTAGGTGACCTTGCCGTCCTTGTGCACCACCACCAGCGGCACCTCGCGCGGCGGCGCCGCCAGGCTCTGCGACTGGGGTGGGATGAGCGCCTCCAGCAGTTCCTGGTCCAGGCTGCCGGCGAGCATGAAATAGAGGATGAGAATGAACACCACGTCGATCAGCGGAATGACGTTGGCGTCGCGCTCGGCCAGGTTGCCGTGCTTGCCGTGCGGCCCGAGGTAGCGTCGGTCGGCCTTGGGATTGGGCGGCTCGATGCGCATGGCTCAGTTCGCGTTCTCGGTCTCGAAGGAGCGCGCGCGGCGCAGGTCCACCGCCACGATGCCGGTGCTCTTCAGGATGTCGATGATGTTGACCGCGCGCTGCAGCTTCACGCCGTTGTCGACCGCGACGATGGCCACGTCCTTGTCGCCGCGCTGGCGCTGCGCGGCGGCCTCGCGCAGTTCCTTGTCGTTCAGGCTGCGGCCGGCCAGCCAGGTCGAACCGTCGCGATGCAACTCGACCTGCATGGGCGGAATGGGCGGCGTGCTTTCCGCCTTGGTCGGCGTGGAGCTCCCCACGCCCACCGAGCGCGGCTGCAGGAAGTTGGTGCGCAGCATGAAGAAGATCAGCAGGATGATCACCAGGTCGACGAGCGCCACCAGGGTGATGCGACGGGCGCGACGCGGGCGTTGCAGCCGAAGGTCACGCACGCTTGCCGGCATCTCCCGCAGCGACGTCGAGCTCGGTGGTGAAGACGCGCGCGATGACGTCCTCGACGCCGGCCACGATGTGGTTCAGGCGCGACTCCAGCAGCGAATGCAGCACCGCGAAGGGGATGGCCATCGACAGGCCGACGCCGGTGCAGATCAGCGCCTCCCAGATGCCGCCCGCGAGCTTGGCCGCGTCGTTGGCCGCGCCGCTCGCCTCCAGCGCCTGGAACGAGGCGATGATGCCGGTGACCGTGCCGAGCAGACCGAGCAGCGGCGCGATGTAGTAGATGATCTCGATGGTCGGCATGTGGTCGTGCAGCGGCTGCAGGAACACCCGCGCGCGGCGGTAGAGCTCCTCGCGCACCAGTTCGACGTTGTCCGGACGGAGCTTGCCGAGCGCGTACTCGATGTCGCGCGCGAACGGCAGGCCGTTGCGCTTGATCATCTCGCGCCCCTTGGCCGCGTCGCCCCCTTCCCAGGTGTCGATGGCCTTGTGCAGGGCGCGCAGCGAGCCTTCCCGCACCTGCATGAACTGCAGCGTCTTGAACATCACGACCGCCAAGCCGAGCACGGAGATCGCGAGCTGCACCATCACGAGCGTGCCGCCGAGCTCGATGAGCCGCTTCATGCCGGTCCACCAGGAGGCAGGGTCGAGGCTCACGCCCATGTCGAGCTTGTTGCCCTGGCGTTCGCCGGCGCCGGTCGCCGCGTCGGCGGGCACCTCGACCTCGCCATCGTCGGCGATGTCGGGCGCGGCCGTGGCGGGCGCTTCGGCGGCGGCCGCCGCCGGGGCGGCGGACT
>JAIEQK010000241.1 GCA_019747795.1 Gammaproteobacteria bacterium | reverse complement strand
ATTCACGTCCGCTGCGCGCCGCGCTGGCGGCCGCCCGCGCCGCGCTCGAGGCGCGGATCACCCCGGGCGAAGTGGCGGCGGTGGTGGCCGCGCTCGCGCGCTTCGATGCGCGCGATCATCAGCGCACGCTCACCGCACTGTTCGAAGCGGCGCCGTGAAGGTCATCTCGACCTACAACCTGAAGGGCGGCGTCGGCAAGACCGCGGCGGCGGTCAACCTCGCCTACATCGCCGCGCAGAGCGGCTTGCGTACGCTCCTGTGGGACCTCGATGCACAGGGCGCGGCGAGCTTCTACCTGCGCGTGCGACCGGGACTGGACGGCGGCGCGGCCGCCCTGCTCGAGGACAAGCGCGGTCTGGGACGGGCGATCCGCGCCACCGATTTCGCCGGGCTCGATCTCATCCCGGCGGACTTCACCTACCGCAACCTCGACGTCGAACTGCGCGACTACAAGAAGGGCGGCGTGCGCCTGCGGCGCATGCTGCGCGAAGTCGCCGACGACTACGACCTGGTGTTCGTCGACAGCGCGCCGAGCATGTCGACGGTCTCGGAGAACATCCTCGCAATGACCGATCTGCTGCTGGTGCCGCTTATCCCGACCCACCTCTCGCTGCGCGCCTTCGAGCAGCTGCTCGCGTTCCGCGCGGCGCAGAGCGACTGTCGCGCCGAGGTGGTGCCGTTCTTCTCGATGGTCGATCGGCGCAAGAGCCTGCACCGCGAGCTGATCATCGAGTTCGCGCAGGCGCATCCGAGCTTGCTGCGCAGCTACGTGCCGTACTCGGCCGACGTCGAACGCATGGGCGAGCACCGCGCGCCGGTGAACGTCTACGCCGACGGCTCGCCGGGCGGGCGGGCGTTCCGCGCGCTGTGGGCGGCGCTGCGCGAGCGCCTGGAATACCAGGCCATGAAGGCGAACGATGGCGAGTGAGGCGGCGGCCGCGGCGCTCGACGCCGATGCGCTGCTGGGCACCCTGCGCGCATGGGCACTCGAACTCGGCTTCCAGGACATGGCCGTCGCGCGCCTCACCCTGGATGCCGACCTCGCCCACCTGCAGCGCTGGCTGGACCAGGGGCGACACGGCAGCATGGCCTGGATGCGCGAGCGTCTGCCGCTCCGCGCCGCGCCCGAGACGCTGGTGCCGGGCACGTTGTCGGTGCTGGTGCTGCGCATGGACTATCTGCCGGAGACGCTGGAGGCGGCCAACACCTGCCTGCACGATCCGACGCGCGCCTACGTCGCGCGCTACGCGCTCGGCCGCGACTATCACAAGACCCTGCGCCTGCGGCTGAAGCAGCTCGCGGAACGCTTTCGCGCGCAGGTTGGCGAGTTCGGCTACCGCGTGTTCACCGACAGCGCGCCGGTGCTCGAACGTGCACTCGCGCGAAACGGCGGGCTGGGCTGGGTGGGCAAGCACACCAATCTCGTCAATCGCGATGACGGTTCTCTGTTCATGCTCGGCGAGATCTTCACCGACCTGCCGCTGCCGCCCACCCGCCGCGAGGCCGCCAACCACTGCGGCTCCTGTACCCGCTGCATCGAAGTCTGCCCGACGGCTGCACTGGTCGCGCCCTACGAACTCGACGCGCGCCGCTGCATCTCCTATCTCACCATCGAGAGCAAGGCGGCGATCCCCGAGGCGCTGCGGCCGCTGATCGGCAACCGCGTGTTCGGCTGCGATGACTGTCAGCTGGTGTGTCCCTGGAATCGCTACGCGCGGGTCAGCACGGTGGCCGACTTCGCGCCGCGCCATGGACTGGAACGCGCCTCGCTGGTGGAACTCTTCGCCTGGAGCGAGGAAGACTTCGAAGCGCGCACGCGCGGCTCGGCGCTGCGCCGCATCTCCCACGAGCAATGGCTGCGCAATCTAGCGGTGGGACTCGGCAATGCGCCGACTTCACCCGAAGTGGTGGCGGCGCTGCGCGCGCGCGCCGAGCATCCGTCAGCGCTGGTGCGCGAGCACGTGGCCTGGGCCCTCGAGCGCCACGCGGCAAGAGACTAGAGAAACTAGAGCTTGCCGGCTGCTGCGGCGTCGGCGGCCGAAGGGTCTGGCGGCGGGGCGGTGGTGGCCGGCGGCGGCAGATGTTCCGCGAACCCGCGGATGCGGCGCGCGATGTCCTGTTCGAAGCCCACCAGCCGCACGTCGGCGCCGGCCAGCACCGCGAGCTTGTAGCCCACGCGCTTGGCGCGACTCGCCTGCTGACGCCGCGCGGTGGCACGCTCGAGGTCGGCCGGATCGCGGTCGGGCACCAGGTCGAGCAGCGGCAGGTTGTCGTCGCCGAGCGGCTCCTGCCACGGCCCGATGGCCGCCACGGCGGTGACCTGGCCAGCCTCCTTGGCCGCAGCGAGCGCGAGCGCCACGCTGCGCGCCTGGCCGACCACCACCACCGCCGGCGGAGTCTGCTGCTTGGCGAGATGCTCGAGACCGGCCTTCGCTCGCGCCAGCGCCTCGGCGTCGGTCGCGGCGTAGTCGGCCAGTGGTGCGGTGGCGGCGAGCAGCGGCGTCTGCACCGCGAGCACGCTCCAGCCGCCGGCCGGCAGCAGGTCGAGCGCCGCGGCGATCACCGGGTCGTCGCCGATGAAGCGGCCCGGCGCCGGCAGGAACAGCACCGCGCCGCGCGCCTCGGGCTTGGCCGAGGCCGCGTAGCGCGCGAGAAAGGGCTTCGTGTCACCGCCGAGCTTGATGAAGTCGGCGGGCAGGGTCTTTGCCTCGAGACGCGCCAACAGCGCCGGCTCGGGCGGCTCGGGCGCGGCGGGCTGGGCGAGCAGGGGCGGCGCATCGCTGGCGGGGGCGGCATCG
>JAIEQK010000220.1 GCA_019747795.1 Gammaproteobacteria bacterium | reverse complement strand
GGCCTGCGCGTGCGACGTGGCCGCGGCCACGGTCGCGGCGTTGCGGCCGAAGAAGTCGAGCTCGTAGCGGCCGCGGAATTCGACCGTCGAGTCCAGCAGGTGATCGCCTTCCAGGCTCCGCGGATAGAGGCTGTGCTCGGGATAGCGCTGGCCGCTCACTTCGGCGCCGAGTTGCACCTGCGGCAGCAGCCGGCTGTGGGTGAAGCCGATGGCGGCCTCCGCCTGGGCGACGTCGGCGCGCGCGCGCTCGAGGTCGGGACTGGTGGCGAGCGCGTGCTCGATGAGGCGCGAGAGATCCGCGTCGCCGTAGCGCTCCCACCAGCGCGTCTGCGGCCAGGCGCTGAAGGCCGCGTCGTCGACGATGCGCTCGGCATCCAGCGTGCGACCGGACGGGGCAATGCCCTCGGCGCTGATACAGGCCGCGAGCAGCGGCAGCGCCGCGCCGAATGCGAGTGCCCGCAGGGTGCGCAGGCCGCTCATGGCGCCGCGCGTCCCGCGTTGCCGTCCGGCGCGCTCGATGCGCCGTTCAGCAGCATGCGTTCCATGAAGCCCATCAGGGTGGCGAGTTCGGCCGCGCTGAAGTCGCGAAGATGCAGGTTCAAGACGTCCACCAGCACATGCGGGATGCGGCGCGCGGCCTCTTCGCCCGCGACCGTGAGTTCGAGGTGCACCACGCGCCGATCGCTCGCGCTGCGCGCGCGCGCCACCAGGCCCTTGGCCTCCAGGCGATCGAGCATGCGGGTCATGGCGCCGGTGTCGATGTCCATGCGGCGCGCGAGTTCGGCGGCGGTCCTGCCGCGCCCCTCGGCGATGAGCAAGAGCGGCGCCCATTGCAGCGCGGTCAGATCGAGCGGCTGCATGCGGCGCTCCACGTGACGCTGCATGGAGGCGTAGAGCCGCCGCAGCAGGTAGCCATAGGACTGGTCGGTGGCGTAGGTACGGGCGTCGTAGAAGGCCTGCTCGCTCTCCCGCCGCGGGGCTCGCGGTCGGTTCGCGCGCGCGGCGCGAGGCGGCGTGCTGCTCATGGGGGCATATTACTGCCGAGGCAGTGATTGTCCAAGCATTGGTTGCCGTGGCATCTATCTGGTAACCGCGTCCACCCCCACTACGGTGCGTGGCCTCGCGCCCGATACCGGGTAGAATCCGCGCGGCGGCGCACTGATTGATGGCGCCGTTCGGCCTGCGCGGCCGTGCCCTCGGTATGCGGCGCGGCACGGCAGAGCCACTCATCGTCCCGAGCCCGCGACGCCAGCGTCGCGGCCCCGCGTGGAACGCCGCGTCGTGCATACGCACCGCGCGCCCGCCAGTCCCGCGACCCAGCAAACCAAGGTCGCCGACGCCACGCGCGCTGCCCGGTGCCGAGCCCGTCGAGTGCGTGGGTCAGACACGCGCTCCGGGCGACGCGTCGCGCGCGGCCCGGGACACGCGCGGGCCCGACAGGCTCGAACCGATGGCGGCTCCCACGCCGCTCACTGCCGCATAGACGAACGGAGTTCTAGTGACCGACAAAACCCTGACCGACATCTGCTTCGAGAATTTCGAACTGCACCCTGACTTGCTGAAGGGCCTGGAGAGCGCCGGCTTCGTGCGCTGCACGCCGATCCAGGCGATGACCCTGCCGCTCACCCTCGCTGGCAAGGACGTCGCCGGGCAGGCCCAGACCGGCACCGGCAAGACCGCGGCCTTCCTGGTCGCGCTGTTCAACCGCCTGCTCAACAATCCCGGCCACCCCGAGCGTCGCGCGCTGGATGCACGCGCCGTGATCCTGGCCCCCACCCGCGAACTCGCCATCCAGATCGAGAAGGACGCGCGCCAGATCGGCGCCTACACCGGTCTCAAGACCGCGCTCATCTACGGCGGCGTGGACTACGACAAGCAGCGCAAGGTGCTGGAGGACGGTGTAGACGTAATCATCGCCACTCCCGGCCGGCTGATCGACTTCGTGAAGCAGCGCACCATCGAGCTCGGCAGCGTCGAAGTGATGATCATGGACGAGGCCGATCGCATGTTCGATCTCGGCTTCATCAAGGACATCCGCTTCATCCTGCGGCGCATGCCGGGGCCGAGCGAACGGCAGAACCTGCTGTTCTCGGCGACCTTGAGCCACCGCGTGCTCGAACTCGCCTACGAGCACATGAACGACCCCGAGAAGCTCGTGGTGGAGACCGAGTCCATCACCGCGGCCAACGTGCGCCAGGTGGTGTACTTCCCGGCAACGGAAGAGAAGATGCCGCTGCTGCTCGGCCTCATGCAGGGCATCGGCGACAGCCGCACCATGGTGTTCGTCAACACCAAGTACGGCTGCGAGCGCGTGGCGCTGATGCTGGAGCGCGCCGGCTACCGGGTCGGCGTGCTGTCCGGCGACGTGCCGCAGAAGAAACGCGAGACCCTGCTCGGGCGTTTCGTGAAGGGTGAACTCACCATCCTGGTCGCGACCGACGTCGCGGCCCGCGGCCTGCACATTCCCGGCGTCAGCCATGTGCTGAACTACGACCTGCCGTTCGACGCGGAAGACTACGTGCACCGCATCGGCCGCACCGCGCGCTTGGGCGCCGAGGGCGACGCGATCAGCTTCGCCTGCGACGAGTACGCCATGGGCCTGCCGGACATCGAGGCCTACATCGAGCAGAAGATCCCGGTCGCCTCCATCGACCCGGCGCTGCTGCTGCCGCTGCCACCGCGCCGTCCGCGCAGCGAGGAAGGCGGACCGGAATCGGTGATCGAAGACGCGCTGGCCGCCGCGACCGCCGAGCGCAAGCGCCGGCGCGAGCGCGACGGCGGCGGGCGCGGCCC
>JAIEQK010000234.1 GCA_019747795.1 Gammaproteobacteria bacterium | reverse complement strand
ACGGCGCCAGCGGGTTGAGATAGAGACGGATCACCCAGCCCTGGCGCGGATCGCCCTCGCCCAGCGTGGCGTAGAAGTCGCGCAGCAGGTTGGTCTGGATCGCGGTCTCGGCAATCTGGCGGCGCTGCACGGTGAAGAGACGGCGCTCGGGCTGCAGCACCGTGTAGGGCTTGCCGCCGACGCTGACGTTCAGGGTCGCGCGCTCGGCGATGTAGTTGGGGCCGCGCACCTCGTCCATGCGCTCGAGCAGCACCGAATAGCCCGCGAAGTCGACCCGGTCGCCGGGCTTCATGGTCTGCATCAGCTCGGTGTTCCACGACGAAGTCGCGACCGAGCCCAGCACGACGACACCGAGCGACGCGTGGCTGATCACCATGCCGAGCGTCGAGCGCGGGATGGTGCGCAGCGTGCCGCTGCGCACGCGGTCGGAGAGCGAGGCGAGGCTGCCGACGATCAGCCAGACGCCGAAGCCGAAGGCGAGCGCCGCGAGCGTCGAGCGGCTGTCGATCATCGTCATCGCGACGACGATGGCGGCCAGCGACACGACCAGCGCGAGCCGCAGCCGCATCAGCGCCGGTCCCAGTTCGGCGCGCTTCCAGCCGAGGAACGGGCCGACGCAGAGCGCGGCGAACAGTGGCGCGCAGAGCGGCACGAAGGTGGCGTTGAAGAACGGCGGGCCGACCGAGACCTTGTTGCCGGTCAGCAGGTCGAGGAACAGCGGATAGAGCGTGCCCAGCAGCACCGTGGCCGCGAGCGTGCACAGGAGCAGGTTGTTCAGGATCAGCGCGCCCTCGCGGCTGACCGGCTGGAACAGCCCGCCGCCCTGCAGCTGCGGCGCGCGCCACGCGTAGAGCGCCAGGCCGCCGCCGGTGACCAGCAGCAGGAACGCCAGGATGAACATGCCGCGCGCCGGGTCCTGCGCGAAGGCATGGACCGAGGTGAGCACGCCCGAGCGCACGAGGAAGGTGCCGAGCAGCGACAGCGAGAAGGCGAGCAGCGCCAGCAGCACCGTCCAGCTCTTCAGCGCGTCGCGCTTCTCCACCACGATCGCCGAGTGCAGCAGCGCGGTGCCGGCCAGCCAGGGCATCAGCGAGGCGTTCTCGACCGGATCCCAGAACCAGAAGCCGCCCCAGCCCAGGATGTAATAGGCCCACCACGAGCCCAGTGCGATGCCGAGCGTCAGGAAGCACCAGGCCGCCAGCGCCCACGGCCGCACCCAGCGCGCCCACGCCGCATCGACGCGGCCTTCGAGCAAAGCGGCGACCGCGAAGGCATAGGTCACCGAGAAGCCGACATAGCCCAGGTAGAGCAGCGGCGGGTGGAAGGCGAGGCCGGGATCCTGCAGCAGCGGGTTCAGCCCGTTGCCGTCGGGCGGCGCCGGGAACACGCGCTCGAAGGGGTTGGACGTGAACAGCAGGAAGGCCAGGAACCCGACGCCGATCAGCGCCTGGATCGCCAGCACGCGGCTGCGCAGCGTGTCGGGCAGGTTGTTGCCGAAGATCGCCACCGCCGCGCCGAACAGCGCGAGGATCAGCGCCCACAGCAGCATCGAGCCCTCGTGGTTCCCCCACACGCCGCTGATCTTGTAGAGCAGCGGCTTGGCCGAATGCGAATTGGCGACGACGTTGAGGACCGAGAAGTCGGACGTCACATAGGCCTGCGTCAGCGCGCCGAACGACAGCAGCACGAGGAAGGCCTGCGTCAGCGCCGCGGTGCGGCCGAGAGACATGAGCCTGAGATCACCGCGCGATGCGCCGACGAGAGGCAGCGTTCCTTGAACCAGCGCGACGGCCAGCGCGAGGATGAGGGCGAAGTGGCCTAGTTCCGCGACCACGAAGCACCTGTTACGCCAATGTCGGATGCGTCGCGGAACTGGCGGGCGGCAGGGGCTGCAGCGAAGCGAAGCCCCGAGAGCCCGCACGGCTCAGAAAAGATGAGGGTGGCGAAACACCACCTGAAAGCCTCCACACAGTGGGCTCCCGCGCCTTCGTCGCTGCGCTCCTGCAGGCGCTGCCGCCCACCAGCGCCAATGCTGCTTCGCATCATTTGCGCTCTTTCCACTGCCCGCTTTCCTTCAGCGCCTTCGCGACCTCCGGCGGCATGTAATTTTCGTCGTGCTTGGCGAGGATCTCGCGCGCCGTGAACACGCCGTC
This sequence comes from Gammaproteobacteria bacterium, assembly GCA_019747795.1. Lineage (GTDB taxonomy): Bacteria > Pseudomonadota > Gammaproteobacteria > JADJYF01. Next base: position 600 of record JAIEQK010000234.1, on the reverse strand, counting down.
GGCGCCGATCGAGCCCTCGGCGATGACGCCCTGACCTTCGCGGAACAGGTCGGGAAGGATCCCGCGATAGGTGACCTTCACCGTCTTGTTCGTATCCGTGACGGTGAAGCGCACCACCTGCCCTTCCTTCTGCACGCTGCCCTGCTCGACCAGCCCACCCAGCCGGAAGCGGCGATCGGGGCCGATATTCTTCTCGGCAACCTGGGTCGGTGAATAGAAGAACACGAGATTGTCGTTCAGCGCCGTGAGCACGAGCGCGGCCGCGATGCCGAGCGTGCCGAGCGATCCCAGCAGCAGCCAGAGGCGGCGGCGCTTCGGGGTCATCGCCGCTTCTCCAGGCCCCGCGCGGCCAGCTCGCGCCGCACCTTGCGGCGCGCGGCGAGCGAGGCGATCACCAGCCCGCCCAATACGACCGCGGCGACGAGATAGGAGGCGAGGATATAGGCCGCGTGGTTGCTCATGCCGCAGCCTCGGCATTCTCGAGGCGGCGGCGATCGATCTCGGTCTCGGTGCGCAGCAGCACCAGGTAGACGAATAGGAACAGCAGCGAGACCGCCATCCAGAGCAGCGGCACCAGGATCGAATTATGGATCGCCGGCG
>JAIEQK010000176.1 GCA_019747795.1 Gammaproteobacteria bacterium | reverse complement strand
TGACGGATCTGGAGGGAGGTAGTCAGCAGAACGGTCAGCGCCTTCGGTTGGACGCCGTCACCCTCGCGCAAGCGAGGGTCCATCGGCGGTCGGCGAAGCCGATGGACGCCTGCTCGCGCAGTCACGTCTGGACTGCAATCTCAACCGCAGCCGCAGCAGGTCGGTCCCGCGAGCCGCGCCGCCTGTGCTTGATGGACCCATTCCATCTTGTAAGGCACATCGCGCTCGGCGCGGCCCTTGGGCGCAAGGTCGAGCAGGTGATACGCGCCCATCATCACTTCCAGGCCGCGGCCATACGTGGAGTAGGTGTGGAAGATCTGCCCCGCGTCGTCGCGCTGGAAGAGGCTGATGCCCGGCGCCTCGTCGCTCGGAAACTCGCGTGGCGCGTAGTTGTACCAGACCTCGCCGCGCGCCCGCTCCGCGTCGCGAAAGCTGACGTGGAAGTCGAAGTTGAAATCGCTGTCGTGGGACGAGACCCAGCGGAAGCCCCAGCCCATGCGGGCGCGGTAGGCATCGAGCTCCGACCACGGCGCGCGTGACACCGCCACCAGGCTCACGTCGCGGGCGACGAGATAGGGACGCATGCCGTCGCTGTGGTCGGCCATGTACGTGCAGCTCGGGCAGCCGCGTTCCCAGCCAGGTCCGAACATGAAGTGCTGTACCAGCAGTTGGCTGCACTCGCCGAACAGCGCCTCCAGCGGCACGCGGCCGGTGCCGTCGTCGAATTCGTAGCGCTTGGTCACGCGTACCCAGGGCAGCGCGCGTCGCTCGGCGGCGATGGCGTCCTGCAGCCGGGTCAGTTCCTTCTCGCGCTCGAGCAGGCGTCGGCGCGCGGCCAGCCAGGCGTCGGGCGTGACGACGGGATGGGGCGTGGTCGAGGTGTCGGTCGTGGGTGTGTTCATGGTCTGTCCTCGTCGAATGTCGGATGTGTCGTTCAGCCCCGGGCGCGGCGCGGACGGCGCACGGCGCGCACCGTGCCGCTCGGTCCGCCGCCGGCAAAGAAAAGGTCCCCCGGCGCCGCTTCGAGACCGCTCACGACCGCGCCCGCGGGCATGCGCAGTCGCGCTTCCACCGCGCCGCTGACCGGGTCGACGCGCCGAATCTCGCTCTCGTCGTTCTCCCATGTGCCGTGCCACAGCTCGCCGTCCACCCAGGTCACGCCGGTGACGTGGCGATTGGATTCGATGGTGCGCAGGACCGCGCCGCTGGCCGGGTCGACCTGGTGGATGCGCCTCGTGCGGTACTCGCCCACCCACAGACTGCCCTCGGCCCAGGTCAGGCCGGAGTTGCCCTCGCGTCCCGGCGCGGGAATGGTCGCGAGCACTTCACCGCTGGCCGGATCGATCTTCTCGATCCGATCCGCAGCGAGCTGGTAGAGGTGCTGACCGTCGAACGCCGTGCCAGCGTCGTTGCGCCGTTCCAGCACGCGGCGCACCGCGCCGCTGTCCGGATCGAAGGCGACGAGTCGCGCGTCGCTCGCGGCCCACACCAGGCGGCCGTCGTGGGACACACCGTGTACATGGCTGACGTCAGGCAGCGGGCCGTACTCGCGCAGGACCTCGGCTTGTGTCGCCGCAGGCAAATCGTCGAATGGGGGCATGGCGCTCTCCTCGTGGCGGCGTCGGTGCGACGCCCTGTCGTGCACTCTAGAGAGAAGCCGGGTTCGCCGGGAGTAACAAGATTGGCGTGAATCCGACCAAGGGCGTCGCGAGCCAGCGTTGCGCCCGCGCGCGACCGAGTGCACGTACCCGCCCGCTCGCCTTCAGCGCCGCGAGCGCGCGCTGCACGCTGCGCTGACTCGCGCCGAGCGCGAGCGCGAGCGCCGAGGTCGACCAGGGCGCGCCGTCGGCGAGCAGTGCCAGCAGCTCGGCGCCGTCGCCGTCCAGCGGCGGCAGCAGCAGGCGCACGCCTTCGCGCTGTGGCGCGCGCAGGCGAAAGCCCTCGGCCGTGGCTTCGATGGCCGCGAGCGGCGCGAGCACGCGGCGCAGCCGGCCGAGCTCCACGCGCAGCCGCGCGCGAAGGCTGTCGTCGGGACGGCGCAGGTGGAACACGTCCTCGATCAGGCGCTCACGGGTGACGGCCTCGGGCCAGGCGCTGGCCAGGCTGCGCGCGAGCGCGAACAACAGCGGACGCCTGGCGAGCGAGCGCTCGGTTGCGCCGACGCGGAGCGATCGTCGGCAGGCGTCCACCAGCAGTATGTCCTGGCGCCGGAGCGACTCGATCTCCGCAAGCCCGAGCGCGCGACTCTCGCCCCGTTGCACGCAGCGCGCCGCGGGCGCGGTGAGCGCGGCACGCAGCGTCGCGACTTCCGCCGCGAGCGCGGCGATGCCGGTGCGCCGCGCGGCTGTCGCGGCGCGCTCGAGTTCAGCGCGTGCGGCGTCGATCGTCAGCGCCCGCAGCGCGAGTTCCGCCGCGAGCAGGCCGCGCAGCGCGGCAAGCGCCGGCGGCAGGCCAAGCTGTGTGATCGCTGCCAGACTGAGCGCGGCATCCTCCAGCCTGCCGAGCAGCAGCAGGCGGCGCACCAGCAGCAGCCTCGCCAGCGCCGCGTTCGCCTCGTCACCGCTCGCCGTGAGCGTCGCCGCCGAGGCTTCGAGCACGCGCGTTCCTCCGCTGAAGTCGCGGAGCGCGAGGGCGACCTCGGCCTCGGCCACCGCGCAGCGCGCCCGTGCCAGCGGTTGTGCGCGCCCGAAGGCTCGCGCCGCGCGCTTCAGCAGCGCACGCGCGCGGACGTACTCGCCGAGTTGCGCC
>JAIEQK010000132.1 GCA_019747795.1 Gammaproteobacteria bacterium | reverse complement strand
CTGCTTCGCGTCGCCCGCGCTGGCGTCTGTGCCTCGCCCTGCTGCTCTGCGCGACACCGCTGCTCGCCTCGGCCTACGAACTCGAAGTGAGCAAGTCACGCCGCGTGCTGCTGGTACGCGATGGCCACCAGGTCAAGGCCACCTTCCAGGTCGCGCTCGGCCGCGGCGGCAAGGGCGACAAGAACCGTCTCGGCGACAACAAGACCCCCATCGGCACCTATCGCATCGTCGGCGTCAGCGACAGCGGCGCTTTCGACACCTTCCTGCGGCTCAACTACCCCAACGTCAAGGACGCGTTCTACGGGCTCAAGCGCGCGCTGATCACGCGCCGCGATTTCGACCGCATCGTGAGCGCGCTGCGCCACAACCAGGTGCCACCGCAGAACACGCGCCTCGGTGGCGCCATCGGCATCCACGGGCTCGGCGAGGAAACCCCGGAGAAGGTCCATATCCAGAACAAGCTGGACTGGACCCAGGGCTGCATCGCGCTGCGCAACCATGACCTGCACGCCCTGCGCTCCTACGTCGACGTCGGCACCCGCGTGGTGATCACCGAGTGAGTCCTGTGGCGTGAGGGCCTGGCTCGCGCTCGCGCTCCTGCTGGCGTTCGCGCCGGCCGGCGCGGACAGCGTCGCCGATTTCGACGCCCGCCATCACGTCACGCGCTACGTGGTGGACAAGCCCTTCGACGACGTGGTGTTCGAACTCAACTTCGCCATCACCGATCACAACTTCCGCATCACCGGCCGCAACGACATCGGCAAGGGGCTGCGCGAGCGTGGCTACGAGAACTTTCCCGAGGTCGAGGTCATCCATTTCTGCAGCCTGGAACTGGCCCGCGAAGTGCTGCTGCTGGACCCGGGCTACGTGGCCTACATGCCGTGCCGCATCACCGTGCACGTGGCGGACGGTCACACCGTGGTCAGCGTGGTGACGCTGCCGCTCGATCATCCGGACCCGCGGGTCAACGCCTTTGCCGCGCGGATGAACGCGACGCTGACCGAGATCGTGGATTTCGCCATCGGCCGCTGAGCACGGCCCACGCGCCGGAATCGTTTATCATGGCCGCCGCCCGCCACCCGGCGGGCGTCGCGCGGCGGCGCGACAGTCGACGCTACCTGGGGGGAGCCGGTCTTGGTCATTCTGGGAACATCGGGCCTGGTCGCGGCCTACGTGGTGGTCGCGCTGCTGCTGCTCGCGCTGAACCTGAATTCGCGCTGGTCGTGGCCCGTGAAGGCGGTCGCCATCGTCGTGGTGTCGGCGCTGTACGTGGTGACCTACTACTCCTTCCCCCCGCTACTCGGCTGGCCGACCGATCAGAAGCCGCCCAAACGTTTCAACCTGATCGCCGTCTACGTGCAGGAGCCTGACAAGGCCACCGGCAAGGTCGGCGAGATCCTGCTGTGGGCCGCCGACATGGCCCAGGGGCCGCGCGGTGCCGAACCTCGCGCCTACCGCATGCCCTTCTCGCCCGAGCTGCATCAGAAGGTCGAGGAAGCGGGCAACAAGATTCGCAAGGGCCTGCCGCAGCTCGGCGAGCTGCGCGAGGACAAGGTCGGCGCCAACGCCACGCGCGCCTCGTCCGCTGGCGGCGAACAGAAGAAGGTCGACACCCAGGCGCGCGCGGCGGAATCGGTCGCTGGTGGCCAGAGCAGCGCGATCATCGACTTCTACGATCTGCCCGATCCACTCTTCCCGGAGAAGTGATGGCCATCGGCCGCGCCAAGGAAGGCCGCGGCGCTGCCTTCGGCGCGGCCCTGCCGTGCATGGTGCTGTTGCTCGCCCTGCTCGCTCACGTCGGCGCACGCGCCGCCTCCACGCTCACCGAACACCTCGACATCGCCTGCGCGCAACCGAGCGCGCTCGAGCTGCGCTGCGACTACCGCCTGCTGGACGGCGGCGAACTCGGCGCGGTCGCCGCCGAGTGGCAGGATCATGTCGTGCCCGGCACGCTCGGCGCGCGCTATCCGCGCGGCAAGGACACCACGGCGCTGCTGGTGCTGGTCGATACCAGCGACCCGGCGCGCGCGCCGGCGCTGGCCGCCGGGGTGCGCCACATCGATGCCTTGATCGACGCCGCGCCGGCCCATCTGCTGCTGGGACTCGCGAGCTTCGACACCGAGTTCACCCTGCTCGCGCCGCCGGGTGCCGATGCCGCCACGCTGCGCGCCGCGACGGCCACGCTCGCGGCGCGCGGCCGCACCACCGAGCTCTATCGCAATGCGCGCGACGCGGTGCGTCTGCTGGCCAGGACGCCGGCCACGCGCCGCGTGCTGCTGATCCTGTCCGATGGCCTGGCCGAGGACTACGCTTACCACCACGCCGACGTGGTCGAACTCGCGCGCGCCGAAGGCGTGGTGATCGATGCGATCGGCTATCCACGCTCGGTGCCGCAGTCGGTCGCGCTGCAGACCCTGCGCCGTCTGGCCGACGACACCGGCGGCCACTACCTGCAGGCCAACCACCCCGACTTCCGCCTGCCCGAACGCGCGCTGGAACACGCGCTGTCACTCATGGACAGCGGCGGCCAGCTCAGCTTCGACCTCACGCCGCTGGCCGCCGCCGGCGCGCAGGGCGCCATCGAGCTATCACTCGCCTTCCAGACCGGCGACCAGAGCTTCCTGGTGCTGGCGCCGGTGCGCCTGCCGGGCGGCGCCCCGGCCGTGCCGACCGCGAGCCCGCCACCGGCGGCGGCACCCGCCCCCGTCGCACCCGGCACGGTCGCGGCG
>JAIEQK010000158.1 GCA_019747795.1 Gammaproteobacteria bacterium | reverse complement strand
ACGATGGTGCCCGTGCCGACCTTCAGACCATGAGCTTTGAGGTGCGCCATCACGCACCGGAATATCGCCTCGCCCAGATGATGCTTCTCCAACAGGTGCCGAAACCGGCACAGCGTCGTCTCGTCAGGTGCCGACTCTTCACCGAGATCCAAGCCCACGAAGCGCCGCATTGACAGCGAGTCGTACAGCGCGTCCTCGGCCGCTGGGTCTGACAGGTTGAACCACAGCTGCAGCAGATACACCCGCAGCATCTGCTCGAGCGGTCGGGGCGGACGGCCGTTGCCCGCCACCGGATAGACCGGCTCGACCAACGCGCACAGCTCAGTCCACGGTACCACCCGGTCCATCTGCGACAGGAACACCGACCGCTTCGTCGTCTTCGCGTACTTCTGGAACCCCTCGCCGAAACTCAGCTGCTTGCCCATCCCAGAATCCCTCAAGACCTCGTTCCCGCCTTGATCGGGGACTTCTTCAGAAGTTCCTGCAGTCCGAACTGGCCCGGCAGCAGGCCGAGATCGCGGCGCACGAACAGGCGGTGCGCGCGGAGCTCGAGACGCGCCTGGCCCAGGCTGCCGGCCAGGAACAGACCCTGCGCGAGGCGCTGGAACAACGCCGCGCGGAACTCGCGGCGCAGGCAGCGGACGTCGAGGCCGCGCTCGCCCGGCGGCAGGCCGAGGTCGCCGAGCGCGAAGCGACCGCGCGCGCCGCGCTGGAACGGGAGTCGGCGGCGACCGGCGCGCGCCTGGAACGGCTGGAAGCGGAACTCGCGGCGAAGGCGCGCGCCCAGCAGGACCAAGCGGCGCGCGAGGGTGAAGCGCTGGCGGCGCGTCTCGCCGAGGCCGACCGCCTGCGCGCCGAGCTGGAGGCACAGCGCGCCGAGGCCGCCCGCGCCGAAGCCGCCCGCCAGCGCCTGGCCGAAGAGCGCGAACGCATCCAGCACGAAGCGGTGTTGCTCAAGCACAAGCAGGCCGAGGTCGAACAGCTGCGCGCCACCCTCGAGCGCCAGCAGCGCGCGACCGAGATCGAACGCGCGACCCAGGAGCGTCTCGAACAGCAGCAGGCGCGCATAGAACAGGAGAGCGCGACGCTCGCGCGACGCGTGGCCGAGGCCGAGAACCTCAAGGCCGCGCTGCTCGCTCAGCAGGCCCAGGCCGATGCCGAGGTCGCGCGCCAGCAGGCCGAGGTCGAACGCCGGCTGGAGGAACTGGAGACGAGCGCGGCGACGCGTCTTACCGAGGAAGAGCGACGTCTCGCGGCGCTCTACGAGCAGCAGGCAGCACGCCTCGAATCCCTGCAGGCCGGTCGCGAGGCGGAACTGCGCGAGTCCCTGCGTCGCGAGCTGACGGCCGAGCGCGGCAAGTTCGAGGCCGCGGTGGCGCGGGCGACCGCCGAACTCGAGCGCGCGCGCGAAGAGCGCGCCGCGGCCATCGCCGCCAAGGACGCCACGGCCGTCGAGGCGCAGCGCTTCGTCGATGAATACCAGCGTCGTCAGCAGGCGCTGGTCGCTGAGCAACAGGCGCTGTTCGCCCGCGAGCGCGACAAGCTCCGCGCCGAGGCCGAGCGCATCGAGACGCTGAAGACCGAGGCGATCCGCGTGCGCAAGGAGGCCGAGGCGTTGAAGGCGGCGGCGGAACTCGAGCTGGCCGAAGCCCGGCAACGGCGCGCGAGCGAGACGCGCGGCGCCGAGCGCCGCGCGCTCGACGAAACCATCAGCCGTATCGAGCGCCGCGCCTCCGACGCAGTCCGCGAACTCGAGGAGGCGATCGTGGCGGAGACCGCCATCGTCACCGCGGCCGAGGAACACGAGGACGAACTCGAGCGCACCTATACCACCGCCGCCGAGATCAACCAGCGCCTGAACCGCGAGCTGGAGGACTGGATCGGCGAGCAGGAAGCGCTCGAGCATTCGCGCGTGCAGCGCGAGATCCTCTCCCGTCAGAAGGAAATGCTGGAGCGCATCCGCAGCCGCGCTGCGGCTGCCAAGGCCGAGCAGCAGGCGCACAACGAAACCCTGCTGGCCGAGGTCAGCCAGCAACTCGCCAAGGGCTGAGCGCGCGGAGCGCTCAGCGCGCGGCGTCGCGTGAGAGCGCGGCGCGCAGCGCCTCGAGGCGCGCCTGGGCGCGCGTGAATCCGGCGTCGTCGAGCAGGTTGCGCGCGAGTTCGCCGTTCACCGAAGCCACCGAGAGGCCGCCGTCGGCCGCCAGTCGGAACCACGCCCAGGCCTCGATGGCATCGGGCGGCACACCGTCGCCATTCAGATAGCAGGCGCCGAGCGCGTTCTGCGCGAGCGCGAGCCCGCCCTCGGCCGCGCGGCGCCACAGGCGCAGGCTCGCGGGCACGTCGCGCGGCACGCCGCCCTGGCCGCGGCGGAACAGGATGCCGAGGTCGTAGGCCGCGCGCGGCTCGCCCGCGCGGTCGGCCTTCTCCCACCAGGTTCGCGCCGCGACCCAGTCGCGCGCGACGCCCTCACCGCGAAAATACAAGAGTCCCAGTTCGTGCGCGGCGCGCGCGTCGCCCTGTGCCGCCGCGCGCTCGAACCACTCGCGCGCGCGCTCGGCGTCCGCCGTGACGCCGGCACCGCGCAGGTGGGCGAGCGCGAGATTGTGTTGCGCCTTGGCATGGCCCTGGTCGGCCGCGCGTCGATACCACTGCAGGGCCTTGGCCGGATCGGCGATCACGCCCCACCCTTTCTG
>JAIEQK010000077.1 GCA_019747795.1 Gammaproteobacteria bacterium | reverse complement strand
GCCATGATGCGCAGCAGGGTGGACTTGCCCGCGCCGTTCAGGCCGAGCACGCCGATCTTGGCGCCGGGGAAGAAGGACAGGGAGATGTCGCGCAGGATGTGGCGCTTGGGCGGCACGACCTTGCCGACCCGGTGCATCTGGAAAACGTATTGAGCCATGGGCGGAAACTTGCAACCTCGAACGCTGGATGAGCCGCGCGCGGCTGCGCGCGGCGCCCATGATAGAGGCTTTTGGAGGCTTGTCACCCGCGGCGGCTGAGCGCCGCCGCGGGTGACGGCGACCTACTTCGCGGCGGTCGCGTTGCCGGCCAGCGCCTTGCGCGCCTGCGACCGGATGTAGTGCGACAGCCCGTCCAACTCCTTGTCGGTAAAGTCCTTGAAGCGCGGCATGCCGAGCGGCAGGCGCACGCCGTCCACCAGCACCTGCTTGAAGGCGTCCTTGCTCAAGACCACCGGCGACTCACGCAGGTCCGGCGCCGCGCCGCCCGACACCACGCCGCCGCCGTGGCACAGGAAACAGGACTGGGCGTAGACGTGCTGGCCGTAGGCCACCTTGTCGGCGTCGAGCTTCAGGTCCGGGACGTCGACCGGCTTGGCGAAGGCCGGCGGCGGCGACGGCGGCAGCGGCGTCTTGCCGTCCAGGACGAAGGTCACCAGGCGCCGCGGATGCACGCGGTACTTCCAGCCGTGCTGCGCGGCGAGCGTCCCCGAGATCTGGCCCGCCCCGCCCCAGCCGACCAGGAGCGAGACCTGCTGCTTGCCGTCGACCGTGTAGGTCACCGGCGGCGCCGAGATGCCGAGGCCCATGTTCTGCGACCACAGCTTCTTGCCGTCGCGCGCGTCGAAGGCCGCGAACTCGCCGCTCGCCATGCCCTCGAACACCAGGTTGCCCTTGGTGGTCATGGTGCCGGCGTTCCACTGCGGCGGCAGGTCGACTTTCCACACCTGCTTCTGGTTGATCGGGTCCCAGGCCTGCAGGAAGCCCTTGCCGGAATCGGCAGGCGCGTCCTCTGTGCCGAACTCGACGCCGACCGAGACGTAGAAGTTGGGCGACTGCCAGCCCTCCATCTTCACGCTCTTGTCCTTCCAGGTCGCGGGCATGTCGATGGTCGGGATGTAGACCAGGCCGGTGTCCGGGTTGTAGGACATCGCGTGCCAGCTGTGCGCGCCGAAGGGGCTCGGCCACACGGTCTCCTCGCCATCCTCGTAGCGCGCGCCCTTCACCTCGACCGGACGACCGGTCTTCAGATCGATGCGTTCCGCCCAGGTGACCTTGGCGATCTTCTCGGCCGACAGCAGTTCACCGTTGGCGCGGTTGATGACGTAGAAGAAGCCGTTCTTCGGCGCGTGCATCAGCGCCTTCACGGTCTGCCCGCCGTATTTCAGGTCGGCCAGCGTGATGTCCATGTTGGAGTTGTAGTCCCAGGTCTCGCCGGGATTGGTCTGGTAGTGCCACTTGTACTCGCCGGTGTCGGCATCGAGCGCGACGATGGAACACAGGAAGAGATTGTCACCGCCGCCGGGACTCCTGATCTTCTGGTTCCAGGGCGAGCCGTTGCCGGTGCCGATCAGCACCTGGTTGAACTCGGCGTCATAGGTCAGCCCGTTCCAGGTGTTGCCGCCGCCGCCGTGCTTCCACCACTCGCCGGTCCAGGTCTTGGCCGCCATCTCCATGGCCTTGCTCTCGAAGCCGTCGGCCGGATTGCCGGGCACGATCCAGAAACGCCAGGCCTGCTTGCCGGTCTCGACGTCGTAGGCGGTGACGTAGCCGCGCGCCGCGGAGTGCTCGGTGCCGCCATTGCCGATCAGCACCTTGTCGCGGAACACCTTGGGCGCGCCGGTGATGTAGTAGGGCCGACGCGGATCGATGGTCTGGGTCTCCCACAGCATCTTGCCGTTCTTGGCGTCCAGTGCGACCAGGCGGCCGTCGATGGTGGAGATGATCAACTTCCCCTTGTAGAAGGCAGGACCGCGGTTCGAGTCCCACATGATCTTGAGACGCTCACCCGCGTGCTCGATGGACTTGGGGTCGTACTCCCACAGGAGCTTGCCGGTCTTCGCGTCCACGGCGCGCGCCACGCTGTAACTGCCGGTGAAATAGATCACGCCGTCGACCACGAGCGGCGTGGCGAGCAGCGAGCGATCCATCGGCAGGTCGAGCGACCAGGCCACGCCGAGGCGCTTCACCGTGTCGGTGTTGATCTGGTCCAGCGGGCTGTAGCGCTGCTCGTTCGAGTTGCGCCCGTAGGCCAGCCAGTTGCTGCCGTCCCCCAGGTCGGCGATCGCCTTGTCGTCGACCACCGTGCCCGCGCCGTGTGCGTTGAGCGCGGCGGCCAACAGCACCCCGCCCCACGTTCCGTGAGTCCAAGCCATGAGATTCTCCCCTCGATGCGATTATTCTGCGCACGCCCGGCGGACCCGCGCGCGCGTGCCGGCCTACTATAAGGCGGTGGCGCGAAGCGTCACCACCACCACCTCGCGCTAGCCGCGACACCGGTGCGACGGACTCCACTATCGATAGCGAGAACCAGGAAAACGGCATGGGAATCCGCCACGAACTCATCGCCCTCGCCCGCCGGGTGGCGGCCGCGCTGGCGCCGCCGCCGGTGGCACGCGCCTTCATCGCCGATCCCGATCCCGCGTTGAAGCAGAACACCGAGTTCGGCCTGCTGGGCCTGGCCGACGGCA
>JAIEQK010000106.1 GCA_019747795.1 Gammaproteobacteria bacterium | reverse complement strand
GGGCTGGTGGCAGGCGCCCTGGCGGCGCATGGCGCGGCGTCGGGGGCGGCCACGGCGGCGGCGGTCGACGTCCATCTCGACGAGGCGCTCGCAGGCTACGGCTTTCCGCCGCCCCATCCTTTCGGTACCTGGCGCGGGCCTGCGTTCGAGCAGGCGGCGCGCCGCGCCGGCCTGCTGGCGCACTGCGCCCGGCCGGCCTCGCGGCTGGCCACGCGTGCCGAACTGCTGCGCTTCCACACGCCGGCCCACGTCGACCTGGTGATGACCGCGCTGCCCGCGGAGCGCCCGTTCCTGGACGACGGTGACACGCCGGTGGTGGCTGGCCTGCACGCGCATGCCGCAGCCGTGGTCGGCGGGGCGCTGGTCGGCCTGGAGCGCGTGCTGCGCGGCGACGCGCACCGCAGTCTGCAGCCCATCGGCGGCCTGCATCACGCCGCGCGCGACAAGGCGGCCGGCTTCTGCGTGTACAACGACGTGGGCGTGGTGATCGAGACGCTGCGACGGGTGCACGGTTTCGCGCGTGTCGCCTACGTCGACATCGACGCGCACCACGGCGACGGTGTGTTCTACGCGTTCCTGCAGGATCCGGGCGTGATCATCGCCGACCTGCACCAGGACGGCCGCACGCTGTTCCCGGGCTCGGGGCGCGCCGACGAACGCGGTGCCGGCGAGGCGGTCGGCACGAAGCTGAACGTCGAGCTCGCGCCGCGCAGCGGCGACGCCGAGTTCCTGAAAGCCTGGCCGGCGGTGGAGGCGCATCTCGAGGCGCATGCGCCGCAGTTCTTCCTCCTGCAATGCGGCGCCGACGGATTGGCCGGCGATCCGCTCGCCCAGCTCGAATACACCTCGGCGGTCCACGCCCACGTGACGCGCCGGCTGCGGGCGCTGGCCGCACGTCATGCGCAAGGCCGCCTGATGTGCTTCGGCGGCGGCGGTTACGTGGCCGACAACCTGGCGCAGGCGTGGTGCGCGGTGCTGTCGGAACTGCTGGCCTGAGCGCGACGCGCGCTAACCGCGGCACGGGTGACGCGTCTGTGGCGTCAGGCGCCGCGGCGCACCAGGCTCCGCAGCAGGTCGGAAAACCCGCACAGCGCGGCCTCGAACTCCAGCGGGTGAAGGTTCTCACCGTCGAGGATGCGCGCCAGGGCGTGACGCGGCGTGGCGCGCGTGTTGAGACCGCCCAGGCAGGTGGTGGCACTGCGCACGCCGGCGGCGTCCAGCCACGCCCACTGGCGCTCGTCCCACAGCCCGCTCGGGTAGCAGAAGTGCACGAAGCCCTCGCGACCGAGCAGCGCCGACAGCGCCGCGCGGTTGTCCTCGAGTTCGCGTCGCGCGCGGGCTTCGTCGTCGCTGGGGAAGACGTGTCGATGCGTGTGGAGCTGCACGTCGATGCCCAGCGCATCCAGTTCCCGCAACTGCTCGCCGGTCATGAGATGCAGCAGGCGCTGCGCGACGATGTCCTGGTAGGGCACGTCGAGGCCTGCGCCGAGCTGCTCGCACACCGCCACGCGTTCGTCCTCCGAGCAGCGCGCCTCGCAGTAATCGATGCACGCCCACAGGGCGCGCTCGCGCGCGTCGGCGTCGGTGAGGTCGATCACGGCATCCGGCGACCAGGCCACGTTCGACAACCGCAGCTCGCGCCGGCGGGTCTTCCAGAACATGTACTGCAGCACCAGGCGGAAGATCGGCGTGCCCTTGTCGACGTAGTAGGTGGTCACATAGACCGTCGCCGGCAGGCCGTGGCGCGCCAGCGCCGGCGCGGCCAGGGTGCGCACGCTATGGAAACCGTCGTCGATGGTGATGGTGGCGGCGCGCGGCGGCAGGGTGCCCGCGTAGAGTCGCTCCACCGCGTCGTCCAGTCCGAGCACCCGCACGCCATAGCGGCGCAGCGTGGCGAGTCGCTGTTCGAACACCGCCGGGGTGATGAAGAGCTTGGGCCGGAACCGCGCCTCGTCGGCGAGCGCGAAGCCGTGGTAGCAGAGGATCTTGAGCGTATCGCGGGTCCACCACGCTGCCAGCCGGAACAGCCCGACAGCGCGGCACAGCGCATACACCGCGAGCTTCACGCTACGCATGCACGGCTGCCGAGGCGAAGCTGTCGGCCCACTTGGTCACGCGACCGAGGCGGCGATGCCAGTGGAAGGAGCCCTGGTAGGTGAAGCCCAGCTTCTCGATGACGTGGCGCGACGGTCCGTTGTCGGCCAGGACCGAGATGTAGGCGTGTTGCAGCTCGGGATCCTGGAACGCGACGTGCAGCATATGCGCGATGGTCGCGCGGTACAGGCCGCGGCCGCGCATCGCAGGCGCGGAGTAGAAGTCGTAGAGCGCCACGCTGCCGGGGGGAAAGTGCAGCGTCTGTTCGACCTCCGACATGGTCGATTCGGTCTGGCGGGCCATCCAGCCGGAGTGGGCGAGCTGACCGTCGATGCGGATGGTCCAGGCGGAATGCCCCTGCTCGAGCCGCGCCAGCGCGGCGGACAGGAAGCCCTGGCGCGACTGCCACGCGTCGCCGGGCTCGAACAGCAGCAGGTCAGCGAGCTCGTCCTTGCGCACACGGGGGTCCGGCGCGCAGGACGCAGCGAGGCTGCGCTCGCAACGATAGATCCGGAACTCGCGCGCCTGGTGGATCCAGCGCGCTGCCGCGCGCGCCACCGCGGGCGGCGTCGCGCGCCGCACGCGGGCG
>JAIEQK010000103.1 GCA_019747795.1 Gammaproteobacteria bacterium | reverse complement strand
GTCGGCCGCGGCCCACGCGGCGCGCAATGCCACCAGGTCCTCGGAATGCACCAGCGTCTGCCAGCCCAAACCCAGCATCTCGGTCTCGGTGCGGCCGCACCAGGCGAGGAACGCAGCGTTCACCTGCAGCGCATGACCGCTAGTGTCGAACTGCCAGGCGGGCAGCGGCACACTCTCCAGCGCCGTGGGCGCGACGCGGACCCGGCGGGCGACCCTCATCGCGCGGAGTTCCCGTTCATGCCGCCACTTCGCAGCGATTGCGGCCGTTGTTCTTCGCCGCGTACAGACAGCTGTCCGCGCGCTCGAAGAACTGCTGTGAGCTCTCGCCCGCGCGCAGTTCGGCGACGCCGCAGGAAATCGTCACCGCCACTGGCGCGTCCTTGAACTTGAAGCGACACGACTCGATGTGACGGCGCAGGCCATCGGCCAGGCGCAGGGCGCCTGCGCGGGCGGTGTCCGGCAGGATCAGCACGAATTCCTCGCCGCCGTAGCGGCCGAAGAAATCCTGCTGGCGGATCTGGCCGGCCAGTTCCCGCGCGAGGTACTTCAGCACCCGGTCGCCGGCCTGGTGACCCCAGCTGTCGTTGATCGACTTGAAGCGGTCCAGATCGAGCACGATCAGCGACAGCGGCGCCGCGCTGCGCTGGCTGCGCGCGAGCTCGGTGGCCATGCGCTCGTTGAAGGCGAGGCGATTGGGCAGGCCGGTGAGCGCGTCGCGCAGCGCCTGGTCCTGGGCTTCGCAGAGCTCCTTGCGCAGCCTGTCGGTCTCGCGGTGCATCTCTTCCAGCTTGCGGCTGAGCTCGACGTGCTGCTCGTCGACCCGCGAGCTGCGCGCGCTCTCGGTCTTCATGAAGGCGGTCAGGCTGCCGTCGATGAGGCCGATGTGACGCTGGATGTCCTGCTTCAGCTGGTCGATGTCGTCGGCCCGATCCACCCGCCCGCGCATGGTGTCGAGGCTCGACTTGACGGTGGAGGAGAGCTGGTCGCGCGCTGCATCGGCGACGCTGCGTTCGCTCTTCTCCAGGTCGACGAAACCGGAGACTTCCCCCAGCCGCGACTTGATCACGACGAGGAAGGTATTCAGTCCGGCCACTTCGGTATGCAGGCCGGCGATGTAGTCGACCACGAAGTCCGCCAGCGTCTTGGCGATGGCGCGCACGCTGGCCACGTCCTGGGCCTGCTGCAGCTGCGGCGTGATGGCGCCCAGGCGGGCCTGGGCGGCCGCCGGCAGCGAGAGATGATCGATGAGCCCCTGCAGCGCGTCGCGCGCGGCGAGCGTGCGATCCTCGCCATGCTCGCCCAGGATCACCGACAGCTGTTCGGCGATGGCGCCGAGCAGCGCGGCGTCCACCTCGTCGACCTCGGCCGCGCGCTGGCGAAGACTCGCGATGGTGGGTTGCAGGCGCGTCGGCACGTTGAGCCGCGCCAGGAGCTCGCGGAGCGGCGCGACCGGGTTCTGTACGGGCGGGGGCGCGGCAGGCGCGGGCGGCGGCGCGGAGACGGGCTGCCGGGTCGGCGTGCCCATGCGTTCGAGGGTCGCGACCAGGCTGCGCAGGCGCGCCTGCTGGGCGTCGTCGGCGAGCTTGTCGCTGCGCTTCAGCCGTTCGAGGTCCTCGTCGAAGCTCGCGTTGGCGCCGCCGAAGCGTTCCAGCACGGCCAGCAGGTCGCGACTCAGGCGGCCGATCTTCTCGGCGCGCGAGCGCTCGTGCTCATCGAGCTCGTTCAGCGCCTTGAAGTACTTGTCCTTCCAGTCGTCCGACCGGGCTTTTTCTGCTGTCGCCATATGGCGAGCCTTATCGGCCGTCGCGCGAGGCGGCTTTAAAGCCAGGATTGACAGTGCCCGCGCCGCTTCACTAGCCTCGACCGCTCCATCACGCCCTGGGTCTCGCCATGCGCATCGCCACCTATCGCAGCCTGCATCGGATCGAGGTCGGCGTGCTGTCCCAGGACGGGTCGGGCATCACGCCGTTCGACCTGCCGCCGGCGCGGGCCGAGAAGGGTCTCCTGGCCTTGCTCGAGGCGGACCAGGCGCTGCTGCCCCTGAAGCGCGTCGATCGGCCGCACCGCGTGGACATGGTGGAACTGCTCGCTCCGCTGCCGCGGCCGCGGCGCAACGTGCTGTGCATCGGCAAGAACTACCACGAGCACGTGCACGAGATCGCGCGCGCCGGTTTCGACACCACCGGTGGCGGCACGGCGCCGCCCGAGGCGCCCATCGTGTTCTCCAAGTTCCCGGAGTGCGTCATCGGCCCCGGCGCGCCCATCCTCCACGACCGGCGCGTCACCGCCCAGCTCGACTACGAGGCGGAGCTCGCGGTGATCATCGGTCGTCGCGGGCGCGCCATCGCGCCGGCCGACGCCATGGATCACGTGTGGGGCTACACCATCATCAACGACGTCACCGCGCGCGACGTGCAGAAGGCGCACAAGCAGTGGCTGCTCGGCAAATCCCAGGACAGCTTCTGCCCGATGGGTCCGTTCGCCGTCACGCGCGACGAGCTCGACCTGGCCGACACACCCATCCGGCTGTGGGTCAACGACGAACTGCGCCAGGACGGCAACACCAACATGATGATCTTCTCCGTGCCGGAGCTGATCGCGACCATCTCCGCCGGCATCACGCTCTACCCCGGCGACATCATCGCGACCGGCACGCCGGCCGGCGT
>JAIEQK010000186.1 GCA_019747795.1 Gammaproteobacteria bacterium | reverse complement strand
GCCCATCCCAGATCCTCTCAAGCGCTCTTTCTGGCCTTGATCGGGGACTTATTCAGAAGTTCCTGAAGTCCGACATTCGGTTTCGAGAGCGTTGTTCGAAGCCCCCACCAAATGTCGGACTGAAGTCCGACCTACAAGCGGATCTCGGTGTAGGTCGGGTTTCAACCCGACATTCGTGGCGCGGGTCGATACGCTGCGCACGGCCGATTGAAATCGGCCCTACAAGGCCGGAATGCGAAACCGTGCCGCCTGCGCGAGGGTCTACGCTGCTAGATTGCCGGCCAGGCCGACCAGTGAGGAAAGCGCCATGAAGATTCGTATCACGCCGCTCGTCGTCGTCGCCCTCATGGGCGTGTCGCAGGCCTGGGCCGACGAAGGCCTCACCCGCGCCACCAATGGCGCGACCGCGGCGGTCACGTCGCCGGTCAAGATAGTCGAAGGTGTGCAGGACGAGACCGCACGCAACGGCCCGCTCGCGGGCGCCGTGGTCGGTACCGCGCGCGGCGCGGTCAATGCCGCCGGCGCGGCGGCCGAGGGCGGCGTCAACGTCGGCGTCGGCGTGTTCCAGGCCACCGTCGGCGTGGTGCAGCAGATCTTCCGACCCTTCACCTCGCAGTAGGACGCGCCGCGGCCGTCGGCCGCGGCTTCAAGCCTTCACAGCGGCGGGCGCCGGGTGTGCCACTCGGTCGCTGCCTCGTAGGCCGCGGCGGCGCGGATGATCGCCGCCTCGTCACCATGTCGCCCGATGAACTGCATCGCGAGCGGCAGGCCGTCGTCGGTGAAGCCGTTCGGCAGGGTGATGGACGGATGGCCGGAGAAGTTGGTCGGCGCCGAGTAGCGCACCAGCGGCGCGATGGCCTCGTCCGGCATCACGTCCTGCGGACCGAAGTCCGCCTGCCTGCCGGCGGGCGCCGGCGCCGCCGGACACACCATCACGTCGATGCCGGTCAGGAGTTCATCCAGCAGCGCGCGCGTCGCCTGGCGCTGACGGGTGGCGCGCGCGTACTCGGCGGCCGAGACCTGCGCGCCGTGATCGAGCAGCCTGCGAAACGCGGGCCCGTAGCTCGCGGCCTGCACGGGGTAGAAGTCCTTGTGCGCGATGAGCGCGTCGACCGCGCATACCGCGAGCCAGTGCTGCGCGGCGTCCGCGAGTTCGGGCGAGTTCAGCTCCACCACCTCCGCACCCTGGGCGACCAGCACCTCGACCGCGGCGAACAGGGCCGCGCTCATGCGTGGATCCGTGTCGGCGGTCGAGTAGGCGCGGTCGAGGCCGATGCGCAGGCCGCGCGCGCCCTGCACCAGCGCCTTGGCGTAGTCGCCGGGCGGGTCGGTGCGGGTCGCCGCGTCGCGCGGATCGCGTCCTTCCAGCACCTGCAGCACGTAGGCCGCGTCGGCCACGCAGCGCGCCATGGGGCCGATGTGATCGAGGGTGTCGGCGAGTGGGAACACGCCGTAGCGGCTCACCTTGCCGAAGGTCGGCTTGATGCCCACCACGCCGCAGGCCGCGGACGGAAAGCGGATGGAGCCGCCGGTGTCGGTGCCGAGACTCGCGTAGCAGAGCGAGGCCGCGGTGGCGGCGCCCGAGCCGCTGGAGGACACGCCCGCCCAGTGATCGAGCTTCCAGGGGTTGTTGGGCGGCGTGTGGCTGGGGTGGTAGCCGTACAGCGCGAACTCGGTCAGGTTCAGCTTGCCGAGCGTGACCGCGCCGGCCGCGTCGAGACGTTCCACCACCGCGGCGTCGTAGCTCGGGCGGAAGTCGCGCAGCAGCGGCGACGCGCAGGTGGTCGGCGCGTCGCAGGTGTTGACCAGGTCTTTCAGTGCGATGGGCACGCCGTGTAGCCGCCCGCGATAGTCGCCGGCGGCTATTGCCTGCTCGGCCGCACGCGCCTGGGCGCGCGCATGCTCGGGCATGACGGTGATGTAGCTGTGCAGCCGCCCGTCAAGGCGCTCGATGCGCGCCAGCATGGCCTCGGTCAGTTCGATCGGCGAGATCTCACGGCGCGCGATGCGCTGCGCCACCTCGGCCAGCGTCGCGGTGGTCAGCGATTCCAGGGGATGCATGGCGAATCCTCGTTCAGGTCGTGATGAGCGCGCGCAGTTCTCGTTCGTCCGGAAAGCGGCCGTTGGCCTTCTTCGACCAGGCGAGCTTTCCATCCAGCGTGATCTCGAACACGCCGCCGCCGCTGCGGGTCAGGGTGACCTCGTGCCGGCCGTCGTCACGCAGAATGCCCATCGCACGGATGGCCTTCGCTTCGTAGCCTCACATCCCACAGTATTCGATGTCGATGCGCATTGAGGGTGCTCCGGTTTTGGTTGATTTGGATGGGTGAACCTGGGATCGAATGTCGGACTGAAGTCCGACCTACAGTCCGACCTGTCGCTCAGAAATCCCGTTGCGTGTCCCAGGTGCCTAGCTGGAGCCGCAGGCGCAGCGCGTTCAGGAGGCTGATCACGCTGAACTGCCGCACGCGTTCGCGGTCGCCCGGCAGACGCACGTGGGTCACGCGCTCGTCGCCCGGCAAAGCGATGCCAAGGTAGGTGGTGCCGGCATTGGTGCCCTCGATGCGGCCGAGATCGTGTTCGCCGGTGATGGCGAGGCCGACGTCGGCGCCGAAGCGCT
>JAIEQK010000025.1 GCA_019747795.1 Gammaproteobacteria bacterium | reverse complement strand
GCGGGCTGGACGCCGCGCTCGACCCGCAGGCGCGACGCGCGGGGCTGCGCGCGGTGGCCTTGTTCTACACCGGCGCGACAGCCACCGCCGCACTCCTGGTCTGGCGCTGGCTGCCGGCGGACGATGCGGCGACGAACGGCCCATCCCGTCCTCGCCTCGTTGGCGTCGGCCAGGTGCTGCGCCTGCCGGCGGTGTGGTGGCAGGCGCTGGTGGTGGTCGCGGCCTACTGTGGTTTCAAGGGCCTGGACAACTACGCGCTCTACGCCCACGAGGTGCTCGGTCTTGACGAGACCCGCGCCGCCGGCTTCGGCGCGCTTACCGCCTACCTGCGTCCACTGGCCGCGGTCGCGGCCGGTTTCGCCGCCGACCGGCTCGGCGTCGCGCGCAGCGTGGTGGGCCTGTTCGCGCTGCTGGTGCTGGTCTACGCCGCGCTCGCGCTCATGACCGGCGCGCACGTCGTGCCCTGGCTCGTGTACGCCAATCTCGCGGTCAGCTCCGCGGCGGTGTTCGCGCTGCGCGGCGTCTACTTCGCGCTGCTCGAGGAAGCGCGCATTCCGAGCCACGCCACCGGCACCGCGGTGGGCGTGGTGTCGCTGATCGGCTTCACGCCCGACATCTTCTTCGCCGCGATCGCCGGACGCCTGCTCGACGCGGCGCCGGGCGCGGCGGGACATCGTCACTATTTCGTGCTGCTCGCGGGCATCGCTATCATCGGCGCGGTCGCAGCCGCGATTCTCGCGCGCCAAGCGGCGCGTCGACGGCAACAGGCAGGGGAGACTTGATGGGCGTATTCGACACTCAACTGGCGGTGGTCACCGGCGCGAGCCGCGGCCTCGGGCGCGACATCGCGCTGGAACTCGCTCGTGAAGGCGCGACCGTCGCGTGCATCGCGACCAAGGTCGAGAACGCCGCGAGCACGGTCGCCGCGATCGAGGCGGCCGGCGGTCGAGCGCGGGCCTACGGCTGCCGCGTCGAGCGCGCGGACGAGGTGACCGCGACCTTCGCCGCCATCGGCGCGGAGCTGGGCGCGCCGCGCCTCCTGGTCAACAACGCCGGCATCTCCGACCCGGCGCCGACGCTCGACATGAGCGAGGACAACTGGGACCGGCAGATGGATATCAACTGCAAGTCGGTCTTCCTCTGCTCGCAGGCCGCCGCGCGTCAGATGCGTGTGGAGGGCGGCGGCGCCATCGTCAACATCGGCTCGATCCTCGGGCGGAACGCCTTTCCGGGCACGCTCGCCTACTGCGTGTCCAAGGCCGCGGTAGACCAGATGACCAAGGTGCTCGCCATCGAGTGGGCGCGCTACCAGATCCGCGTCAACTGCGTGGCGCCGGGCTACGTGCAGACCGAGATGATCGACGAGCTCGAAGCGGGCGGCAAACTCAAGATTCGCGATCTCGAGCGGCGCACACCCATGCGGCGTCTGGGCACCGGCCACGAGATTGCGCGCGCGGTCGTCTACATGGGTTCCAGCGAGTCGTCCTGGGTCACCGGCGAGACGCTCGTGATCGACGGCGGCTGGACCGCCTACGGGTTCTACCAGGGGAGCAAGTCATGAAAGATCTGGCAGGCAAGGTCGCGGTCATCACCGGCGGCGCGAGCGGCATCGGCTACGCCACCGCGCAGGCGCTGGCGAAGGAAGGTATGAAGCTCGTGCTGGCGGACATCGAGCAGGGCGCGCTCGACACTGCGGCGCACGAGCTCAGCATGACCGGCGCCGAGGTCATCGGCGTCAAGACCGACGTCGGCGAACTGGACCAGGTACAGAACCTGGCCGACGCCACCTTCAAGCATTTCGGCGCCGCCCACGTGCTGTTCAACAACGCCGGCGTGGCGGTGTTCGGGCCGGTGGAGGAGATGACCCACGCCGACTGGGAGTGGATCATCAAGGTCGACCTGTGGGGCGTGATCCACGGCGTGGAGACCTTCCTCCCGCGGCTCATCGCGCAGGGCCAGGGCGGACACATCGTCAACACCGCGTCCTTCGCCGGCCTGGTGGCGAACCAGGGGCTCTCGGTCTATTGCGTCGCGAAGTACGGCGTGGTCGCGCTGTCGGAATGCCTGGCGAAGGATCTCAAGCAGTACGACATCGGCTCGTCCGTGCTGTGCCCGATGGTGGTCGCGACCAACATCAACGATTCGGCGCGTAATCGTCCGGCCGAGTACGGCGGCCCGGAGCGCGACCTCGACGTCTCGCCGGAGCAGGAGAAGAAGATGCGCGGGCGGGTGCTGCCGGTCGCCGGTGTCGCCGACCAGGTGGTGCGGGCCATCAAGCAGAACGAGCTCTACATCGTCACCCACGAGGAATCGCGCGAGTTCATCCGCCGCCGCTTCGCGCGCATCGACCAGGCCTTCGAGTCGCTGGCCTGAGCGGCGCAGCCCTTGGATGCCCGCTTGCGCGGGAATGACGGGTGAATGGTTTGGTGGGCGATTGGAAGTCTTCGGCTCCGCCACTACCTCATCACTCATCGCGTAAGCCGGGAACCATCGGCGGTTGGCAAAGCCCATGGATTCCTGCTTGCGCAGGAATGACGGGTTGGGTCGGTCGATGGACGCCTGACGGTCTTCGTGGTCACTCACTACAACGTCACCCCCGCGAAAGCGGGG
>JAIEQK010000325.1 GCA_019747795.1 Gammaproteobacteria bacterium | reverse complement strand
AAGCCGCTGAAGAAGATCGGCATGAAGGGCCAGGACACCTGCGAGCTCTTCTTCGACGACGTGCGCGTGCCGCGCGCCAACATCCTCGGCGGCGTGGAAGGGCAGGGCTTCTACCAGCTCATGGCCCAGCTGCCGCGCGAGCGGCTGATCATCGCCATCTCGGCGGTGGCGGCGATGGAGTCGGCGCTCGCCCACACCGTCGACTACACCAAGCAGCGCAAGGCCTTCGGCCAGTCGCTGATCGAGTTCCAGAACACCAAGTTCAAGCTCGCCGAGTGGAAGACCGAGACCACCATCGCGCGGGTGTTCCTCGATCACTGCATCCAGCAACTGAACGCGGGCGAACTGGACAACGTGACGGCCTCGATGGCCAAGTGGTGGTGCAGCGAGAAGCAGTTCATGCTCGCCCACGAGTGCCTGCAGCTGCACGGCGGCTATGGCTACATGCTCGAGTACCCCATCGCCAATTACTTCGCCGACAGCCGTGTGCAGATGATCTACGGCGGCTCGAACGAGATCATGAAAGAGCTGATCGGCCGCTCGCTGTAGACGTCATGAGCGCGAACGCCAATCTCTACGCGCGCTGCTCGGCCGGCTTCGACCAGGACGCGACACTGCTCGAACTGCCGGACGGCAGCGTGCGAAGCTACGGCGACGCCGAGCGCGAGAGCGCCCGGGTCGCGAATGCGCTGCTGGGCCTCGGCCTCACCGCCGGCGATCGCGTGGCCGTGATTGCCGAGAAGAGCCCGGCGCTCCTGTGGCTCTATCTGGGCTGCCTGCGCGCGGGCCTCGTGTACCAGCCGCTCAACACCGCCTACAGCGAGCGCGAGCTCGCGTTCTTCATCGGCAACGCCGGCGCGCGCCTGGTGGTGCTGGACCCGGCGCTCGCGCCCAAGGTCGAGGCCGCCTGCGCGAGCGCGTCACCGGCGCCGCGGCGCCTGACGCTGACCGCCGACGGCGGCGGCGAGCTGCCGGCGCTGTGGGCCGATGCCGCGCCCGCGTTCGCGACCGCCATGGCGACCGACGACACGGTCGCCGCGCTGCTCTACTCCTCGGGCACCACCGGCACGCCCAAGGGCATTCCCATCACCCACGGCAACCTGTACAGCAACGCGGTCGCGCTGCGCGAAGCCTGGGGCTTCGCGCGCGAGGACGTGCTGCTGCATGCCTTACCCTTCTACCACGTGCACGGACTCTTCATCACGCTGCACCCGGCGCTCCTGGCCGGCATGCGCCTGCGCTTCCACGCGCGCTTCGAGGCGTCGGCGGTGATCGCCGCGCTGCCGGGCGCGACGCTCTTCGCCGGCGTGCCGACCTATTACACGCGGCTGCTCGCGGCGCCGGACTTCGGGCGCGACGCGTGCCGCACGGTGCGGCTCTTCATCTCGGGCTCCGCGCCGCTGCTGGAATCGACCTTCCACGAGTTCACCGCACGCGCCGGCCAGACGATCCTCGAGCGCTACGGCATGACCGAGACCGGCATCAACACCAGCAACCCGCTGCACGGCGAACGTCGTCCCGGCTCGGTTGGGCTGCCGTTGCCGGGCACCGAGGTGCGCGTGGTGGACGAGCAGGGCAGGGCGCTGCCGGCCGGCGAGATCGGTGAGATCGAAGTGCGCGGCCCGAACGTGTTCCGCGGCTACTGGCAGCTGCCCGAGCAGACCGCGAGCGCCTTCAGCGTCGACGGCTTCTTCCACACCGGCGACCAGGGCGTGCTCGGCACCGACGGCTACCTGTCCATCGTCGGGCGCAGCAAGGACATGATCATCAGCGGCGGTCTCAACATCTATCCCAAGGAGATCGAGAGCGAGCTCGACGAACTGCCCGGCGTGGTGGAGTCGGCGGTGTTCGGCGTTCCCCATGCGGATTTCGGCGAGGCGGTGGTGGCGGCGGTGATCGCCGACGCGAGCTTCGACGAGGGCGCCGCGCTCGCGCGCCTGCGCAGCCGGTTGGCGGGCTTCAAGCTGCCGAAGCGCATCGTCAGCGTCGCCGAACTGCCGCGCAACACCATGGGCAAGGTGCAGAAGAGCCGCCTGCGCGAGGCCTACGCGACGCTGCTCGACGCCGGCGCGCGCGGCTGAGGCGCGAGCGTGGCGGCGCCCAGGACGGCGCGGCCGCTCGCTTATGCCCTGTGGGGCGGAGCCTGCGGAGCGCTGCTCGCCTGGATCGGCGTCAAGGCGAGCCTCGCAGGTCTCAACTCCGACGCCGCCATATACCTCCTGCTGGCTGACGCGCTCTCGCCGTGGCGCACCAACGACGCTGGCTTCGCGCTCGATCTCTTCGGGCGATATCCCTTTCCGCCGCTCTATCCCGCGCTGCTGGCGCTGCTCGGTGGCGGTAGCGCCGCGCCTGCCTGGAATCTTGCACTCGACGCCGCGCTGCAGGCCGGGGGCAGCGTCGCCGCCCTGGCCTGGGCGCGCCGCGCGGGCGCCACGTGGCCGCTGGCGCTGGTCGCAAGCGCGCTGTTGGCCGTGGCGCCGGTGGCGCTGTTCACCGCCATGGGCGTGTTCAGCGAGCCGCTCTACCTGGCCTTGAGCTTCGCCGCGTTCGCCCTGGTCGCGATGCCGAATCCCGACGCGCGCGCCTGGCGCGCGGCCGCGGCGCTGCT
>JAIEQK010000131.1 GCA_019747795.1 Gammaproteobacteria bacterium | reverse complement strand
AGCTGTTCGACCAGGCTGCGGCGCAGGCGCAGGACCGTGGCCTTCGTTTTTGCGACGGCCGTCATCTGTCGAGGCTGCAGTTGCGCCAAAGGCTGAAACGAGGCGCCTTCACCGCCGCTAACGCGCTTGATGAGTGAATCGTCGGCGAACAGCTCGAGTTCGCCCTCGAGTACGTAGCAGGTGAAGTCGTCGCGGTCGCCCTGGCGGAACAGGATGTCCTTCTTGCGCAGTTCGACGACCTCGGCCTGCGCCAGCAGTCGGGACTGGCGGTCCGCGGGCAGCTTGTTCAGCGGAACCAGATAACCAAAGCGGGACTTGAGTGCTGCGAATTCGACTGTCATGAGCTGCAGGCCGACACTATCCTCGTGTGCTGCGCATCATGCGTCCAGGTCAGGAATCAACTGGCTCTTCAGCCGGGCGATCTGGTCCTTGAGCTGCAGCTTGCGTTTCTTCATGCGTCGCAGGAGCAGCTGGTCGACGTCCAGGCGGTTGGAGAGCGTGGTGACCACCTCGTCCAGATCGCGATGTTCGGTCTGCAGCTCCAGAATGCGGCGCTGGATGGACTTAGTCTCCTCGGTGACCACGATTCGCTACCCGCGCTGTCTCGTAGGCAGGCATTCTACGCCGTTTCCCCGCCCGGGCGGCGGCGGAACAGGCGCCGCGAAGGGGTTCGCGGGTCGCCGGCGAGCGCAAAGTCCGAGGGCAAGAATCCCGCGTGGCCTCCTGACCCGGCGTGATGGTCTTCACACTTGGCGTCCTGGAACCATGCGTGGTTCACAACGCACGATTAAGCTAGGCGACGTCGGCCTGCTTTGCTCTTCAGGCGGCGAATTCCCGACCGCAAACCTCCACCCCTGGCAGGTCCGTGCCTGAATGTCGGCTTTGGAAGCGAAGTACGAAGTCCTGATCGAGTCGCTCGTGCCGCTCGCCGCGCTCAGCGATGCGAGTCGTGCCCAGGTGCTCGGCCAGGCCGAGGTGCTGCGCTATCGGCGCGGCGACATCCTGTTTCGCGAGGGCGACCAGGATCCCTACACCCTCTACCTGCTCGAAGGCCGGCTCGAACTGCTGGCCGCCGGGCAGACCGTGCAGCGCCTGGCGGGCGGCAGCCCCGCCGCCGCCCACGCGCTCGCCCAGCTCCAGCCACGCAAGATGAGCGCCCGCGCCGAGACCGACGTGGCGGTGCTGCGGGTGTCCCGCGAGCTGCTCGAGCGATTGCTCATGTCCGACGGTGGCGGCCAGCACGGCGCGATGCAGGTCAACGAGTTCGACGCGGACGTGACCGACGACGGCGACTGGATGACGCGCATGCTCCAGTCGAAGCTGTTCTCCCTGCTGCCGGCGGCGAACATCCATCGCATCTTCAGCCTGCTCGAGACCATCGACGTGCGCGCCGGCGACACGGTGGTGAAGCAGGGCGAACCCGGTGACTACTATTTCATCATCGCCCAGGGGCGCGGCGAGGTGCTGCGCAGCTCCGGCCCCAACGCCCCCGGTTATCGCCTGGCGATGATCGGGCCTGGCGACTCCTTCGGCGAGGAAGCGCTGGTGGCGGGCTCGAACCGCAACGCGTCGGTGCGCATGCTGTCCGACGGCCAGCTCGTGCGCCTGCCGAAGGAAGCCTTCCTCGAGCTGATCCAGAAACCCCTGCTGAGCGCGGTCACCTATCCCGAGGGTCAGCAGATCGTCGCCACCCGCGGCGCGCAGTGGCTGGACGTGCGCTTCCCCGAGGAACACAGCCAGAACGGGCTCGAAGGCAGCATCAACCACCCGCTGAACACGCTGCGCATGCACTCCGGCCGGCTCGACCAGGGCACCACCTACCTGGTCTATTGCGACACCGGTGGACGCAGCGCGGTGGCGGCCTTCCTGCTCGCCGAGCGCGGCTTCGACGTGCACTTCCTCGAAGGCGGCCTGATGCGCTACGACCTGATGCGCGCGCCGTCGCTGGATCTCACCCTGCACGACGACGACGCGCTCGAGCCCGTGCCCGCGCCGGTCGCGCCGGTCCCGACCTCGCACATGACCGATCACGAGCGCCACACCGAGGCGGCCATGCAGGCCGCGTCCCTGGTGCGGGTCGATCCCTCGGCGATGCCGAAGATCGACCCCAAGGCGCCCAAGCCGCAGCGCCCCGACCCGACCGTTGCGGCCAAGACCCGCACTGAACTCGAGGCGCGCCTGCGCGCCGCCGCCGAGAAGGCGCGCCGCGACGCGGAGCAGGAGGCGACCCGCAAGATCGAAGCCGAGCGGCAGCGCATCGCGGCCGAACTCGAGCGTCAGCGGGTCGAGGTCGAACGCCGCGCGGCGGAGAAGCTGCGCGCGGAGAAGCGTCGCATCCAGGTCGCCGCCGAGGCGGCGCGCCGCGAGCTGGCCGAGGCCCAGCGCCTGAAGGCCGAGATCGAACGCGCCCGTGGTGACGCACAGGCGGCCGCGGTGGCCGCCGCCCAGCAGGAGGCCGCCGAGGCGCGACGCCTGAAAGAAGAACTCGAACGCGCGCGCGCCGAGGCCGAGGCCATCGCGGCCCGCCAACTGAGCCGCGACAAGGCCGAGGCCGAGCGCCTGCAGGCCGAGGTCCTGCGCGCGCGGGCCGACGCCGACGCGG
>JAIEQK010000135.1 GCA_019747795.1 Gammaproteobacteria bacterium | reverse complement strand
TCACCCTCGCGCAAGCGAGGGTCCATCGGCGATCGGCGAAGCCCGTGGATTCCCGCTTTCGCGGGAATGACGGGTCATCGATCGGATGATCCGTACAGCACTCCAATCCCGTCACCCTCGCGAAAGCGAGGGTCCAGCGGCGCTCGGCGAAGCCTCTGCCCGATCCACCGCGCGCCGCCAGAACAATGCGCGAGGCCACGACCGGTAGCGCTCGCCCACTTGCATGCCGGACAATCACGCAGGGCCCTCGCATCCCGTGCGCACGCCATGTCAGTCGGCAATTCTCCCCCGTCCTCCACCGCGGCGCGATTGCTGGACCGCTGGATGGCCGTGCGCCAGGAGGAGCGCGTGCCGGCGCTGCTCGCCTTCGCCTTCATCTTCATCCTGATGGCCGCCTACTACGTGCTGCGCCCGGTGCGCGACGCGCTTGCGAGCGACTGGTCGGACGCCGAGGTGAGCCTGCTGTGGACGGTGAACTTCACGCTCTGCATCGCGGTGGTCGCGACCTACGGCTACGTCGTGAGCCGCGTGCGGCTGCGCTACGTGGTGCCCGGGCTGTACGTCTGTTTCGCGGCGAGTTTCTTCGGCTTTCATCTGCTTGCGAGCGGCGTGGCGCAGGCGCCGCTCGCCGACAAGGCGTTCTACGTGTGGGTCAGTGTGTTCAGCCTGTTCCACGTGTCGGTGTTCTGGAGCTTCATGGCCGACGTCTTCGATCGCGAGCAGGCGCGACGACTGTTCCCATTGATCGCGGCCGGCGCGAGCGCCGGTGCGCTGGCCGGTCCTCTGGTGCCCATGCTGCTCGGCGAGAGCCTGCCCGCGAGCACGCTGATGCTGGCAGCGGCCTTGATGCTGTGCCTGCCGCTGCCCCTCGCGATCGCGCTTGGGCGCAGGCGCCGCGCGCCGTCACAGGACGGGCTCGAGCTCGACGCCGAGGCGCGTCTCGGCGGCCACCCGCTACGTGGCTTCAGCCTGCTCATCACCCACCCCCGGCTGCTCGGCATCGCGCTCTTCCTGCTGCTCTTCACCATGGTCAACGCGTTCTTCTACTTCGAGCAGAAGAACCTGCTCGCGGACTACGAGCTCGCCACCCGCACGCGGCTGCTGGGCACGGTCGACTGGCTGACCAACCTGCTGACTTTCCTGCTGGCGTTCTTCGCCACCAGCCGACTGCTTGGCCGCCTGGGCATGGGCGCGACCCTGGCGCTGTTGCCGGCGCTGGCGGCGGGCGGCCTGCTGTGCCTGGCGTTGGCGCCCGCCGCGCTGCTGCTGCTCGCGCTGCAGGTGTGCCGACGCGCGGGCGAGTACGCGATCACCCGCCCGGCGCGGGAGATGCTCTTCACCCAGGTCGATCGCGAGACCCGCTTCAAGGCCAAGCCGGTGATCGACACCGTGGTGTATCGCGGTGGCGACACGTTGACCGGCTGGGCATTCTCCGGTCTCAGCCACGGCCTCGGCCTGGGGCTAGGCGCTTTGGCCGCCGTGGGCGTGTTCATCTCCGTCCTGTGGGCCGTGGTCGGCTACCGGCTGGGACGCGCGTTCGACGAAGGTGTACCGTGAGGCGAGGGCGCCGAACGCAAGCCCGGAGGGATGCCGTCATGCATACCGATCCTTCACGTCGACGTTTCATCGCCGCGGCGGGCCTCGCGCCGCTGCTGCTGTACGGTGGTCGCTGGGCCGAGGCGCTAGGCCGCACGCCCAACACCAAGCCCATCCCCGCGAGCGGCGAAGCGCTCGCCATCATCGGCATGGGCACGTCGGAGACCTTGGACGTTGCGCTAGACGATCCTGCGCTGCCGGAGCTCGGGGACGTGCTGCGGCAGTTCTTCGCCGACGGCGGGCAGCTGATCGATTCCTCGCCGATGTACGGCAACGCCGAATCGGTGGTCGGCGCGCTGTTGCCCAAGGTCGACACGAAGACCCGGCCGATCATCGCGACCAAGGTATGGACCGATGGCCGCGAGGCGGGTATCGAACAGATGCGCACCTCGCTGGCCAGGCTCGGCGTCGAACGCATCGATCTCATGCAGATCCACAACCTGCGGGACTGGCGCACGCATCTGCCGACGCTCCGCGAGTGGAAGCGCGAGGGGCGCATCCGGTATCTCGGCATCACCACGTCCCATGGCCGCGACCACGCGGCGCTCGCGGAGATCATGCGCGGCGAGACCCTCGACTTCGTACAGTTCAGCTACAGCATCGCCGACCGTCGCGCGGAGACCGAACTGCTGCCCATCGCCGCCGACAAGGGCATCGCGACCTTGGTCAACCGTCCGTTCGAGCGCGGAGAGCTCTTCCGCCGCACCCGCGGCCTCGCGCTGCCGGATTGGGCCGCCGACATCCAGTGCGCGAGCTGGGGCCAGGTGTTTCTCAAGTACGTGGTCTCCCATCCCGCCGTGACCTGCACCATCCCCGCCACCTCCAAGCTCACGCACATGGTGGACAACATGCAGGCGGGCTTCGGCCCGCTGCCCGATGCCGAACTGCGCACGCGCATGGAGTCGTGGTTCGCGGCGCTGTGACCGGCGCCGAGCGTCCTCGGGCGCGCTGCCGGCGGCTCAGGCTTCGGCGCGGGTCGCCGCGCGACGGCGCGCGG
>JAIEQK010000223.1 GCA_019747795.1 Gammaproteobacteria bacterium | reverse complement strand
AGATCGGCCGGCACCGTCCGCCGCCGCCTCCCGCCGCGCCGGCCGTGACCGAGCAGGAGGATCCGCTGCGCGGCCCGCAGGATCCGGCCGACGCCTATGGTGAGGTGCCGGCCTCGGGCTATGGCCGGGTGCAACCGGTGGCGGACCCGCCGCCCGTCGAAAGCTACGTCCTGCCCGACACGGAGAGCGCCCGCGCGCAGGGCTACGGCCGGGTGGTGCCCGCGGCGTCGGCCGAGCAGGCGCTCGAAGCCTACGTCGTGCCGGCGGACGATGCCGGGGAGACTTCCGACGCCGGCCGCGCGGCAGCCGAAGCGCGCGACCCCTCGGTGCAGGCCTACTCGTCGACCGCGGCGGACCCACCGCGCGTGCAGGGCTACGGGCGCGTCGACGCGCTGCGCGGCGCGGAACAGTCCGGCATGTACACCCTGAACGACGACGACAACGGCAACTACGAGCTCGATGACAACGTCGGCGAGCCCGACAGCGACGACGAGGACGAACCGGCGCAGGCAGTCCAGATCCCACCGCCACCGCCGCAACCGCCCGCCGACGGCTTCGCGCGCCGCGCCGCGCAGCATGCCGAGCGGCGCGAAGCGCTGCGCGCCGCCGAGACACCGGAAGACAGCACCAGGCGCGCGGTGGCGCTCTCCGAATACCTGGCCCGCGAACTGCGAGGGAACCGCGATCTGCTGAGCGCCGAGCAGAAGAGCGCCTTCGGCGACGAGTTCCGGCGCGCCCGTGCGCTCGGGGACCCTGGCGAGCAGGCCGAGGCCTTCGACGCGCTGCGCCGCGAGGTCGATGCAGTCATCGGCCCTCGCCTGCAGCAGATAAGCGCGCTGATGTCCGATCTCACCCGCCTCGAGCCCCTGGTGACGCGGGCGCTCGCGCTGCTCGCGGGCGATGAAGGGCAGCGGGAGACGCACGACGCGCTGGCCACCGACTGGGAAACCCTGCAGGCAGCCCTGGCCAGGCCTGGCGGCGACCTGCAGCAGGCCAGGGAGGACCTGGACGACTTCGAGGAGAAGGTACGCGACGCCTTGCACGACATCAGCCTCGACACCAAGCGCGCGGCGCAGGCCGCGAGCCTGCAGCCCGATCCCGAGGCACCGCTCGCGCTCGGCAACGAACTCGGCGTCGGCAACTTCGGCCGCGTGGTCGAACTCGGTACCGACGCGAACGGCACGGCCCTGGTCGGTAAGACGCGCAAACCCGGGGGCGACGACGCGCGCTTCCGCCAGGACATCGAGCAGGAAGAGAAAATCTACGCCCAGGTCGGCGAACATCCCAACATCGCCCGCTGCTTCGGCATCCAGCGCATCGGCAACGAGGACGTGCTGGTGATGGAGAAGATCGAAGGGCCGAAGATGAACGAGGTGTTCACCAAGCTCGAAGATCGCTATCGCGAGGGCGACATCAACCGCGAACAGTACCTCGGCGCGCTGCAGCAACTGATCAAGGGCACGCTGCAGGGGCTGGCGCAGTTCGAGGCCATGGGCATGACCCATCGCGACATCAAGGGCGACAACATCATGTTCGACGAGGCGACCATGCAGCCCAAGCTGGTGGACATGGGCCTGGCCCAGGAACACGGCCCCCGCCAGGACCCGATGATGATGGTGCTGACCACGCCGCCGGAGGTGAACGCCGGCAGCAAGGAGGTGGACGACAAGTGGGACACCTTCACGGTCGGCAAGATGCTCTTTCCGCAGATGGAGCTCGCGCCGGCGATGCACGATCCGAAGCGCTCGGCCGAGCCGACCACCCACTACCAGTTCGTGCCGGGTCGCGACGGCGCGCAGGAAGCGACCATGGTCCAGGGCGCCTACAAGCCGGACAGCATGACGGCGCGCGAGGTGCTGGACGCGCCCAAGCAGACCATGATCCAGCAGCCCGATGGCAGCTTCAAAGCATAGGTCGGACTGGACGGCGAGTACGTCGACCAGGCGCTGCACCCGACCGCTTCCGCGCAGGCGCGGCCGGGCGAGTTCGCCATGGATTCGGCCTACGTCGACTTCATGAATCGCCTGACCCACCCCGACCCCGCGCAGCGCATGACGGCGTCCGAAGCGCTGCGCCATCCCTTCCTCACCCAGCAGCTCGGCGACCCGGACAAGCTCGAAGCGGTGCTCGGGCTGCACCCGCCGCCGGCGCCGCCCGCGCAGCCGGTGCAGGGCACACAGGGTGGCAGCGAAGAAGACGGGTTCTACACGCTGGACGATTAGCGCGCCGCTACGCGCGACCTCCTCGTTACTCGTGGGCGGCGCGGCGCAGGCGATCCATGAGGGCGGCGCCGAGACCGGTGTCGGCGATGGGCACGGCGTCGATGCGTTGGACGCCGGCGGCATCCAGGCGACGCAGGGCGGCGAAGAAGCGTGGCGCCGCCAGCGCCGGGTCCGCGGGCAGGACTTCGCGCGCGGCGTAGTCGCCTGGCGCGTCGGTACCGAAAGCGAGCAGGCCGCAGCGCGCGGCGTCGGCGGGTGGCGGCGCGCCGGGCGCCAGCAGGCGC